>JBFYZW010000369.1:0-5424 GCA_041309305.1 Deltaproteobacteria bacterium | reverse complement strand
GGTCTTCGAACCAGAGCACGCGGTAGTTGCCCGAGTCAGCGACCCAGAGCGTGCCGTCGGCGTCGACGGCCACGTCGGTGACGCCGCTCAGCGTGTCGGCGCGCGGGCCGCCCCCGCGGTTGGCCAGGGTGCCGATGTCGTCGAACGCCGGGGTCCCGGCCGGCGGCTGCTCCTGGCCGAAGACGCGCACCGGTTTGCGCTGCTGAATGTTCACGTCGTACATCAGCACCCGGTTGCCGGCGGCGACGAACAGGTGGGAGTTGGTCGCCGCGATGCGCGTGAAGCCACCGTAGACGCCGCCCTCGGTCATCGTGTTGGCGCCGTACACCCGATTGGCCGCGGCGCCGGCGGCCGGGGTTTCGAAGGTGAGCACGCGGTTGTTGCCGCCGTCGCAGACCCACAGCCAGCCGTTCGGGCTGAAGGCGACGTCGGCGGGGAAGTACAGCCCGGTGGCGTTGATCGCCGGCTGGCCGTTCTGCGCCAGGTAGTTGATCGCCGCGGTCTGGCCGAGCACGAAGCTCGGATCGCCGCCGGTCTGGTAGCTGGCGAAGGAGTCGATGACCAGGACCCGGTGAGTCTGGTAGTCGACGATGGCGGCGCGGAGCGTCGCGCCGCTCCCGCCGAGCGCCACGCCGCGCAGGTTGGCCAGCGCGTTCGGCTCGAGGCGGTTCGGCCAGCCGTGGGTCATGTCCGGTTGGCCGAGCACCACCTGGGCGGTCTTGACCGGCCCGGCGACGGTGACCTGGTTGTAGGCCAGGACGCGCGCGTTGCCGTCATCGGTGACCCACAGGCGGTGGTCGTCCGGGTCGACGGCCAGGAAGTGCGGCCCGTTCAACCCGTCGGCGCTGATCTGCGGGATCCCCGAGGTGTGGTAGTTGGCGACCGTGGAGGTCTCGTTGGGCTGGCCGTAGAAGGTCATGCCGGCGGCGAGCGCCAGGGGGGCGACTCCCCCAGCCCCGCCGATCACCGCCTGCGCCCAGGTGACCGCGGTGGTCGAGAGGCGGATCACGCGGTTGCCGGAGAGGTCGCTGACGAACAGGCTGCCCTCGTCGATCACCATCTGCTGCGGCGAGCCGAAGAAGGTGTAGGCGCGGTAGCCGGCGCCGGGATCGGCGACGAAGCCGGTCGGATTGGCGCCGTAGACATAGACGCCAGCGCAGCCGGGGGTGACATTGTCGGCGCAGAGCACGCCGCCGAGGCAGGAGACGAAGTAGACGTTGCCGGCGAAGGCCACGTCAGAGGCCAGACCGGGGCACGGGGCGCCAAAGCTGCCCTGAGCGAACGGTTCGCGCGCGCCGCGCGGGTAGATGACGATGCTGCTCGCGTTCATCACCGCCAAGAGGTCGGTGTCGGGCAGGTAGCGGATGCTCTGCACCGTCTGAGGGACGCCGCTCAGCGCGTAGTCCGGGACCAGGTCGTCGCTGAACGGGTCTTCGAAGACCAGCACCTGGATGCCGTCGCTGACGTAGAGGCGGTGCTCGGGATCGAGGGCCAACACGTAGGGGACGAGCTGCTGGGTGGTCGGGATGTTCCAGTAGTCGATGGTCGTGAAGTCGTCCTGGTTGAGCACCAGGCTGGCCGCGGCGCCGTTGGTCAGCGTCGTCGCGTCGGCGAAGCCGAGCACGCGCCGGTTCTGCGGGTCGGCGACCCACAGGCGGGTGCTGTTGATGCCGACCGCCAGCGCGCCGCCGATGCCGAGGCTGGCGGCGTCGGTGCGGGCCTGCGACTGCGCGCGCTCGCTCAGCTGGCCGACGATCGCGTCGAAGGCCGCGTGGTTGCTCAGGCCCAGGCCGTCGCGCCGCGACGCGGCCGGCGCGAGCTCGGGCAGCTCGCCGCAGGCGGTGATGAACACAAGCAGCGAGAGGAGGGTGAGGCGGACCATCAGTTGGCCTCCGTGTTGTCGAGCGCGTCGGTGCACTGCGGGTCCCCGGTCAGGTAGTTCGGGTTCGGCCCGCCGGTGGAGAGGAACTCGGGCTGGAAGTCGACGAAGCCGTCGCCGTCGTTGTCGACGCCGTCCCGGCACTGGGCGAAGTCGGCGTAGACGTTGGCCGGCGACTCGTAGAAGCGCTCGCTGCGCCGCCGCTGCGACTGGATGATCGTCGGCACCGCGCCGGTGGTCGGATCGGGCATCACGCACAGCCAGTCGGGCGGCATCTCGCCCGGCGGGTCGAAGCGCCCGTCGCCGTTCAGGTCGATGCCGTTCCAGTCGGCGGAGCCGTCGCCGTCGTTGTCGAGCCGGTCGGCGCAAGGCGGCTCGGGGGCCTCGGCGTAGCCGGCGATCCCGTAGCAGCCCGGGTCGGGTGGGAACTCGCCCGGCGCGTCGAAGCGCCCGTCGAAGTTGAGGTCGACGCCGTTGAAGTCGGCGGTGCCGTCGCCGTCGTTGTCGGCGCCGTCGTCGCAGAGCGGGTCGAGGCGCTCCCAGACGTAGTTGGCGTCACAAGCCGGGTCGCCGAGGTTGGTCGCGCTGGTCCGGTCGATGAAGCCGTCGCCGTCGTTGTCGAGGCCGTCGCTGCAGTCCCCGGAGGTGTCGCCCTCGGTGACGTCGGTGCGCGCGCTGCACCCCGGGTCGGCCGGGTAGTCGACGAAGCCGTCGCCGTCGTTGTCGAGCCCGTCGGCGCAGCTGTTGGCGTTCCCTTCGCTGTTGGTGCTCGGGCTCGTGCAGCCGGGGTCGTAGGGGAAGTCGACCAGCCCGTCGCCGTCGTTGTCGATGCCGTCGGAGCAGGCGGCCGCTTCGCCGTCGTCCTCCGGGGAGTCGCAGCCCGGATCGAAGGGGAAGTCGACGTAGCCGTTCAGGTCGTTGTCGATGCCGTCCGAGCACTCCGGTTTGTCCTCGGCGGCGTCGAGCACGTTGGCGCAGCCCGGGTCGGCCGGGAAGTCGATCCGGCCGTCGCCGTCGTTGTCGCGCCCGTCGGAGCAGGCCGGGTTGGTCTCGTCGTCGTCGAAGCGGCTGGCGCAGCCGAGGTCGGCGCCGTCGACCGCGCCGTCGTAGTCGTTGTCGACCCCGTCGGCGCAGGCGAAGGACCGCTCGCGGTCGGCGAGCCCGCTGGTGCAGTCCGGGTCGTTCGGGAAGTCGACCCGGCCGTCGCCGTCGTTGTCGAGGCCGTCGCTGCACTGCGGGTCGACCTCGGAGGAGTCGGTGCGGGAGGAGCAGCCGGGATCGGCCGGGTAGTCGACCTTGCCGTCGCCGTCGTTGTCGCGCCCGTCGCCGCAGGCGTAGTCGTTGCTCTCGGTGGTGTTGCGCGCGTTGTTGCGGCAGCCGGGGTCCTGCTCCCAGTCGAGGAGGCCGTCGCCGTCGTTGTCCTCGCCGTCGGAGCAGGCCGGGTTGTCCTCGCTGTCGTCGCTCAGCGCCGTGCAGCCGTAGTCGTCCGGGTAGTCGACGAGCCCGTCACCGTCGTTGTCCTGGCGGTCGCCGCAGGCCGGGTCGTCCCCCTCGCTGGCGCCGGCGACGGTGACCTGACAGGCCGGGTTGTCGGTCGTCAGGCCGGAGGAGCCCTGGCCGCAGTTGGCGTTCTGCGCGTTGTAGCGCAGTGTCGCCGCCTGGCAGGCGGGGTCGCTGCCGTCGATCAGGCCGTCGCCGTCGTTGTCGAGGCCGTCGCCGCACTCGTCGCGCAGGCCGCTGCAGCCGCCGGGGATGGTCGAGGCGACGAGCAGCGCCACGACGCCGCCGGCGAGCACTGTCCAGGGGGTGGGGTTACGCATCGTGCACCTCGCTCACAGGTAGATGTGGAAGCCGACGTTGCCGGCGGCGACGACGTTGAGGCCGCCGTTCACCGTGCCGATGATGAACGCCGAGCCGCCCTGGTAGGTGTAGCTGGCCTGCACGCCGTAGCCGGCCAGCACGCTGATGTTCGGAAAACCGAGTGCGCCGAGGAACAGCTCGGCGCCGAGGAAGAGGTTGCCGTCGACGTTCCAGCGCGCCGGGCCGGAGTTGTCGCCGAAGGAGTCGAGGAACCGGAGCCCCAGGCCGGCGCGGCCGAAGACCACCGCGTAGTGGTAGTGGGCCAGCGCCATCACGTAGCCCGCCTCGAGCCCGTAGCGGTGTGCCTCGAGGTTGCCGCTCGACAGCGCGAAGTCGACGCCGAGGTCGATGGCGGTGTCACGGGTGAGCCAGTAGCGACCGCCGAGCGGCGCCGTGCCGCTGAAGTAGCCGAACCCCAGGTGGCCGACCACCCCGTCGATCGGGCTGCGGCCCGCCTCGCTGCCGGTCGCTGCCGCCTCGGCCGGTTGGTCGCCCGCGTCGGCCGCGGTGGCGCGGATCTCCTCGCTCGCCGGCGCCGCGTCGGTCTGGGCTGCGGCGGTGCCCGCGGTCGTGAGCAAGACCGAGGTGAACAGGAGACGAAGCGACATGCGAATTCTCCGCGCTTGAGGGTTACTTGATCTGATCGCAGCCGATGGCGACCGAGCTGTGGATCTGACAGCAGACCGGCGGTCCGTAGCGGCCGGGGCGCTTCTCCTGCTGGACGAGCGAAATCTCCTCCATCACACAGGGGTCGAGCGGAAAGGCCTTCTTGCGCTTGACGCCGACCACGGCGCGCAAGGTCCGCTGGCCCCCCTCCTCATCGACCACCCAACCCTGGTCGACGATGACGATGCGGGTCACCGCCCGGCCCTTGTAGGCGCGCTGGTAGGCCTTGCGCACCAGCTGGCGCAGCGGCGGCGGACCGCTCGGCGCCGGGAAAACCCGCCCGGCGAGCTCCTGCTCATAGCTCAGCTCGCAGACCCCCTCGAGCTGACCGAGCGGCAGGCGCTGGACCGGCGCCACCGTGACCGCGAGCTCGAGCAGCGACTGGTCGAGCTTCTTCAGCTCGGCGAGCGCCGCGCGGCACTGTGCGTGATTGATCCCGGCGTAGACGCCGTCGCCGGTCGGTTTGGCCTTGGCGAGGGCCTGGCGCAACGCCTTGAGCGGCGCCGCCGCCTGCTGCAGCGCCTCGGCGCGGACGACGCCGCGCTCGAGCGGCTCGCGCCAGTCGTCGCGGATGAACGAGAGGCTCTCCTCGGCGAGCACCTTCTCGTAGAGGGACATCAGGATGGCCGGATCGTCGAAGTCCTCGGCGAACACGCGCTCGACCGCCCGTGTGGCCTGGGCGTGGAACGCGCGCTCGGCCTCGTCGGCATCTTTGTGCAAAAACGGCATCGTCAGGGTCTCGGCGCGCAGCACCGCGTCGATCTCGGCCCGCGTCAAGGCGGTCTTCGCCGGGGGCGCCGGCTCGACCTTCGGCTCGACCTTCGGCTCGACCTTCGGCTCGACCCTCGGCTCGACCTTCGGCTCGACCTTTGGCTCGACCTTTGGCTCGACCTTCGGCTCGACCTTCGGCTCGACCTTCGGCTCGACCCGGGCGCTGGCGAGCCGGGGGCGCGCTTCGGGCCGGGGGGCGGCGTCGGCGGCGCCGTGGCCGACGGCGCGCTGCCAGACCAGCGCGACTG
>JBFYZW010000368.1:0-8155 GCA_041309305.1 Deltaproteobacteria bacterium | reverse complement strand
ACGGTGTGCAGCGTCTGACGGCGAGCCCGCGCAACCCCACGGGCAAACGGGCCGGCGGTGCGACGGAGCGCTAGCCGGGGCTTCGCGATTCGCGAACCTCCCGCTTGCTGTCTCCTCTCGGGCGGCGCGCCGTCGGCCCGCTCATGAGAAGCCGGCGCCTCGCACGGGTGGCGGCGATCGCCGTCACCACGGTGTTCCTGCTCGGCGGGCTCGCCCTGGTTGGCGCCCGCGTCTGGCTCCGCTCCGCGCGGCTGACGCCGCTGGTTGTGCACGAGCTGAACAGCCGCCTCGCCGGCCGCTTCTCGCTCACCAGCGCCCGCTGGTCTTTGCCGACGACCGTGGTGCTCACCGGCTTCGCCGCCGCCTCGCCAGCCGGAGAGACCCTGTTGCGCGTCGATGCCGTCGAGGCCCGGATCGGCCTCCTCGCCTTGCTGAACCAAACGCTCGCGCTGGACGCGGTGCGCGCCCGCGGCGTCGCGGTGCGCCTCACTCGCCGACCGGACGCGGGGGCGGCGGCCAACTTCGATCTGCTCGACGCGTTCGCCGCCGTCGACCGAGCCGGCCCGCCATCGACTCTCCGCCTCGAGGTGACCCTCGAAGCGGTCGACGAGCTCACCGTCGAGCTGCGGGCCACCGAGGCCGAGGTGCGGCTCACCCGCGGCCTGGTCCGTGACGCGAAGTTGGCCGTCGAGGGCGCGCGCGCCAGCCTCTCGGTTGACGTCGTTGCGTTCGAGGCCGCGCTGCGCTCACCTCGGCTCGCGGCGGCCGTGACCGGCGCTACCGTGGCCGCCCACGAGACCCGGGTCGACTACGACGGTCTCGAGGCCTCGACCCGGGTCACCGTCGGCCGGCTCCTCACCGGGCTGGCGCGCAGTCGGGTCACGACCGAGGGAGAGGTCGTCGTCACTGCCGGCGGAGTCACCGCGGCGGCGACCGGGCGGGCGTCGCTGAGGCTCGACGACGCTCTCCCGGCGCGCCTGCTCGCCGATGCCGCGCCTGGCCTGGCGGCGAGCGGGGAGGTCACCGCGACCTTCGCGACCGCCGTCGGGGGGGGACGGGCCGCCCGGGCCTCGGTCCAGGCCGGGGGCATGGAGCTCACCATCGGCGGCCTCCGCCTGCGCCGCCTGGCCTTGCGCGCGACCGTCGACTGGCCCGAGGCCCGCATCGAGTCGTTGGGGTTGACCACCACCTCGGGAGGCGCCGATCTCAGCGGCACTCTTCGGCTCGACGAGCTCGGCGCCGCGCACGATCTGCGCCTCACCCTCGACGAGTTCCCGGTGGCGACCACGCTCGCCCCGTGGGTCACGACCGCGTGGCTGCCGCGCAGCGTCAGCGGCGCCGCCGAGCTCCGCCGTGTCGCCCGGCCGCAATCGCGCACCGCGGTGGTGGCGCAGCTCCGCTTCACCGGCGTGCCCGCGGAGATCTCGCCGGCCGGCGACGCCGCGCTCGAGCTCCGTTCGTGGTGGACCGGCGAGCAGGTGGAGCTCGAGCGGGCCTCGCTCCTCGCCGGTCCGCTGCGGCTGGGCGTCCGCGGCACGGTCCCCCTCATCGCGGCCGGCCCGGTCGCCGCGACCTTCACGGCCCGGGCGGACCGCCCGGCGGCGATGTTGTCCCGTCTCTTGCCGGGTCTCGACGCCGCCGGGGGCCAGGTCGACGGCACCGTGTCCGGGACCCTGACCCGCCTGCAGGCCTCCGGTCGAGTGGCGGTGGCTGGCGCGCGCCTCAACGAGGCGACCTCCGCCGACCTCGCCGCGACCTGGCGGCTGGTGGATCGGGTCCTCACCGTCGCCGGCGGCCAACTCCGCCTCGACTCCGGCACCGCGAGCTTCGCCGGCCAGCTCGACCTGCGCACCGCCACAGACACCTGGTCCGCCGATCCCCGCCTGGCGCTCGAGGTCACCGCGAACGAGGTCGACCTCCGGCCGTGGTTGACCGCGTGCGCCGGGCGCGGCCGTCTCGACCTGCGGGCCCGGGCGAGCGGGACCGTGCGCAACCCGCTGCTGACCGCCGAGCTGTCGCTCCGCGACGCGGCCTGGCGAGAGCTCGGCGGGTCCCACCTGCAGGTGACCGCCTCGCTGCGCGACCGCCAGGTGCTGATCCGCTTGCGCGGCGTTGGGCTCGCCTGGCGGGGCGCCGCGCTCGGCGAGCTGCGCCTCGAGGCCTCAGGAGACGCCACAGCTTGGCACGGCGCGGTCGAGCTGGTCGGGGCGCTCGGGCGGGCCCGCATCCAGGCCGACGGCGACAACGACGCCCGCAACCTCGAGGCCGCGCTCAGCCTCGATGACCTGCCGGTCGCCGAGGTCGCCCGGGCGCTGCGGCTCGCCGTGGACGCCGGGGGGACGCTGAGCGCCCGCGCCACCTTGCGCGGCGATGTGAGACTCCCGGCGCTGCAGGGCAGCGTCAGGATCGCCGCCTTGACCGTCGGCGATCGGAGCCTCGGAGCGGCGCGGATCGAGCTCTCGACCGCGGTGACCAAGGACGGCCCCCGCTACGCGGCCGGGGTTGCGCCTGGCCGGTGGCGACGACCGGCTGACAGCGTCGGCCACCTACGCAGCCAGCGAGGGCGAGCTCCTCGGCGAAGCGGACGTCGGGCGGCTGTCGTTGGCGGGGCTGGTGCCGCGGTTGGAGGAGGCGGGCATCGGCGTCACCCTCGGTGGCAAAGGCAGCTTCGGCTATCGGCCAGCGACCGGCGGCTCTCTCACCTTCCGGCTGGCCCTGCTCGAGGTGACGAGCTCGCTCGAGACCGTCAAGCTCGTCGCCCCGGCCGAGCTCAGCTGGCGCCGGGGGCAATGGTCGATCAGCGACGTCGAGCTCCGCGGCGCCAAGACCCACCTCCTCGCCCACGGCACCGCCGGCGAGCTGCTCGACCTGACCCTGGCCGGGGAGGTCGATGTCGGCTTGCTCCTGCTCGCGGTCGAGCAGATCAGCTTCGCCGAGGGGCTCGCCGCCGTGACGCTGCAGGCTACGGGCGCCGCCGGCGCCCCGCTGCTGGTCGGCGAGCTGCGCCCGGTGGGCGTGGTGACCGTCAGGCCGCGCGGCAACCTCGGCGAGGTTCGGCTCACCAGCGGGCGGCTCGCGTTGCAGCCCCAGCGCTTGCTCCTCGACCGGCTCGAGGGGAGCCTGGCGGGCGGCGTCTTCAGCGTGAACGGCGAGATCTCGCTCGCCGGCGTCGCGCCGCGCGGCTACGCGGTGGCGGTCGGCCTCGAGGCGGTGTCGCTGCGCCTGGGTGAGCTGACCCTCGACGCGGACGCTCACCTGTCGCTGGCCGGACAACGCGCGGTGCCCGACGTCTCCGGGCGCATCGACCTCATCCGCGGACGTTACACGCGCCGATTCGAGCTGCGGGACATCCGCCTGGTCGCCGCGCGGCCGGCCGACGCGGCCGAGTTGGCCCCGCCACCGCCGTGGCTCTCGCAGATGACCCTCGACGTGCGCGCGACCAGCGTCGCCCCGGTCGACGTCGAGCTCGACGCCGGGCCGTTCGCGGTCCGGGCGGAGCTCGCAGTCAACGCCGAGGTCAAGGGCACGCCCCTGCGCCCGCGCCTCGCCGGCACCATCGAGGCAGAGTCTGGCACCATTCGCTTCCGCAGCGCCGAGCTGGCGATCACCGACGCCGTGGTCGAGTTCGCGCCTACCCCGACCGACCCGACCGCGGCCCGCGTTCGGCTTCGCGCTGAAGGGGAGGTCTCGGCGCGCGGCGATGGCACCGCCGCCTCGGCCATCTACTTCGCGACGATCGGGCTCGAGGGCACGCTCGACGAGCTGGCCTTGGAGGTGCACACCGATCCCGCGCTGAGCCCCGCCGAGGCGCTGGCGCTGCTGGCGACCGGCAGACCGCAGATCCCGGGGGCCGAGGGCGGAGCCAGCCGCGCTGGTCTCGACGCCGCGCTGAGCCTGACCTCGTCGCAGTTGACGCGACCGGTGACCGATCTCCTCAGCGACCAGCTCGACAACCTGTTCAACCTCCGTCTCGACCTGGCCACCGAGGTCTCGAGCCAGCAGGTTCGCTTCGTCGCCGGCAAGCGCCTCGGGCGCCGGCTGCAGATCGAGGGCGCCTACGAGCGGTCCCTCACCAGCGACAGCTCGCAGAACTCGCTGCGCGCCCAGGTCCGCCTCACCGACCGGATGATCCTGGAGGGCGTCGTCAACGGGCTCCACGGCGCCGCCGTTCGGGACGCGAGCCTCCAGCTCGAGCCGCCCAACCGCGTCGAGCTCAAGCTGCGCCTGGTGGGACAGTGAGTCGACCGCGCACCCTCGCGGCGCTCGCCTGGCTAGCGCCGGCGCTCGCCTCGGCGACGCCCGGCGCCGACGCCTCCTGTGAGGTCGCCGTGGCGCCCCTGGTCGTGACGCTCACCCTGGCCACGCCGACGCCGATCCCCTGGACCCCGCCGTGCGCGGCTCTCGGCGGCTATCTGAGCGCCGGCGACGCCTCCCCGGCGACCGGCGACCCGGCGGCGTTGGCGGCCCGCCTACGCGCCACCGGCTACTTCGAGCGCGTCGATTGCGTCGCCGGCCCGCGCGAGGGCTCCCGGCGCTGTGCGGTCGTCCCGCGCGCGACGATCGTCGAGGTGGAGGTCCGCGGCGCGATACCGTTTCCCCTGCTCCGCCAGGAGCTCGTGCGTCGCCTGATGCTCCGGCCCGGCATGGACGCTGACCCGTCGCGCATCGCTAAACAATGCGAGCGGGTCGCCGAGTACCTCCGGCGGCAGGGGTTCTTCGGCGCTGAGGTCACCCCACGGCTGGCGGTGATCGGCGGCGCCTACCCGAACCTCGGCACGCGCTTGACCGTCGAGCTCGGGCCAACCCGCCGCTACGCAATCGGCACGGTCGAGATCGATGGCGACGCCATCCTCGAGGTGGCGGCCCTGGACTCCCGCCTGCGTCACAACTGGCTCCCCTGGTTGTTCGAGCAACGGTTCATCCCGGCGCAAACCGACCGCGACGTCGCCGAGCTCGCCGGCGAGCTGCGCCGCCGCGGGTGGCCGGCGGTGCACCTGACCTGGGACTACGCCCTCGACGCGCGCCGGGGCGTCGTGGATCTGGTCGTGCACGTGCGCAGCGGCGCACGGCTGCGCCTGCACATCGCCGGCAACGAGCGGGTCAGCACGAGCGTGCTCGAGGACGCCGCGACCTTCGTCGACGACGGCGCGGCGGACGCCTACGCCGCGGCGAGGACCGCGGCGGCGATGCGGACCGCCCTGCAACATCGAGGACACTACGCCGCGCGCGTGTCGGTGGCGCTGAAGGGCGGGGACCGCGAGGAGGTCGTGGCGAGCTTCCAGATCGAGGAAGGTCCGCGCGCCGAGATCCGTGAGGTCGCCTTCGCCGGCCACACGCGCTTCGACGCCGAGGCGCTCCGCCACGGGGCCGGCCTGTTGACCCGCCCGAGCACCGGCTGCGTCGCCGGCCGGTGGGTCGACGCCTTCGTCGAGCGAGATCGCGAGGCGATCCGATCGCTCTACCTTCGCCACGGCTTCGCCGACACCCCGGTGGACGCCGCCTACACCGTCCGGCCGGACGGTGACCTCGAGGTGGTCTTCTCGCTCACCGAGGGGCCGCGGCACTCGATCGGCGGGGTGGCCGTCCAGGGCCTGCCGGCCGAGATCTCGTCGACGGACGTCTTGGCCGAGCTGGCCCTCCAACCGGGCGGCGAGCTGCAACCCGAGGCGCGAGTGGACGACGAGGGCGTCATCCTGATCACATTGTTCGGCGCGGGGTACCTGGAGGCGTCGGTCGCGCAGCAGGTGATCGACGACGGGGCTGGCACCGCGGTCCAGGTCATCTATCAGGTTCAACCCGGACCGCGGCTGCGCTTCGGCGGCGTGTTGGTGCGCGGCAACCACCGCACCAGCGCCGCCTTCATCGCCCGCGAGCTCGACCTCGACCCGGGCGATCCGCTCGCCCTGGCTGGACTGGTTTCGGCGAGAGGCCGGCTGCGAGATCTGGGGATCTTCGGCTCGGTGCAGGTCGAGACCATCGCCGGAGCTGCCGGCCAGCCGGCGTGGGTCCTGGTCGGCCTCGAGGAGCGCGACACCCGCGCGCTGGACGCCGTCATCAGCTTCAGCACCGATGACTACTTCGGCGTGGGCGTCGACTACACGGATCGCAACCTGCTCGGCAACGCGATCGGGCTCGACCTGCAGCTGCGCACCGGCAACGCCGAGAGGTTCGGCCCGCCCCCGTTGCACATCGGCAACGCCGGCCGGGCGTCGCTGCGGATGCGTGCGCCAAGACCGTGGGGGGCACCGTTCGACCTCACCCAGCAGACCGTCTACCACTACCAGGACAAGACGCTCTTCTCCGATCGCCGCTTGACGGCCAGCCTCTCCGCGGGGCGCGAAGTGCTGGCGCGCACCCGGTGCGCGCGCTGCCCCTCGATCCAGCTCGCGCTCTCGTATGCGCTCACCTTTGGCCGGCACATCGTCAAGGTCGACACCGGCGCCGGCGCGGATCCACGCAGCGGTACGACCGCGCGCGTGTTCCCCTCGATCGTGGTCGACCGGACCAACTCGCTGGTCGATCCGACCCGCGGCTACCTGGCCAACGCAACCTTCGAGGTGGCGCATCCCGGCCTCAGCGCCGGCTTGCTCGACTCCCGGGCCTTCTGGCGGCTGTTGACCGCGGGCAGCGCCTACCTCGATCTCGGCACACCCTTCGCCGTCCGCGGCGCTGAACGCCCCGTGTTCGGCGGGCCGGTGGTGGTCGGGCTCGGGCTTCAATACGCCATGGCCCAACCGTTCGGTCCCGACAGCTCGTTGCCGAGCGCCGAGGCGCTGGCCTACGGCGGTGACACCAGCGTCCGGGGCCTGGTGGAGCGCGCCTCGATCGCGGCGGTCCCCGAAGGGCGCTTCCTGATGACCGGGACGCTCGAGCTGCGCTGGCGCCTGTTGCCCAACACCTTCCTCGGCGCGATCGAGCTCGCCGGTTTCAGCGACGCCGGCGCGGTCGCGGCGCGGGCGGAGGCGCTGTTCGACGAGGTGTCGGTGAGCGCCGGACCGTCGCTGCGACTCGTCACCTTGGTCGGCCCGTTGGTGTTGAGCTACGCCTTCCCGGTGGCGCGCGCGCCGACCCTGGTTCGACGACAACCCGCGGCCATGCCGGCCGGCGGGCGGTTCCACCTCACCTTCGGCGCCACCTTGTGAGCGGTGCCGGACCGCGCGGCGCGGCCCTCGAGCTGCCGAGCGCGACCGCGCGACCGTTCGGGCGCGCGAACGAAGGCCTTGTGGTTCGGCCGGCGAGCCCCACCGTACCTGAACCGCGGCGGTCGGCATCCCCCGATCATCGCGGTCGAGGGTTCGCCCGCCTGTGGGGGGGGAGGGAGCGCCATGTCGATTCGACGTTCGAGCTGGTGGCAGGGACTGTTCGCGGTGACCCTGACCGCCGCGGTGGGGCTGTGGGCGGTGCCGGCGCGGGCCGATGTCGAGGTGGATCTCAGCGTCTTCTACGACGGTCTGGCGCCCTATGGCCAATGGACCAACCACGTGGATCTCGGCTGGGTCTGGTTTCCGGTCGGCGTCCGCCCGGGTTGGCGACCGTACGTCGACGGCCGGTGGATCTACACGGACGACTACGGCTGGGTCTGGGACTCAGACTACGAGTGGGGCTGGGCGCCGTTCCACTATGGCCGTTGGTTCCACGACCGCGCCGAGGGCTGGCTCTGGCTGCCCGGGTCGGAGTGGGGACCGGCCTGGGTGACCTGGCGCGTCGGCGCCGGCTACGTCGGCTGGGCGCCGCTCCCGCCCGCGGTGACCTGGAGCGTGAGCACCGGCTTCGGCTGGGGAGGCTTCGACTCCCACGCCCTGACCTTCAGCCCGGCGTGGACCTTCGTCGAGGAGCGCCGCTTCGCGGACCCACGACTCCGCGAGCACACGGTTGCGCTGACGCGCAACATCGAGCTGGTCCGCATGACTCGCGACACGACCAACCTCACCGTCGCCTCGGGCCGCGTGCGAAACCACAGCGTCGACGTGGCGCAGGTGGAGCGCGCGGTCGGTCGAGCCATCCCCCACGCCACCGTCCGCGAGGTCGAGACCGTCGAGGCGACCCGCTTCCACAACCGCCGCACCGGTGACGTCTCCCTCTTCCGCCCGGCCGTCACCCCGAGTCGGCCGGCGCAGGCACCGCCGGCGGCTGCCCGCGGCTCGCGCGCCACCGA
>JBFYZW010000367.1:0-9640 GCA_041309305.1 Deltaproteobacteria bacterium | reverse complement strand
CGCGCCCCGGATCGATCGCGCGGCGGCTGTGGTGCGGCACCGCGCCGGGCGGCAGTTGGTCGTCGAGCGCGCAGCGCACCTGCCAATGGTAGTCGCACAGTGGCAGCGGGCCGGCGCACAGCCGGCCGGTGCGGTCGATGATCGCCGCCGGCTCGACGCAGCGGGCCGCGGCGCACAGCTCACCCGGGTAGTCCTCGTCGGTCGCCTTCTGCTTCAAGCGCAACATCGGCGCGCCTGATACCGCGTTTCTCCACTCCGCGCCATCACCCGCGGGTGCCGACCAGCTGATCGCGCATCACCCAGGCGGCGCCGAGCGCGACCGCGAGCAGCCCGGCGCCGAGCTGCGCGTCGCCGAGCACGATCTGCCCGACACCGAACAGCGCGGCGAGCACCAGCACGACCCCGGCCGCGAAGCCGCGCCACAGCGGCCAGAGCGCCTGACGCTCCACCTCCGGCGCCTGGGCCGCGATCGGCCCCCAACCCCACGCGGGCCGTACGCGCCGGTAGAAGGCCAGCAGCCGCGCCTCGTCGACCGGCGGGGTCATGACGGTCACCGCCAACCAGACCGCGGTGGTCACGCCGACGAGCACGAACAGGCTCTCGGGGAACGCGGGCGCGCCGAGCCAGCGGATCACCGCCAGCGTGGCGAGCGGCGTGATCATCGCGGCGATCTCGCTCCAGGCGTTGATGCGCCACCAGTACCAGCGGAGGATCAACACCAACCCCAGGCCGGCGCCGGCCTCGAGCAGAAAGACCCAGGCGCCGGCGATCGTCTCGAGCACCGTGGTCAACACCAGCGCGATGACCATCAGCCCGACGGTCACCAGCCGCGAGACCCGCAGCAGCTGCCGCTCGCTCGCCTGCGGGCGGACGAAGCGGTGGTAGAGGTCGTGCACGACGTACGAGGTCCCCCAGTTGAGGTGGGTCGCCACGGTGGACATGTAGGCGGCGAAAAAGGCGGCGACCAACAGGCCCTTGAGGCCCACCGGCAGGTGGTCGCGCATCGCCCAGACGTAGCCGAGCCGCCGCTCGTCGGCGCCGAGGTCCGGATAGAGGACCAGCGCCGCCAGGCCGACGAGGATCCACGGCCACGGCCGCACGCAGTAGTGGGCGATCTGGAACCAGAGCGTGGCCCAGAAGGCGTGCCGCTCGTCCTTGGCCGACATCATCCGCTGGGCGACGTAGCCGCCGCCGCCGGGCTCCGAGCCCGGGTACCAGGTCGCCCACCACTGCACGCCGACGTAGGCGAGGAAGGCGAGCAGCGACAGCGCCAGGCCTTCGCCGACCGCCCCAGCCGCCGGTGGCTCGCCGAGGGAGGGGAAGAGCTCGAAGCTGCTGGCCGGCAGCTTGGCACGCAACCCGGCGACGCCGCCCACCTCGGGCAGGCCGACGACCACGATCGCCAGCGCCACGGTGCCGACCATCGCGACGACGAACTGGAACGCGTCGGTGACCGCCACCCCCCACAGGCCCGCCAGCGCCGCGTAGGCGGCGGTCACCGCCAGCGCGCCGGCCAGGTAGAACAAGACCTCGCCGCGCGGGATGCCGAACATCCCCTCGAGCACCGTGGCCATCGCCAGGTTGACCCAGCCTAGGACCACCGCGTTGACGAAGACGCCGAGGTACGCCGCGCGCACGCCGCGCAGCACCGCCGCCGGCCGCCCGCTGTAGCGCAGCTCGACCAACTCGACATCGGTGAGCACGCCCGCCCGCCGCCACAGCCGGGCGAAGAAGAACGTGGTCAACATGCCGCCGAGCAGCATGTTCCACCACAACCAGTTCCCCGCCACCCCGTGCCTGGCCACGAGCTCAGTCACCGCCAGCGGCGTGTCGGCGGCGAAGGTGGTCGCGACCATCGCCGTCCCCGCCAGCCACCAGGGCAACCGCCGCCCGGAGAGGAAGTACTCCTCGGCGCTCCGCCCGGCCCGTCGGGCGAACCACAGCCCGAGCGCGAGGCTCATCGCGAAGTAGACGGCGACGACTGACCAGTCGACAAAGGTCACGCTGCGCTCCGAAACGGACGGTCACGATTCCCGATCACCAAAGAGCGGCCTCGCCCGAGGTAGAACCGCAACCGGGGCGTGCGCGAAGCGCGCACCCCCGTTTGGCCGGTTCTTATCGCCAGCCGGAGAGGGCGTCGAGAGCGCGGCGCACGATTGCCCCGTTACGGGACCGTGATGCTGAACACCTGGCCGAGCACCGATAGAGGAGCCAGATCCTCGACGTCGAAGGTGAAGCTGTCACTGCCTGACGACCCGCTGGTGTCATCGTAGGTCAGCGCGCTGGCGTTGATATCCGCCTGGGTGAACGTGTCGTTGACCCCCAGCGGCGAGCCGCTGAGCTGAAGCACGCCCCGGGTCGGTGCCGCCGTCACCGTGTAGAGCAGCTCGCCCGGGACGTTGTCGACGTCGGTGGTCTCGAGCTCGAGCGCGCCGATGACGTTCCCGGTCGAGCTCGCGCTCACCGTCAGGCCGGCGTTCGTCGTCACCTGTGGCGCGTCGTTCACCGACGTCACCGTCAGCACGAACGTGTCGTTCGCCGTCCCGCTGTTCGCGTCGGTCACCGTCACCGTGATCGTCGCCGTCCCGAACTGGTTGGCCGCCGGCGTCACCGTCACCGTCCGGTTCGCGTCGCTGCCACCGAACACGATGTTCGCCACCGGCACCAGCGTCGTGTTGCTCGACCCGCCGCTCAAGGTCAACGACGCCGCCGGCGTCTCCCCGTCGCCGACAACAAAGGACAGCGCCCCGGTGGTCCCATCCTCGTTGATCGTCTGGTCGGTGATGTCCGCGATCGTCGGCAGGTCGTTCACCGCGGTGATGGTAATCGTCCGACTGTAGGTCGCGCACTCGACCGGCGAGCCGTTGTCGCACACCTGAACCGCCAGGGTGCAGCTCGCCGGCGGCACCGGGCCGGCCGGCGTGTAGGTGTAGACACCGCTGCTCGAGTTGATCGTCGACCCGGCGCAGGTATCGGACGCCTGCTTGGACCAACTCAGCGTGCCCGACTCCGGATCGGTGCCGGCAAAGTCGTAAGTGTAGGCGATGTCCTCGGTCGCGCTGGCCAGCGCCGGTGTGTTGATGATGCTCGGCGGATCATTCACGGCCGTGATCGCGATCGTACGGCTATAGGTTGAGCACTCGATCGGCGAACCGTTGTCGCACAGCCGGATTGCCAGCGTGCAGCTCGCCGGCGGTACCGGGCCGGTGGGCGTGTAGGCGTAGGCGCCCGTGGCCGAATCGATCGTCGAGCCGGCGCAGTCGTCAGCGGCCTGCTTCGACCAGGTCAGCGCGTGCCCCTCCGGGTCGGCGCCGTTGAAGTCGTAGGCGTAGGGCGTGTCCTCGGTCGCATCGGCCGGCGCCGGCGTGTTGCTGATGGTCGGCGCGTCGTTGACCGCGGTGATGGTGAGGGTCACCGAGTAGGGGGCGCACAGCACCGGCGAGCCGTTGTCGCACACCTGGACCGCCAGCGTGCAGCTCGCCGGCGGCACCGGGCCGGCCGGCGTGTAGGCATAGACACCGCTGCTCGAGTTGATCGTCGACCCGGTGCAGGTGTCGCCGCCGAGCTTCGACCAGCTGAGCGTCCCGACCTCCGGGTCGGCGCCGTCGAAGTCGTAGGAGTAGAGCGTGTCCTCGATCGCCGCGGTCGGCGCCGGCGCGTTGGTGATGCTCGGTGCGTCATTCACCGCGTTGACGGTGATCGTGCGGCTGTAGGTGGCGCACAGCGGCGGCGTGCAGTTGTCGCACAGCTCAATCGCCTGAGTGCAGCTCGCCGGCGGCACCGGGCCGACCGGAGTGAAGGTGTACAGGCCGGTGGTCGGGTTGATCGCCGAGCCGCCGCAGGTGTCGCTCCCCAGCTTCGCCCAGGCCAGCGGGTTGGACTCGGGGTCGCTGCCGTCGAAGTCGAAGCTGTAGGCCGTGTCCTCGGTCGCCGTCCCGGTGGACGGCGTGTTGCCGATCACCGGCGCCGAGTTGATGCAGCGGATGGTCAGCGTCATCGTGCCCGTCCGCGCCGGCGGGGGTGTCCCGTCGTCGGTGACGATCAGCTCGGCGGTGCAGTCCTCCGCATGGTTGCCGCAGGTCCACAGGAGCACGTTGGTGCTCGGCACGAAGCTCGGCGTGAAGCTGCAGGTGTGGGCGCCGCGGCTGTAGGACAGGCCGTCGACCGGGAGATCCGGATCGGAGGCCACGGCGACGTAGGTGTTGACCTGGCCCCAGGGCCCGCTCTTGCTGTCGCTGGCGACGGCGAAGACCGGTGGTTTGTTGTCCTCCGCCGGCGTGACGGTGGCCGTCTGCGTCGTGGTCGTCACCGCGTCGCTGCAGCCCACCTGCACGGTGCAGTTGAAGCCGGCCGCGTACTCGCCGGGAAGCCAGCTGTACGTGCCCGTGTTGTCGCCGTAGTCGACGACCGTGCCGCCGCAAGTGTCACCGGTTCCCTTGGCCAGGGTCAAATCGTCGCCGTCCAGATCGGAGCAGGCGAAGTCGTAGACATACGGCGTGCCTTCGGTGGCGCCGGTGGGCGGTCCGACGGTGGTGAAGGCCGGCGGATTGCTGTTGACGCACTGGATGGTCAACAGGTCTTGATCGGTCAAGATCGGCGCCGGCGTGCCATTGTCGGCGACGCGGATGGTGGCGTCACAGGTCTCGATCGTCGATCCGCAGGTCCAATCGACCTGACCGCTGACGCCATCGACGAGCACGACGAAGGAGCAGGTGTCACTGACGAGGGTGAAGGTCAGGGTGTCGGCCGGCACATCGGGGTCCAGCGCACTCACCGTGAACGAGCCGGCAGTGTTGAGCTGGGTCGCCGGACTGTCGGGCAGGTTCACCAGGACCGGCGCCCGGTTGTCCTCGGCGATGCTCACCGCGGCGGCCTCGGTGTCGGAGGCCAGCCCATCGGAGCAGACCACCGCGACGGTGCAGGGATTGACCGGCGGGTCCTCTGCCGGGGTGAAGGTGTAGGTGCCGGTGCCGAGGCCGGTCGGCGTGAGCGCCCCGCCGCAGGTGTCGGCGGCACCGCGGCTCAGGGTCCGTGCCTCACCGTCGGCATCCGTGCAGACGACCGCATAGGTGTAGGGTGTATTCTCGGTGGCGGTGCCGGACGGCGGTGCGGAGATCACCGGCGTGGCGTTCGTGCAGTGGATGCCGAGCGTCTCCTCGTCGCTCGCCGGCGGCAGCCCGTCGTCGGTGACGCGCACAACCACGGCGCAGTCCTGCACCGCCGTCGGGCAGGTCCAGGTGACGTTGCCGCTCGCCGGGTGCACGTCCGGCGTGAACGAACAGGTGGTCGACACCCGGCTCCAAGTGAGCGTGTTCGCCGGCAGATCGGCGTCGGTGGCGTCGACGTCATAGCTGTCGGCGAGGCCCCACTTGCCGTACTCGTCATGCGGCAGCGTGGTGATCACCGGCGGCAGGTTGACCTCCGTGACGGTCACCGGGGTCGTCTGCGTCGTGGTGTCCTGGGTGTCCGAGCAAGCGACGGCCACCTGACACGGTGTCGGTCCACCCTGGCTCTCGCTGGGCGTGAAGGCGTACGTGCCGGTGCCGTTGCCCGCCGGCGTGACCGTGCCGCCGCAGGTGTCACCGGCAGCCAGGGCGACGCTGACCGCGTCGCTGTCGGCGTCGGTGCAGGTCACCGCGTAGGTGTAGAGGACCCCCTCGCTCGCCGCCGCCGGCGCCGTCGAAGTGAAGGCCGGCGCGACGTTGGTGCAGGAGATGGAGAGGACCGCGTCGGCGGAGGCCGGCGGCACGCCGTTGTCGGTGACCCGGATCGTCGCGCTGCAGCTCTCCTTGGCGGCGCAGCTCCACGACACCGCCCCGGCAGCGGCGTTGACCGCAAAGCTGCAGTTCTCGCTCGCCACGCTCCAGCTGAGGGTGTTGGTCGGCAGGTCCGCGTCGCTGGCCGTGGCGGTGTAGGTGTTCGGTTGACCCCAACGGCCCGCAGCGCCCTCGGGCAAGCTGGTGTGTTGTGGCGCCTGGTTGTCCTCGGCCACGGTGACGGTGGTGGACTGGATCGGCGCGGCGAGGCCGTCGCTGCACTGCACGCGCACCAGGCAGGTGCCGCCGCCGAGCGTCTCGGCTGGCGAGACGGTGTAGGTGCCGGTGCCGTCGCCGTTGTCGACGATGCCGCCGCCACACGTGTCGGAGGCGGGGACGGTCAAGGTCAAGCCATCGAGGTCCGCGTCCTGACAGACCACCGCGTAGGTGTAGAGCGTGTTCTCGATCGCGGTCGGTGGTGCGCTGGAGGCGAACTGGGGATCGGAGTTCGTCCCGCCGATGCTGTCGAAGACGTCGACGCCCGCGGTGTCGCCATCGGCGCGGAAGAGATCTCGATAGAGGAGCGTGACCGTCTCCTCGCTCCCCGAGACCTGCAGGCGGTCGTCGGCGAGGGGCACAGCTCCGGCCTCGGTCAACACCGAACCGGCGAAGGTGCCGGCGGTGCTCGACTCGACGAGCTGCAGCGTGACCAGATCGTTCAACAGGCCGCTGCGCACCTGCACCGTCACGACGTCATTGCCGCCGCCGGTGGTCGGATTGGCGACCGGGTCGTCATCGGCGACCTCGACGTGGAGCGTGTCACCGACGAGGAAGGTGCGCTCGATGATCTGCGCCGTACCGTCGACCCCACCGACGAAGAGCGTCGTCGCGACGCGCTCGACCACCCCGCCGGCTTCGGTCAGCGCGTCGACGAAGACCGCCTCGGCGGTGTCACCGGCGAACACACCGATCTGGCCGTTGTCGTCGGCGTCGGGCGGGCCATAGAAGGTCGGCAACGACTCCTCGAACACCCCGGTGGCCGGCCCGGTCTCGATCAAGGTCACGGTTTCGGTCTCACCGACGCTGGTGGTCACCGTGATCTCGACGGCGTCGAACGCGCTGGCGAGGAGGTTGAGGTCGGCATCCGCGACACGAAGGGTCAGGGCCTGCCCGGGCACGCGCGTGCTCTCGACGACGATCGTGCCGTCGGTGCCGCCGATGACCGCGACGCTCGCCTCGACGCGCGCCGGCGTCCCCTGCGCCGACGCGACGTCCTGGTAGACGAAAGTGAGCAGGTCACCGGCGTTGACGGTGAACCGCCCGTCGTGGTCGAGACCGGGGACGGCGCCGAACAGCGTCGGCACGTTGGCCTCGAACTCGCCGGTGGTCGGTCCGCTCTCGATTAGCTCGATGGCCGACTCGGCCTCGCCGGTGGAGCTGAAGGCGCTGATGATCGCGGTGTTGCGCCCCGACGAGACGTCGAGGTCGCGGTCGGCGACGCGGACGAGGATCGGGCTGCCCGGGGTGACGGTCGGCGGCAGGGTGAAGACGCCGTCGTAGTTGCGCGCCAGCGTGGTGGTGAAGGAGGAGACGAAGTCACCACCGGCGGCGCCGTCCTCGTCCCCGTCGAGCGCGTTGCCGGCCACGTCGGTGACCACCGCCGCGCCGTCGCCGAGCGCGGTGAGCGTGTAGGTCACGCCGCTCTCGAGAGTCGCGGCCGGGGTCAGCAGCAGCACCTGGTTGCCGGTGCTGAGCAGCTGCAGGCCCGCGACCTCGGCGCCGGCGGCGTCGAGCAAGAGGACGCTGTCGCCGTCGATGCTCGTCGGCGCCAGGGCTTCGGAGAAGTTGAGCGTGATCTGCGCGCCGAGCGGCACGTCCTGGTAGCCGTCGCCCGGATAGACCGACTCGACCACCGGCGGCGTCGTGTCGGCGCGCGGGTCGACGGTGAAGCTCCAGGTGAGATCCTCGGCCAGCGCGTTGCCCGAGTCGTCGCTGACCCCGCCGGCGCCACCGTGCAGCACGACCGTGTAGGTGGTCCCGGGCACGAGCGCCGCGGCGGGGGTGAAGGTCACGCGCGTGCCGCCACCGGTGAGCGTCACCGTGCCCGGCACGCAGGCGCCGGTGCCGTCGGTGACCTGGAGGTTGTCGGGGCAACCGTCGGCGTCGAGGTCGGCGGTGACGCTGCTCGGCGCGAGCGGCTCGTCGAAGACGACGACGATCGAGGTGGAAGCCGGGACCGCGGTGGCGCCGTCGGCCGGCTCGTGGTCGAGCACGAGCGGCGGGAGGAGATCGGGCCCGGCGGCGGTGTGGAAGACGGTCTGGTAGGCGGCCGGCAACGACAGCCCGCGCAACGAGACCACCTGCTGGGTGACGATCACCGTCAGCCGGCGATCGCGCGGGTACGGCGTCACCGGGGTGAGCAGCGCGACGGTGTTACCCTCCTCGACGGTGACCACCGCCGGCAGACGCGCGCGCTGGTCGAAGAGCGCGAAGCTCGAGCTGTTGACCGACTCGGGCTGCACCGGCTCGGAGAAGACGATCACCACCGGCACGTCGGGCTGAACCTCGAAGGCGCCGTCGGGCGGCGTCTGGCTGACGATCACCAGCGGTTGATAGCCGCGGATGACGACGATGTCCGGTCGGCTCTCGGCGGTGCCGTGGCGCACCACCAGGCGGGCGATGAAGTCGCCCGGCTGATCGACGACGAAGCTCGGCGTCGGCGACGCCGGTTCGAAGAGTTCCGCGCTGCTGCCCGGCGGCGTGCTGACGAAGCTCCAGGCATAGGTCAGCACCTCGGCCCCGGTGCGCCCGTCGTGCGTCCGGCTCGCCGACCCGTCGAGCGTCACCTCGCTGCCGACGACCACCAGCCGGCCGACGCCGGCCTCGGCGGTCGGCGGGATGGCCACCGCGGTGCGCTGCTGGCACCCGAGCCCACCGAACGCCATCGAGACGAGCAGCGCCGCGCCCCAGGGCGCGCCGCGCTGCCATCGCAGGTTCTCAGACATCCCGACCTCCTCCGCCGTCTGCTGCCCTGAGAGGTTCAGTCGCCGTCGCCGGGCACCGGGTCACCCCCGCCGGGATCGCCGCCGCCGCCGTCGGCGGGCGCGACCGGGACGCAGGTGCCGAGCTCGCAGGTCGCGTGGTAGCAATCCTTGTCGCTGACGCACTCGTCGACGCAGACGCCGATGCGCGCGCAGATCTGCGTCCCCGGGCAATCGCTCGGCAGCTGGCACTCGGGCTCACCGGGCACGCAGCCGGCGCGCGCCACGGTGATGAAGGCGGCCTCGAGGTTCACCGCCAGCCGGCCGTGCGCCTGGCCGCGCAGCGCGGTGGTCGCGACCACCGCGTAGAGCCGGTCGAACGCCAGCGGTGCCGCCGGCGTGGCGCGGATCGTGTAGTTGGCCGCGTCGTAGGCGAGCGCCGTCTCGACCGGACCGTCGGCGTCGGCCAGGTAGAAGGAGTCGGCGGTGACCGAGCTCTCGACCAGCTGGTCGGAGAAGGTCGCCGAGACCACCGCGTCGACGCCGACGCAGAACGCGCCGCTCGCCGGTGACCAGTTGATCACCCGGAGCGGCTCGATGACGATGCCCGCCGGCTCGCTGCAGGCGGCGCACACTGCGATCACCAGGCCCATCCCGATCCATCGACTCTTGATCATCACGTCCTCATCAGGCGAGGGGTTCAGAAACCGAGGCGGTAGCGCAGCGCGACGCTGGCGCCCTGGACCGAGTAGTCAGCCAGGCTGGCGCCGAGGTCAGCCGGTGGTCCCCAGAGGTAGTCGCCGGCCAGCGCCAGCCAGCCGGGGCCGAGCCGCAGCTCGAACGCCCCGCCGCCGTGCGCCGCCAGCCCGAGCTGCGCGCCGCTGTCGGTCGCGCCGAGGGCGC
>JBFYZW010000366.1:0-3639 GCA_041309305.1 Deltaproteobacteria bacterium | reverse complement strand
ACGAGCGCATAGGTGTAGACGGCCACTGAGATCCGCGCGTTTCTGACCCACCGACGCGTCTGGCGAACGTCGTTCCTCTGAGCCAGACTGCCGCGATTCTGCGAACGACAACAAAGGTCGAGGGCCCGTGGTGGGATGCACCCCGAGCCCTCTGGTCGACTTGTTCCTGCGAACGACGCCGACGTGGTGCGAAGTCTAGGGCGGTGGTTCGCGGGGGTCAACGGCCCGCGTTCGCGGATGTGCGAGCGCGGTGGACGAGGGCCTTCGGCAAGCACGATGCGGCCGGTGCAGCGCCATTTTCTACCTGTGCCGGCGTTGCGATCGCGGCCAGATCTACTGTGGACGGGAGTGTCGGTCGGAAGCCCGCCGGCGGACGCTGCGGGCGGCTCGTGCCCGCCACCAGGCCAGTGAATTGGGACGCCTCGACCACCGCGATCACCAGCGCGCCTACCGCGCCCGCCTCAAGCTCGTTGCGCCACGCGTGACGGATCAGGGTTCCCCGAGCCCTGGCGTCTCGCTCAAGGTGGCCGCGCCCGCCGCGCCGACGCCGATCTCCGGCGTCGCGAAGCCCGGCGGCAGGAGCGCGCCCCATGAACCCTGTGATCACGGTGGCGATCGCCGCCACCTACGACGAGATCCGACTGCTGGCGACGCACGGCCCGCGCGAAGTGCTGCGCGCGCGGCTGGGGTCGCCGCGCTTCGCCCATCGCTGGACGATGCCGTTGCTGCTGGAGAGCCTGGCGCTCGGCTGGCAGCAACCGCTCCGCGTTGTGCTGTGTGCGGAGTGCGCAGCGCTTTCATCCGCCTTGCAACTCACCGACGATCTCGGCCTCGAGGCCTCCACGCTGTTCTACGAGGTCGAGTTGCTCGAGCGCCGCGGGGGTACGGGTGATCGCCAGGTGTGGGGCGGCTTCGATGACCTGCGCCGCTGGTGCCGCGGGGAACGGCCATGACCGTGCCGCCCGCGGTCGAGGCCGAGATCCGCCGCCTGTTCTTCGCCGAGCACTGGAAGGTCGGCACCATCGCCGGTCAACTCGACGTCCACCACGACGTGGTGCGCCGCGTCCTGGGACTGTTGCCGCCGCCGGAAGCGACCGAGCCACGCGCCCTGCGCCTCGATCCTTACCGGGAGTTCATCGCCGCCCAGCTCAAGGACTACCCACGGCTGCGCGCCACTCGGCTATTCGACATGATCCAGGCGCGCGGCTACCACGGCAGCGTCCGCACCCTGCGTCGCTGGGTGCGGCGCGTGCGCCCCGCGCCGCAGGCGGAGGTGTTCCTGCGCCTCCAGCCGCTCGCCGGCGAGCAAGCCCAGATCGACTGGGCCCACGTCGGTACGCTCCCGGTTCCCGGCGGCGAGCGTTCGCTGTGGGTGTTCCTGATGGTGCTGGCCTACTCGCGCGCGTTGTGGGCCGAACTGGTGTTCGAGCTCACCTCCGACTCGCTGTGCCGCTCGCTGGTGCGCGGCACCACCTGGATGCAGGGCTCGGCCCGCCAGTGGCTGTTCGACAACCCCAAGACCGTAGTGCTCGAGCGCCACGGCGACGCCGCCCGTTTCCATCCCGATCTCTTGGACCTGGCCAGCCACTACCACGTCCAGCCGCGCCTGTGCGCGGTCGGTAAGGGCAACCAGAAGGGACGCGTCGAACGAGCGGTGCGCTACCTGCGCGAGCGCTTCTTCGCCGGCCGCCGCATCACCGATCTCGCCGCCGGCAACCGCGAGCTCCTCCGCTTCCTCGAGGAGATCGCATTGCCCAGGCCGCATCCGGTCTTCAAGGATCGCTCGGTCGCCGACCTGCTCGCCGCGGAACGACCGCAGCTGTTGCCGCTCCCCGCCACCCCGCCCGCCACCGATCGCGTCGTCTCGGTCGCCGCCGACAAGACCGCCAGCGTCCGCTTCGACACCAACCTCTACTCCGTGCCGCCCGCCGCCGCCGTCAAAACCCTCACCCTGGTGGTCAACGACACCGTGGTGCGGGTCGTGGACGGCACCCTGGAGGTCGCTCGTCATCCGCGCTGCTGGGGTCGTCGCCAGGTGATCGAGTTGCCTGAGCACCGCGCCGAGATCCTGCGCCTCAAACGCGCCGCCCAGGAGCTCAAGGGCCGCGATCGGCTGCGCGCCTTGATCCCCAGCATCGATACCCTCTACGGGCGCTGGATCGAAGCCGGTCGCAGCCTGCGCCACACCACGGCCTTCGCCAACCGCCTCCTCGATCTCTACGGCGAGACCATCTTCACCCACGCCGTCACCGAGATCCTGGCGCGCGGCCTCCACGATCCCGGTGCCCTCGCTCAGCTGTGCGAGCAGCAGCGCCGCGCCCGCTCACGCCCCGTTCCGGTCGAGATCGCGTTGCCCAGCCACGCGCTCGATCGCGACGTCATCCCCCACAACCTCGAGGACTACGATGACCCACCCCAGCGGTAACGTCCCGGAGGCGCTCAAGAGCTTGGGACTGCGCGCGTCACCCGACGCCCTCGCCGCCTTCTTCACCCACGCCACCAAGAGCCGGCTGTCGCCCATCCAGACCGTCGAGCAACTGGTCACCCTCGAGCGCAAGGAACGCGAGGTCCGCAACCTCGCCCAGCGCACCCGACTCGCCACCCTCGGCAAGTTCAAGCCCATCGACCAGTTCGACTGGAACCATCCGCGCAAGATCGACCGCGCCCTCTACGAGCAGCTCCTCGAGTGCGCGTTCATCGACCAGGCCGCCAACGTGCTGCTGCGCGGCCAGAGCGGCGTCGGCAAGACCACGCTCGCCCAGAACCTCGGCCACTTCGCGCTCCAGAAGGGCTATCGCGTGCGCTTCACCACCCTCGCCCAGGCGCTCGCCGATCTCAGCAAGCGCGACTCGCTCGCCGCCTTCGAGCGCCGCCTGCACACCTACACCAAGCCGATGCTTCTCCTGATCGACGAGCTCGGATACGTCCCCGCCGACGCGCGTGGCGGCGACATCCTCTACAACATCATCAGCCGCCGCCATCAGCAGCGACCGACGGTGATCACCACCAACCTCGCCTTCAAGCACTGGGGAACGATCTTCCCGGGTGCGGCCTGCGTCGCCGCTCTGGTCGATCGCTTCACCGAGTCGTGCTACACCCTCGACATCGACGCCGACTCGTGGCGGCAGAAGAAGAAGTGAGCCGGGGAGGAACCACGCGGAAATCGGAGGTCAGAATCACGCGGCTTTGCATGGCCGCCTACACATAGGCAATGGCATGGAGCTGGACGCGCAGGGCATTGGCGCGATAGCGCGAGCACGACAGGCGATCGAAGGCGAGGCCGTTCTTGAGTTCGTCGATGTAGCGTTCGGCGACGCCGCGGTCGTTGTACCAGTCGAAGATGTCGCGGGCCTTGCCCGCGCGGTTCGTGACGACGTAGCGGACGTTAAGGCCCAGGGCCGAGACCTCGACCTTGATCAACACCCGACGGCTGCGCCGCCAGCGACGACCGCGATAGCGAAGGCTGGAGAACATCCGCACGTCCCGGCCGGTGCGCTCGAAGCGTCGGCGGGCACGGGTCACGAGTGGCTCGGCCAGCCGCTTCAGGCGCATGTTGCTGCCGAAGCCGATGGCATAGGAGAGCGCGTGGTCCTCGAGCCAGTCGTAGAGACGTCCGGTGGCGAAGCCCGCGTCGGCCCG
>JBFYZW010000365.1:0-6675 GCA_041309305.1 Deltaproteobacteria bacterium | reverse complement strand
CGAGCACGCGTGCCAGAGGCTCGCGGACCGCCGCCGGCAGCGCCGCCGGGTCGAGCACCTGCCCGCCGAGCTGGCCGGCCGCGGCGTCGCTCGTCGCGTCGGTCGAGAGCAGCGTGCCGGGCGGGAAGCGGCGGGCGGCGTAGGCGCGGACCGCCGCGTCCGATACCCGACCGCTGGCGATCGCCTCCTCGACCCAGGCGCCGTCGAGCTGCGCGGCGTACCAGACGCTCCCGGTGAGCGACTCGACGAGCGTCGCGAGCAGCTCGGCGCGGCTGTGGGGCTCCTGGGCGTGGCCGGCGCCGGCGCGGGGGACGCGCTGGCCGACGTCGACGTGCCACGGCGTCGGGAACGGGCCGATCGGCACGCCGAGCTCGAAGAGGTGCGCCCCACCGGTCGCCGCGTACAAGCGGACCCAGGTGGCGCGCCGCTCGAGCTGGCCGCCTTCGCCGACCGTCTCGAGGGTGCACGCGGGGAGCGTCGCGACGAGCTGCGGCGGGACGACCGGCTCGCCGTCGACGATCAGGACGGTCGGCGGCGGGGCGATCACCAGGCGGAGGTGCGCTCGCGCCTCGGCCAGCTCGGCCTCGCCGCTGCGGCGCTCGAGCACGATGCGCGTCCCGCGCGCGCGGGCGGTGGTCTCGAGTCGGCGGCCGCCCGGCTCGAAGTGGACGGTGAAGCCGATCGTCTCGACCCGCGCCGCGTCAGCGGCGGAGAGCAGCTCCTTGAGACCGCGCCCGGCGTGGCCGCGCCGCGCCGGCGCGCCGGCCTTGTCCGACTCGAAGAGCGTGTAGACCAGGCGCGGCTCGGCGAAGCCGCGCCGTCCGTCGTCCTCGATCTCGATCCGCTCCGGCCCCAGCCGCACCGTCACGCGCTCGACCTCCTCGTCGAGCGCGTTCTGCAGCCCCTCGACCAGCAGGGCGCCGAGCGGCCGGCGCTGGTTCAACCGCCGCCAGCCAGCGTCGGAGAGCTCGAACCAGGTGTCGCTCATCGGGGCAGTATCGCTCAGACCCGTTGCGGCAGGCCAGCCCAACGCGGGCCCCGCGGTTGAGTGTCTCGGTCAGGCGGGCTCGCTCGCCTTGCCCACGGGGTTGTGTGATAGTACGCTTTTTTGCGCTTGCCACGAGCGATGAGCTCTGTTAGCACTGGGCCCTTCATGTATGGCAACATAACGTATGGCAGGTTCACCGGCCGTTCACTGATTCAGTAGACCTTCTCAAGGCATTCACTCACACCATGCGCATCCGTCGCCTCGAGATCAGCGGCTTCAAGTCCTTCGCGGACCGGGCCGTGGTCGTCTTCGGTGAGGGCATCACCGGGGTCGTCGGGCCGAACGGGTGCGGCAAGTCGAACGTCGTCGACGCGATCCGCTGGTGCATGGGCGAGATGAGCGCGAAGCAGCTGCGCGGCCGCGCGATGCACGACGTCATCTTCGCCGGCTGCGAGAGTCGGGGTCCGCTCGGCATGGCCGAGGTCACCCTGACGATGCAGAACGACGGCAACGTGCCGCCGCAGTACGCCGCGTTCGAGGAGATCGCCGTCACCCGGCGGCTGCACCGCGACGGGACCAGCGAGTACCTGATCAACCGCGTCCCGGTGCGCCTGCGCGACGTGACCGATCTGTTCCTCGGCACCGGCGTCGGCACGCGCGCCTACTCGATCATCGAGCAGGGGCGGATCGGCTTCATCGTCAGCTCGCGGCCGGAGGACCGGCGCTCGGTGATCGAGGAGGTCGCCGGGATCACCAAGTTCAAGGCGCGCAAGAAGGCGGCTGAGCGGCGCCTCGAGGCCACCGAGCAGAACCTGGCGCGGGTCAACGACATCGTCGTCGAGCTCGAGCGCCAGCTGGTCTCGCTGCGCCGCCAGGCGCGCAAGGCCGAGCGCTACAAGGAGCTCCGTGCCGAGCAGCGCGACCTCGACCTGCACGCCGCCACCTTCGAGATGTTGCGCCTGGTCGCGGTCGAGAAGATGCAGCGCGGTGAGCGGGCGACGCTCGAGGGCCGGCTCGACGACACGACCGCGGCGCTCGGCGCCGCCGAGGGCGGGCTCGAGGCCGAGCGGTTGGAGCTAACCGCCGACGAGCGGGCGCTGAGTGACAGGCAGCAAGAGAGCGCCGCGCACGATCTCGAGCTCGCCGGGGTCGAGCGCGATCTCGGCCATTGGCGCGAGCAGCTGGCCGCGGCGCAGAGTCGCGCCGCCGACGCGAAGCTCGACGTCGAGACCGCCGCGCGCCGCGCCGAGCAGGCGGTGACCCAGCGCGCCGAGCTCGAGACCTTGGTCCGCGAGCTCGGGCAGGCGATAGCCGACGACCAGGCGCGGCTGACGGCGATGGCGGAGACCGCCGGCGCGCTGCACGGCGCCGCCGCCGAGGCGCAGCGCGAGCTCGAGGAGCTGCGCCGCCAGGCGCTCGAGCACGTGCACGGCTCGGCGCAGCAGCGTGGCCTGTTGCAGACGCTCACCCGTCAGCGCACCGACGTGCAGGCCCGCGTCGCCGCGCTCGACGAGGAGCGCCAGGCGCTCGGCCGGCGACAGGCGGCGAGCCAGGCGCGGCGCGGCGAGCTGGAGGTGCAGCGCCGGCAGGCGGCCGATCAGTTGGTCGAGTGGACGGCTCGCGTCGCGGCGCTGCGCGCCGAGCTCGAGCGGGTGGCAGAGCAGGACACTCTGAGCGAGGCGCGGGTGCTGGCGCTGCGCGGCGAGCTGAGCGAGCGTCGGTCGCGCTGGGAGTCGCTGGTCGCGATCGCCCGCCGGCTCGAGGGCTACGCCGACGGCGTGCGGACGCTGTGGCAGACCGACGGCGCGACGCCGACCCCGGCGGTCGGCGGCCTGTTGGCGCTGGTCAGCGACGTGCTCGAGGCGCCCCCGGAGCTCGAGCGGGCGATCGAGGCGGTGCTCGGCGAGGCGCTGCAGGTCGTGATCGTCGAGGAGCAGACCGCCGCGATCGCGGCGATCGATTACCTGAAGCAGCGGCGCGGTGGTCGCTCGGCGTTCCTCGCCCGCGCGCCGCGGCGCGTGCCCGTGGCCGCCCCGCTGCCGGCAGGGCCCGGCGTCGTCGGGACGGCGCTCGCCAAGGTGAAGGTCGCGCCGGAGTACCGCGAGCTGGCCGAGGCGCTGCTCGGCGACGTGGTGATCGTCGATCGGCTCGACAACGCGCTGGCGCTGTGGCGCGGCGGTGAGCTGCGGCACACGCTGGTGACGTTGGACGGGGAGGTGTGCGCGCCGAACGGTGTGCTCGCCGGCGGCTCCGACGACGGGATGGGGCTGTTGGCCAAGCGGCGCGAGATCCGCGAGCTGGAGGAGGCGGTGGCGGCGCTCGAGCGCGAGCTGGCGCAGGCGCAGGCGGCGCACCAGGCGCTCGAGCAGGCGCGGCTGCAGCTCGACGTCGATATCCAGCAGCTCGAGAAGGACATCCACAGCTCCGAGATCGAGCAGGTCCAGCACGCCAAGGACCTCGAGGCCACCGACGCCGAGCTCGGTCGGCTCGCCGAGCGGCTCGAGGTGGTCGGCTACGAGCTGGAGCAGCTCGGCGTCGAGCTCGCGACCCTCGACCGGGATCACGCCGAGGCCGCCGTCCGCGCCGCCAGCGCCGAGAGCCGCCAACGCGAGGTCGAGCAGTCGATCCAGAGCCGTCAGGCCGCCGCGCAGCAACGGCAGCAGGAGCTCGAGCAGCGGGCGGACGAGATCACCAACCTGCGCGTGCTGCTCGCCTCGCGCGAGGAGAAGCTCAGCTCGGCGCGCGAGACGATCACCCGGCTGGCCGCCGACGAGGTCGAGCTGCGGGCGCGCATCGAGCGCGGCACCGGCGCGATCGCCGACGGCGAGGGTGAGATCGACGGGCTGCGCCAGCGCCTGGCCACCGCCGAGGTCCGGGTCCAGGGGCTGGTCGGCGCCGCCGCCGAGCGTCACGCGGCGCTGTCGGCGGCGCGCGCCGCCTACGAGGCCAAGCGGCAGGCGCTCGAGGCCAAGGAGCGCGGGCTGCGCGACAAGCGGGCGGCGGTCGATCAGGTCAAGGAGGCCGTGGTCCAGGTCAAGCTCGATCTGCAGCGGCTGGAGATGGAGCGCCAGCGCCTCAGCGAGCAGGTCTTCGAGCGGCACGACGTCGCGCTCGAGCGGATCATGGGCGACTACCACCTGCGGGCCTTGCCGGACGAGGCGCACGTCGCCCGCCAGGCCGAGGTCGAGCGGGCGATCAAGAACATCGGGCCGATCAACCTGACGGCGATCGACGAGTGCGCCGAGATCGAGAAGCGCTACAGCTTCCTGGCCACCCAACGCGACGACCTGCAGCAGGCCGTCGACGCGCTCAAGCGCGCCATCCAGCGCATCAACCGCGCCAGCCGCGAGCGCTTCGCCGAGGCGTTCGCGGCGGTGAACGAGATGTTCCAGAAGGTCTTCCCGCGCCTGTTCCGCGGCGGCGAGGCGCGACTCGAGCTGTCCGACTCCGACGACCTGCTCGAGGCGGGCGTCGAGATCATCGCCCAACCGCCGGGCAAGCGCCTGCAGAGCGTCGGGCTGCTCTCCGGCGGCGAGAAGGCGTTGACCGCGACGGCGTTGGTCTTCTCGATCTTCCTGATCAAACCGAGCCCGTTCTGCGTCCTCGACGAGGTCGACGCCCCGCTCGACGACGCGAACGTCGGCCGCTTCAACGACATGCTGCGCGACATCTCGCGCATCTCGCAGTTCATCGTCATCACCCACAACAAGCTGACGATGGCCGAGGCCGACCGGCTGTACGGCATCACGATGGAGGAGCCTGGCCTGTCGAAGGTGGTCTCCGTCGATCTGACCACCGCCGCCAGCGTCGCCGCCTGAAAAAGGGGTCAGGAACCATTTTCTGCCCCAGCGTGGCTAGGGGCAGGGAGGGGGGAGCATGCCGAGGAACGCCCGCGTCGACGTTGGTGGGCTCGCCTATCATGTTCTGAACCGCGCGAACGGGCGCGTACGTCTCTTCCTCGACGACGACGAGTACGCGGGCTTCGAGGGGCTCCTGCTCCGGGGGATCGAGCGTCACGCCATGCGTGTCCTCGGCTTCTGTCTGATGCCCAACCACTGGCACCTGGTCGTGTGGCCGCGAGAGGATGGCGACCTGTCGACGTTCATGCAGTGGCTGACGGTCGCGCACACGCAGCGCACGCACGCAGTGCGCAACACCGCGGGTCAAGGTCACCTCTATCAGGGGCGATTCAAATCGTTCCTGGTAGGCACAGACGACCACCTCCTCACGGTGATCCGCTACGTCGAACGGAATCCCTTGCGCGCCGGGTTCGTGCGTCGGGCGGAGGATTGGCGTTGGTCGAGCTTATGGCACCGTTGCCACACCTCCCACGAGGCTCGCCGCGCTCTCGCCGCCGATGGCCCCGTGCCCATTCCGTCGGGGTGGAAGCAGTGGGTGAACGAGCCACAGACCGAGGCTGAGTTGGAGGCCTTGGCGACCTCCATCGCGCGAGCGCGACCGTATGGGGCAGAGGAATGGGTCGAGCAACAGGCGGCCGCGCACGGTCTGATCTCTACGCTGCGACCGCGCGGGAGGCCTCGCCGTCTTCCGGCGACGACTCAATCAAGAAAAGGTTCCTGACCCCTTTATTGCGGCGATGGTGCGCTGGAGGCCCTCGTCGAGCGAGACGCGCGGGTGCCAGTCGAGCGCGGCGCGGGCACGGGAGATGTCCGGACGGCGGCGGGTGGGGTCGTCGGCCGGCAGCGGGTGGTGGGCGATCGGTGCGTGGCTGCCGGTCAGCTCGCGCACCCGCTCGGCCAAGCCGGCGATGGTGATCTCCTCCGGGTTGCCGAGGTTCAGCGGGCCGGCGGGGACGCCGTCGCCGAGCATGCGCACCAGGGCGTCGACCAGGTCGTCGACGTAACACAGGGAACGCGTCTGTTGGCCGTCGCCGTAGACGGTCAGGGGCTGACCGCGCAGCGCCTGGACGATGAAGTTGCTGACCACGCGGCCGTCGTCGAGCGCCATGTGCGGCCCGTAGGTGTTGAAGATGCGCGCGACGCGCACGTCGGCCCGGCCGGCGCGCACATGGTCGAAGCAGAGCGTCTCGGCGGCGCGCTTGCCCTCGTCGTAGCAGGCGCGCGGGCCGGTCGGGTTGACGTTCCCCCAGTAGCTCTCGACCTGCGGGTGGATCGCCGGGTCGCCGTAGACCTCCGAGGTGGAGGCGTGCACGACCCGCGCGCCCCGGCGTTCGGCCAGCTCGAGCGCGTGCAGCGTGCCGAGCACGCTGGCCTTCCAGGTGCGGATCGGATCGGCCTGGTAGTGCCGCGGCGACGCGGGGCAGGCCAGGTTGACGATCGCCTCGACGTCGACGTCGAACGGCTCGGTGACGTCGCCGACCACCAGCCGGAAGCGGCCGGTGGCGGCGAGCGGCGCGACGTTCGCCGCCGCGCCGGTGTGCAGGTTGTCGAGGGCGATCACATCGTGGCCGTCGGCCGTCAGCCGCGCCGAGAGGTGCGAGCCGATGAATCCTGCGCCGCCGGTGACCAGGACCCTCATCGCGGCCTGCCGACGCAGTGGTACTCGAAGCCCAGCTCGCGCATGCGCGCGCGCGAGTACTGGTTGCGTCCGTCGAAGACGATCGGCGTGCGCATCAGCGCGCGCACCCGGGCGAGATCGAGGCCGCGGAAGATGCCCCACTCGGTGACCAGCGCCAGCGCGTCGGCCCCGGCGGCGGCGGCGTACGG
>JBFYZW010000364.1:0-6078 GCA_041309305.1 Deltaproteobacteria bacterium | reverse complement strand
TCGTAGCAGTAGCGCGCCCCGGACTTGTGACAGAAGGCGCGCAGCGGGTTGTCCGGGACGTCCTCGCCGTACTTGGCGGCCAGATCCCGCAGGCGAACGGTGTGGGTCATGCCCACCGGCTCGCCCTGACGGTTGTAGCCGTACCAGGACTGGAGCTCCGGCTCTTTGACCGTCGGCGTGATCCGCCCGGTGGCGCCGTCGAAGGTGACCAACCCGGCGACCAGCGAGGCGCGCGCCAGCCCGAACTCGACCTGCTCGACGAGCACCGCGACGTGGACGTCCGAGAGCAGCGCCAGCTCGCGACAGCCGACCAGCGCCAGCCGCGGCGGCTCGGCGACCGGCCGCACCTGGCAGCGGTCCTCCGTCTGGCCGAGCAGGTAGACCGCGGCGCCGGCCGGCAAGGCCGGATAGTCTTCACTCGCCGGCAGGCCGGCGGTGGCGCGGTACAGCGGCAACACGTGGCGCTTGTGGTAGGGCGTGCAGCCGATCGCCGTCGCCAGCCGCGACGGGCGGCCGTCGACCTCGACCGTGCAGCTCAGCTGCGCCGCCTGCACCGGCGACCAGGTGGTCAAGAACTTGGCGACGCGCAGCACCTCCAGATCGTCGAGCAGCGCCGGCTGCGCCTGCAGCTCGGTGAGCGTGATGTCGGCCACGCCGGTGGCCAGCCACGGCGGCACGCAGTGCAGCTGCCCGACCTGCTGCATCAGCGCGTGCACCATCTCCGCCCGGTGCGAGGTCAGCGTCGCCAGCGCGGCGCTCAAGCCCTGCGGATCCTGACAGGGGTCGCCGCCCTCACGGGTAAAGCGCAGCAGCTCGAGGACCGGGTGGGTCTCGCCGGCCGCGCGCACCAGCGCGATCTGCTCGCAGAGCGTCCGGCCGACCATGCCGTCGGCGTCGGCGCTGAGCAGCGCGGCCTGGGCCTGGAGGTCCTCGCCGCCGATGATGGTCGTCGCGTAGGCGCGGCGGCGCACGGCGACCGCCCGCTCGAGATCCAAATCGCCCGTCCGCACAATCGCGTGGGCGTGCTCGAGGCCGGCGCACGGACCGTCCTGCTCGGCGACTCGATCGAGCTCGGCGACCGCGACCCGGCGGTCACGCACGACGCGATATTCACGGGCGAAATACCAGGCGACGCCCGCCAGCACGACGAGCGAGACGAGCATCAAGACGTTGGTCCAAACGCGCGAGATCATCGCACCCCGTCCGCGAGCCTACCCCCGCCCTGTTGTAGGACGTTCGCGCCGCGGAATCAACCGCGCCCCTGGGCCAACCCGGCGGCCGCTCACGACCGTCAGGGGTGTTGATCGAGCCACCGCTCGCTGTCGATCGCGGCCTGGCAGCCGCTGCCAGCGGCGGTGATCGCCTGCCGATAGACATGGTCCTGCACGTCGCCGCAGGCGAAGACGCCTTCGACGCTGGTGAACGACGAGCGACCGCGGGTGACGATGTACCCGCCTTCATCGAGCTCGAGCTTCCCCTTGACCAGCTCGGTGTTCGGCGAGTGGCCGATGGCCAAGAAGACACCGGCCACCGGTTTGTCGACCACCTCGTTGGTCTTGACCTTGCGCAGGCGGACGCCGGTGACCTGCTCGCTGCCGAAGATCTCCTCGAGGACCGTCGACAGGACCAGCTCGATCTTCGGGTTCTTCGCCACGCGATCGGCCATGATCTTCGAGGCGCGCAGCTGATCGCGCCGGTGCACCAGGTAGATCTTGCTGGCGAAGCGGGACAGGAAGGTGGCCTCCTCCATCGCCGAGTCCCCGCCGCCGACCACCACCAGCTCCTTGTTGCGGAAGATCGGCAGCGCCCCGTCGCAGGTGGCGCAGGCCGAGACGCCGCGGTTCATCAGCTTCTTCTCGCTCGGCAGGCCCAAAAACCGCGCCGAGGCCCCGGTGGCGAAGATCAGGGCCCGGGCGAGGTAGTCCTTGCCCTCGGAGGTCACCTTGAACGGCCGGCGCGACAGGTCCACCGCCTGCACGTCCTGGCTGACGATGCGCGTACCGAACCGCTCCGACTGCTTGCGCATCGCGTCCATCAGCTCCGGGCCGCTGATCCCGGTCGGGAAACCGGGGAAGTTCTCCACGTCGGTGGTGATCATCAGCTGACCACCCGGTACGCCGCCAGTCGAAAAGCCCTCGAACATCAACGGCGCGAGGTTGGCCCGGGCGGCGTAGATCGCCGCGGTGTGCCCGGCTGGCCCCGAGCCGATGATGATCACGTTCTCGACCTCGCTCATCACGTCCTCCTCGCGCCCTGCGCGGCGCGCCCGTGGCTCAAGAGCCATCATCCCCCGGCTCGGTCGCAGCCGGGCCCGCGTCGCCCAGATCCGGGGCCAGGAGCACCCCCATCGCCAGGACGCCCAGGCTCGAGGCGATGACCACCGACAGCACCGCCGCGAGGGCGGCCCCGGCCATCGAGGCGAACGCCGCCACGAGCCCCGGGATCTGCGCCACCGAGGTGGCGATCATCATCCCCTCGAACCGCTTCCAGGCCGCCTCGGTCGGCGTGCCCGCGTGGCGAGCCTTGCGCCGCAGCCGGCGATAGGTGGAGAACGCCGCCCAGGTGGAGAGGAGACAAACCGGCACCAGGCCCCAGACCACCGGGGTGAGGTAGGGCTGCAGGAGCCGGCGCACCAGCTCGAAGTCGGGCGGCAGGATCACCCGGCGCAGCAGCGCCTCGATGCCGAGGACGGCCGGCATCGAGAACGCGACGACCAGCCAACCGAGGAGCAGCTGCTTGCCAGCCTTGCCGATCGCCACCACCGCCTCACTTGCGCTTGCGCTTGCCCTTCTTCTTGCTCGCCTTGGTCGCGGCCTTGCGCTTGCCGTTGGCGTCCGCGGCCTCGTCGCCGCGCTTGAGTGCCTCGAGCTCGGTGGCCAACCGCTCCGCCTCGGTGGTCGCCGCCGCGCGCGCCTGCTCGGCGGTGGTCCGCTCGCCCTCGAGCGACTGCACGCGCTCTTGGAGCGTCTGGACCTCCTTCTTCGCCGCCTCGAGCTCGCTCTTGACCTCCTCGAGCCGGGAGCCGCTCGGCAGCACGAAGGCGAAGAAGAGCACCCCGGCGATGATCGCCGCCATGATCGCGAACACCCACGGCACCGGGCTCGGCGGCGGCCCGGAGCTCGGGACCCGCTTGATCTCCGAGAAGGTCATGTCGCCGAAGACCATCGACCCACCGGGGTTGTCCGGCGAGGTGGCCGCGACCAGCTCACGGGTCCCGGCGACCGGATCCTCCGGCTGACCAGCCAGGCGATCGAAGTCGTTGGTGTCGTTGTAGTCGGGCATCGGCCCCCGTCCCCTGCTCCGCTCAGCGCGCCTTGTCGAGCACCACGCCGTTGCGCGCCAACAGGTCGAGGCACGCGGCGACACAGCCGGCGACGTCCTGCTCGTGCGTCTTGAGCACCAGCTCAGGCTTCTCAGGTGCCTCGTACGGGTCGTCGACGCCGGTGAAGCCCTTGAGCTGGCCGGCCCGGGCCTTCTTGTACATCCCCTTCGGATCGCGCGCCTCGCACACCGCCAGCGGCGCGTCGACGTGGACCTCGAAGAACGGCAGGCCGGCGGCCTGATGCAACGCCCGGCTGCGCTCGCGGTCGGCGCGGTACGGGCTGATGAAGGCGGTGAGCGCGATGACGCCCGCGTCGGCGAAGAGCTTGGCGACCTCACCGATGCGACGGATGTTCTCGGCCCGATCCTCGGCCGAGAAGCCGAGGTTGCTGTTCAGCCCGTGGCGGATATTGTCGCCGTCGAGCCGGTAGGCCGGCAGCCCCCGCCGCACCAGCTCCAGCTCGAGCGCGGCCGAGATCGTGCTCTTGCCGCTCGCCGGCAGGCCGGTGAACCAGAGCGTCCCGCCACGACACGAGAGGCTCCGCCACCTGTCCTCGCGCCCCAGTGAGCTCTCGCTCCACACCACGTTGGTTGCCTTGCCCACGGCCAGCTCTCTTCCTCCCCGGTTGGTCCTTTATAGGCGTGCCCGCCCCTCGAACACAACGGGCAGCGAGCGGGTCAACGCCAGAGCTGCCGGCTCCAGGCCGCGACCTCGGGGAAGAAGTAGCCGACCGAGAAGCCGGCGACCAGGGTCGCGACGCCCTGATCGGCGACCCGGATGCGCTCGTCGCCCAGCGCCGTGAAGGGCCGCCGCCATATCTTCTCGGGCGGCAGCCCGGCGCGGGCGAAGAGGCGCAGGTTGACGCTCCGGGTGACGAAGATCAGGTAGCCGACCTCCGCCTCGACCTCGAACGCCCAGGTCCACGACCGGCGGGCGCGCTGGCCGGCGAAGCCGCCGTCGACGAGGTGCACGCCCCACTGCGGGATCGCGCTGAGGTAGAAGTAGCCGATCAACGTCTCGAGGCCGACCTCGGGCGCCAGCCCGACGGTGAGCTTGAACCAGTCGAAGCTCGCCTTGGCCGGCGGCTCCATCGTGACACCTTCGGGCGCGAACCGCATCTCGCGCCAGTGGAAACCGACCGAGGTCTGCAGGTGAGCGACGGCGTCGAAGTCGCCGCGGATGCGCGAGCTGCGCAGCGAGCGCAGGCCGACGCCGGAGAGGACCGTCAGCCAGTCCTGCTTGAACTGCTCGCTGCCCGAGTAGGTGCCGTCGGAGACGGTCGCCGCGACCAGCGCGGTCGGCGTCGCGATGTCCAGGGTCGCGGTGTTCGGCACCCACGCCACCGCCGATGCCAGCCACCGGCCGAGCCAGCCGAGCTGCTCGACCGCGAGCTCGGCCCTCGCCAGCGTCAGCTCGCCGGCTTCCTCGGTCTCGCCGGTGAAGACGTTCTGCAGCCGCCAGTAGGCGACCACCTGGTCGCCCTGCTCGACGATCTCCGACTCGAGGACGCGATCGACCCCGAGCTCGTCGTAGAGGCGGTCGACGAAGGCGTCCGGGGTCCGCTCGGTTGAAGTCCAGCCGTACTCGAGCAACGTCCCGCCGACCTCGTCGACACGCGACAGCCTGGCGGCCGGCCAGCGCTGGGCGGCGTGGTCGGCCAGCCGACGGGCCACCTCGTCCGAGAGCAGCTCGAGCTCGTGCGCCGGCGGGGCGACGAGGATGCGCGGCGGCACGACGTCACGCGCCCCCGCCAAGCCACCGGCGACGAAGCGCACCGGCTCGACCGGGTCGTACTGCCACGCCGCCCCGGTCGCGAAGTCGATCGCCCAGCCGACCGGGATGCCGAGCGGGTGGATCACGCCCCAGGCGAGGTTGCTGGCGAAGCTCTCCCACCAGCGGTAGGAGCTCTCCACCTCGACGACCTCCACCTCGGTGTCGCGCACGAAGGTCAGCTCCTCGGCGTAGCCGCGCCACAGGTGACCGAAGCCGTTGGTCACGCCGACGGCGTCGCCGTCCTCGTCGAGCACGATCGCGTCGTCCGGCACCGAGGCCAGCTTGTAGCGCTGGCGCATGCCCCCGAGCGTGCCGCACCCGGTTGCGATGCCGAGCAGCGACACCCACGCGATCCATCGAGCCCTGCGCCTAGGCACCCGGTCATCCTGCCACGCTCCCGGCGGAGGGGCCAAGTTCCCGGTCGATGGTTATTCGCCCAAATCATCCACACGAAATCATAACACAAACAGTATTTCGCAAAAAAACGTCCAATTCAACTTGACGGGGCTCTGGTCGTGCACATTGTACGGGTACAACAGTGCTCTCAACCAACGAGGCAAAGAGGAGACGATCATGAACCAGGCTTTCCGTTTCGCTCCGCAGATGATCTGGGTCCGGTCGAAGAGTGGCAGCACCTACATGTGCCCGGCCGGCGCGCTCGCGAAGCCCGAGGAGGCCAGCGAGGCGGAGCTGCGCCGCTACTGCATCGACGAGTCGCAGAACCCGCAGAACAACTAGAGACACCCAATCAGGTCGCTCTCCTCGTCGGAGAGCACTGTCGAACCCCGGCTGCGTCCCTCCCCCCGCGCAGCCGGGGTTTGACGTGTCTCGAGCCCGCGCCGCCTTGACAGGAGCGGGCCGGCAAGCATTCTTTGGCCATGCATCACCTCCCCCGCCACGCGCACCGCTCGCTCGCCGCCGCCCTGCTCGTCGCCTGCGCCCCGCCGCCGGCCGACCCGCCGGCCGCCGGCGACGGTCCGACC
>JBFYZW010000363.1:0-10165 GCA_041309305.1 Deltaproteobacteria bacterium | reverse complement strand
GTGTCGCCCTGGCCGGCGCCGGCGGCTACTTCGGCCTGCGCGCCCGGTCGATCGCCGGCGAGATCGGGCCTGGCCGTCACACGCAGCTCGAGGCGCTGGCCGAGCAGCGCGACGCGAACAGCGCCGCCGCGCGGGCCAACCTGCTGTGGATCGCCGGCGGCGCGGCGGTGCTGCTCGGCGCCGCCGCCGCGGCGGTGGATCTGTTCGTCCTCTCGCCGCCGGTCGCGTTGGCGCCGGCGGACGGCGGCGTGCAGGCGTCAGTCTGCCTGCCATTTTGAGCCCAACGCGTTGTTCGTCGTTGGGTTCGCCCCCGGACCGGCGGTAGAGTCGCGTGGTGAGCGCGACCACCGAGAACGCCCCACGGCTCGCCGAGCTGCTCCCGGCGGCGCAGGGGAAGGGCGCCGACGAGCTGCTCAACGCCTTTCTCACCTGGGTGCGGGGTCAGGGGCTCGAGCTCTACCCGGCGCAGGAGGAGGCGATCCTCGAGCTGATGGCCGGCAAGCACCTGGTGCTCGGCACACCGACCGGCTCGGGCAAGTCGCTGGTGGCGCTGGCGGTCCACTTCAAGGCGCTGTGCGAAGGGGGCCGCGCCTTCTACACCTCGCCGATCAAGGCGTTGGCGAGCGAGAAGTTCTTCGCCTTGTGCCGTGAGCTCGGCGCCGAGCGGGTCGGGATGCTCACCGGTGACGCGAGCATCAACCCGAAGGCGCCGATCATCTGCTGCACCGCCGAGATCCTCGCCAACCTGGCGCTGCGCGAGGGACGCCACGCGCGGGTCGACTACGCGGTGCTCGACGAGTTTCATTACTACGGCGACCGTGACCGTGGGATCGCCTGGCAGATCCCGCTGCTCGAGCTCAACGACACCCGGTTCGTGCTGATGTCGGCGACCCTGGGCGACACGACCGAGCTGCGGGCGCGCCTCGCGGCGCGCACCGGTCAGGAGGTGGCCTGGGTCCACAACCGCGACCGGCCGGTGCCGCTCGACTTCGCCTACCGCGAGACGCCGCTGCACGAGACCGTGACCCACCTGGTCGCGCACGCGCTGGCGCCGATCTACCTGGTCAGCTTCAGCCAGCGGGAGGCGGCCGACGCGGCGCAGAGCCTGAGCTCGCTCGACCTGAGCAGCAAGGAGGAGAAGAAGGCTCTGGCGGCGGCGCTGCGCGGCTTCCGCTTCGACACCGCGTACGGCAAGGACGTGCAGCGCCTGGTCCGACAGGGCCTGGCGGTGCACCACGCCGGGATGCTGCCCAAGTACCGGCTGCTGGTCGAGCGGCTGGCGCAGCAGGGGCTGCTCAAGGTCGTCTCGGGCACCGACACGCTCGGCGTCGGCGTCAACGTGCCGATCCGCACCGTGCTCTTCTCCCGGCTATACAAGTACGACGGCGAGCGGACGCGGCTGCTCTCGGCGCGTGAGTTCCACCAGATCGCCGGCCGCGCCGGGCGCAAGGGCTTCGACGCGCGCGGCAGCGTCGTCTGTCAGGCGCCCGAGCACGTGATCGAGAACAAGCTGCTCGACCAGAAGGCCGAGCGTGACGGGCGCAAGCCGAAGGCGAACAAGAAGCGGCCGCCGACCGAGGGCTACGTCCACTACGACGCCCAGACCTTCGCCCGGCTGATCGCCGCCGAGCCCGAGCCGCTGCGCTCGCGCTTTCAGGTCAACCACAACCTGCTGATGAACGTGCTGTCGCGCGAGCTGAGCCACGGCCGGCGCGACGGTGGCTACCGGCGGTTGATTGATCTGATCGCCAAGAGCGACGAGAGCGAGGCGAACCAGCGCCGCCATCGGCGCAGCGCCGCGGCGCTGTTCCGCGCTCTCGAGCGCGCCCGGGTCATCGAGCGCACGCGGCCCGAGTGGGATCCGCGCACCTACGTGCGGGTGCGCCCGGAGCTGCAGCGCGACTTCTCGCTGCACCACACGCTCTCGCTCTTCCTGGTCGAGGCGATCGCTGATCTCGATCCGGAGGGTGAGAGCTACGCGCTCGACGCGTTGAGCCTGGTCGAGGCGATCGTCGAGGACCCGCAGGTGATCCTCTTTCGTCAGGTGGACAAGCTGAAGGGCGAGCGCCTGGCCGAGCTGAAGGCGGCCGGCGTCGAGTACGAGGAGCGCATCGCCGAGCTCGACAAGGTCGTCCACCCGCAGCCGAACGCCGAGGCGATCCTGACCCGCTTCGCCGCCTTCGCCGAGGCCCACCCGTGGGTCGGCCACGAGGCGCTGCTGCCCAAGTCGATCGCCCGCGACATGCTCGAGCGCTATGCGTCGTTCAACGACTACGTTCACGAGTACGGCCTGCAGCGCAGCGAGGGGGTGTTGCTGCGCTACCTGAGCGGCGTCTACAAGGTGCTGGTGCAGACCGTGCCCGACGAGCACAAGACCGCGGCGCTGCTCGACGCGATGGCTTTTTTGCGCACCGCGTTGGCCCACGTCGACGACAGCCTGGTGCGCGAGTGGGAGACGCTGCTGGTCGGCGACGAGGAGCATCCGGAGGCGCCGCCGGTGGCGAAGCGGCCAGAGCTCTGGCGCGATTCGCGGGTCTTCCACGCCCGGCTGCGGGCCGAGGTCCATCGGCTGGTCAAGGAGCTGGCCTCCGGTCGTTTCGAGGCCGCCGGGGCGGCGATCTGGCAGCCGGCGGAGCCGGACGGGGAGGGGGCCTGGTCGGCCGAGCGCCTGGGCGCCGAGCTCGCCCCGCTCCTCGCCGAGCACGGCCGGCTGCGCTTCGACCACCAGGCGCGGCTGAGCGAGCACACCCTGATCCGCGAGCTCGGGCCGCGGCGCTGGGAGCTCAAGCAGGCCCTGCTCGGCGGCGAGGGGGAGAGCACCTGGGCGCTGGTCGCCGAGATCGATCTCAGCGAGCCCGACGCGGCCGACGGACCGCTGCTCCGGCTGCAGCGGTTCGAGCGGTGAGCGCCATTGTTGGCCGGCGGCCGGCCGGATAGACTCTGCCGCGCATGCGGGCGATGGGATTGGCCAAGATCCTCGGCTTCTATGTGCTGTGCACCGCGGTGGCGCTGGTGGCGATGTGGCAGCGCGACGATCTCGGCCGGCTCATCCCGGCCGCCGGGACGTGGCGCTGGAGCCTCGACGTCGGGGTGGGCCTGGCGGTCGGCCTGGCGATGGTCGGCGCCTCGCGCCTGGCCACCGCCCACTTCGGCTGGGCCGAGCGGCTGGCCGAGGAGATGCGCCAGATCGTCGGCGAGCTCGACCGGCGCGAGATCGTCGCGCTGGCGTTGTGGAGCGGCATCGGCGAGGAGGCGCTGTTTCGCGGCGTGCTGCAGCCGGCGCTCGGGTTGTGGCTCTCGGCGGCGATCTTCGCGCTGCTGCACATCGGCCCGAGCCCGCGCTTCCTCCCCTGGACCGCGATGGCGTTTGGGGTGGGAGTGATCTTCGGCCTGCTCAATGAATGGCTCGGGTGCCTCTTGGCGCCGATCATCGCCCACGCGCTGGTCAACCTGCTCAACCTCGACTACCTGACCCGCGCACAGCGGGCCGTCGAGGTCCACCTTGTACCGGTCGGAGGTGAGCACCTTGTCGAGCACTGATCACCGAACGCGGTGGCCCGCGTTGTTGCTCCTGCTCGTCGGGAGTGCACCGAGCGCCGCCGGGGCCGAGGTGCCGTTCTGGCCCTTGCCGTCGCGTGCCGACGGGCTGGTGGCCGAGGCGGTCGCCGCGCGCGAGCGCGCGGAGTACCGGCTGGCCACCGCGCTGCTCGACGAGGCCGAGGCCGAGGTGCAGCCGCCCCGGGGGCGCATCCTGCACGAGCGGGGCCTGCTGGCTCAGGCGCGCGGCCAGCTCGAGGAGGCGGTCGGCTTCTTCGCCCGCGCGGCCGAGATCGACATCACCAGCTCGAGCCGGATCGAGCAGGCCGGGGTGCTGGTGCAGCTCGGCCGCTGGCCGGAGGCGGTGGCCGTGCTGCGCCGGGCGTTCGAGGAGCGGGGCAACAGCCTACGGGTCGACGCGGTCGCCGGCGACGCGCGCTTTGTCCGCCTGGCGGCCTTCGAGCCCTATCGCACGCTGATCGACTACGAGCGGCTGCAGCAGGCCTCGGCGTTCGCGCGCCTGACCGTGACGCTCGAGCGGATCGACCGGACCACCCGGGCGACCCGGGAGGTCGCCGAGCGGACCGCGGCGGTGCTGACCTTCTTCTGGCGCTTCGGGGCGGCGGTGGCCGCGCCGGTCGTGCTGCTCGTGCTGCTCGGCCTGTTGTGCACCTTCGGCGTCAGCCAGCTCAGGCTGCTCGACCCGCCGTGGACGCTGGTGGTCGGCATGCTCGTCGCTGCCGCGCTGTGGCACGTCGGCGCCCGGGTGGTCCGTGACGACCCGTGGGGTGACGCGCCCACTATCGGTTGGGCGCTGGCGGTGGTCTTCGTCCCCTGGGTCGTCGCGCTCGCGGCGCGCTGGGTGTGGCGCCGCCGCCGCCGCCTGGCGCCGGGTGGCGCGGACCCGTTGGCGCGCGAGCAGGTGCCGCACACGCTGGCGCTGGTCGAGGAAGCGGCGCGCGTCGGGCGGGTCTGGCGCGAGCAGAGCGGTGCGGAGCGCGACGCGGCGTGGCGTGACCTGCGCCTGGCGCTCGAGGCGTTGCACACCCGCTTCAACCGACGCAGTGAACGACGCTTGCCGCCCGGGGGCAAAGAGGAGAAGCGATGACCGTCCAACCGATCCTGTGGCTCTCTTTGGTCTTGCCGGCCGAACCGGCGCCGAAGCCGCCGGCGGTGCTCGCGCCGTGGGTCGACTATGCCCGCGCCGCGGTCGACACGTCGCCGCGCTGCCCGCCGGGGCAACCGTGCGTGCTGCTCAGCCGCGTCGAGGTGAGCGGCGCGGTCGGTCGGGGCCAGATCACGTTGCTGGTCAGCGGCGAGAACCTCGGCCGCTTCGCCGCGACGACGGCGCTGGTCGAGCCGGCGTCGACCTTCGCGGCTGAAGGGGCGCGCTTCCGCCAGGGGCGCGGCGCATTGCTGCTCGCCGGCAACGCCTGGGTGCTGCGCGTCGAGCCGGGGGCGTTCGTCGTCGAGGTCAGGCTCGGATTCGAGCCGGCGCCGTCGGTGCCGCTGCGGCTGCCGACGCCCGCGGCGCAGATCGTCGACCGCCTGACGCAGGGCGGGCTGACCTTCGACGAGTCGAGCGACCGGCACGGCGGCGTGGTCTTCCTCGCCTCGGCGGCGACCGCCGGCGAGCAGGCGGAGGAGCTGTCGCTCCGGATCGCCCGCGCGTGGCGCTACGGCAGCGTCGTCACCTTCACCTACCACTTCTCGGTCAGCGGGCTGAAGGAGCAACGCCGGGTCGAGCTGCCGCGTCTCGGCAGCGAGACGATCGAGGCGGTCCAGCCGGACATCCCCTACACGTTGAGCGAGCGGAGCATCGGCGTGACGTTGACCCCGGGGAGCGCGGCGGTGGAGATCACCGGCCACCTGGGGGAGACGCCCACGGCCTTCGCCAAGCCGGGGAGTGAGCCGTTCGAGTACTGGCTGTTCGAGGCCGATCCGCGCCACCCGGTCGAGCTCGAGACCGACGGCGTCGAGATCGACCCCGGCGAGGTCACCGGCCTGTCGCCGTCGCCGCGCAGCCGCGCCTTCTTCGTCACCGGCGGACAGCGCCTGGTGGTCAAGCCCCTGGCGGTGACGGTTGACAAGGGCCGCCAGGGGGCTGGGGTCGCGAGCGTGCGCTACACGCAGGGGCCGGGCGGGCACTGGATCGGCGACCTCTTGTTGACCTCGACCACGCCGCCGGAGAGCGACCGGATCGCCATTCCCACGCCGGCGCCGCCCCACTACGCCGAGAGCGGCGGCGAGGCGGTGCGCATGTTCGCCGAGGGGGGCGTGCTGTCGCTGCGCGTCGACAGCGAGACCGGGCAGGCCAAGCCGATCCGGGTGCAGTGGCGCGAGGCGCTGGGCGGCCGGGCGTGGCTGTCGATGCCGGCCTTCCGCCTGCCGGGACAGAGCCTGCACCTCGAGGAGAGCGACGTGCGGTTGAGCCTGTTGCCCGGCTTCGTGCCGATCGCGGTCTTCGGCGCGAGCCACGCCTCCGGGCACCTGGTCGACGGGCTGCACATCTACGCCGTGCTGATCGCGCTGCTCGGCGTCGCCTTCGCTCGCGCGGCGCGCTTCCGCTGGTGGGCGGTGGTGATCGTCGCGGTGCTGCTCGCCGGCCTGTACACCGTCGAGGGCTTCCCGCGCGTCGCGCTACTCTTCTTGCTCGGCGGCTGCGCGGTGCTGATGCGCCTGCCCGAGCGGGCGCTGGCGGCGGTGCAGGCGCGGCGGGTCTTGCACGTGCTGCTCGGCCTGGTCTGGCTGGTCATCATGCTCGTCGCGCTCATCCCGTCGGTCGTCTATGTCCGGGATCGGGTCTACTCGGCGCTGCACCCGTGGTCGGCTGCCGGCCTCGACAGCGGCGGGCTGACCAAGAGCCTGGCGAATCAGCCGCTCGGCGACGAGCTGGACGAGGAGGAGGCGGGGTGGCGGGACGCGCCGGCGGCGAGCGCGGTTGATCTCACCGAGCAGGTGCAGCAACGCGAGCTGAAGGCGGACCTCGAGAGCCTCTCCGGCCTGGCGCGCGGTGGCGCGCAGGCCAAGGTGCCCAAGGCGACCGAGAAGACCATCCGGCCGGTGGCCTTCGCCGGTCCGCAGCTGCCGGCCCGCCCGGTGCAGTTCTCGTTCGGCTCCTTGTTGCCCGGCGACGAAGCCCGGGCGCGGGTGTTGCTCGCCGGCCCGATGTTGCGCGGCGCGTGGATGTTCGTCGAGTGCGCCGGCCTGTCGGCGTTGTTGGCGCTGCTGATCATGCGCGCCCGGCGCTGGTGGCAGCGGGAGGGGGTGCAGTGATGCGCGCCGTGATGATGACGATCTGGCTTTTGGGTTGGGCGGGCTCGGCGGCGGCCGAGGGGCTGCAGCTCTCGCCGCCGAGCGCGACCGAGCTCGAGGCGATGTTGCAGAAGCTGAACGAGCGGCACGGGCAAGCGACCTGGTGCACGCAGGAGTGCGCGACCTTCTACGAGGTGCGCCTGGGCGGCGCGCTCGCCCGCGGTGAGCTGAGCCTGTCGTTCAGCGGCATGGTCAACGGCGAGGCGCGGGCGCTGGTGCCGCTGGTGGGCCTGCGGCCGAACGCCGGCCTCGATGCGCTCGCTGACGCGCGGGGGCGGCGGTTGCCGCTCTACTGGCTGGGTGACGCCTACGCGGTCGTCCTCGAGCCGGGCGAGTTCGTGTTGCGCGGCACGGCGGCCGTGGCGCGCAACGCTGCGGTCACCGTCGCGTTGCCCGGGCCCATCGGCCGGGTGGAGATCGCGGTCGCCGACGCCGAGGTCGTCGGCACCGGCGAGCGCCGCGGCGTGCGCAGCGCCACCTACCAGCTGACGCCGAGGCGGGAGGCGACCGCGACCGAGAGCAGCCGGGACCGGCTGCGGCTGCAGATCAGCCGCACCTTCGGGCTGGCGCGCGAGCAGACCTTCTCGGTCTCGGTCTCGGCGCGGGGCGCCAAGCCCGGCCAGGTGATCCGGTTGCCGCTCGCCGCCGCCGAGCAGGTCGAGGAGCTCGACGAGGCAGTGGCCACTGTGCGCCAGGAGGGCGAGCAGCGCTTCGTCGACTGGGTGGCGCCGAGCAGCGCGCCGAGCTTCACCTACGCCGGCAAGTGGAAGGGAGAGTCGATCGCGCTGGTCGCGCCGCCCGGCGCGGTCAAGGAGACCTGGCGGGTGCGCTGCGACGATCCGTACGCCTGCACCTTCACCGGCGACGCCGAGACCGCCACCGGCGAGCAGGGCCACGTCTGGGCGCCGCTGCCCGGCCAGGCGCTCAAGGTCAGCTGGACCGAGCTGGCGCCGCTGGTCGGCGTGCACACCGTCGCCCAGGACGTGATGCTCGCCAGCCGGCCGATCGGCCGCAACCTGCACCAGCGTCTCGAGGTCGCCTGGCTGTCGTCGAGCGGCAGCCTGGTGGCGGTGACTCTGCCGCCCGAGGCGTTGATCAGCCGCTTCACGCTCGACGGCGCGCCGCTGCCGGTGCTCAAGGACGAACGGGGGGCGATCCGGGTCAGCCTGCCAGCCGGCACCAGCCGCCTGGCGGTGGCCTGGGAGCTGGCTGGCGCGGCGCGGTCGTGGCTGCGCCCGCCGGTGCCGCAGCTCTCGGAGCCGGTGGCGACGCTGTGGCACCGCATCTACCGCGCCGAAGGCGAGACGGTGATCAAGACCGGCGGCATGGCCGGCGCGCCGCGGGTCGCGCTCTGGCCGGCGCTCGGCGCCTGCCTGGTGCTCGCCGGCCTGCTCTGGTTGCTCGGCCGCTGGGGTAAGGCGCCGATCGGACCGCCGGCGCTGTTCTGGCCGGCGTTCGGCGGCTTCGCCATCCTCCACCCGATCGCCGCCTTGCCGCTGGCGCTGGCGCTGGGCCTCGGCCGCTGGCTGTCGCGCATCCGCGCCGCGCGCGGTCGCTTCCGCGTCTTCGTCGAGCTGTCGACCTGGGCGGTGCTGGTGATCGTCGCGGTGGTGGTGATCTTCGTCACGCTGCACCACGCGCTCTTCTCCGCCGACCCGCTCGAGGTCACCTCGTTCGTCGGCGGCGGCGGCGAGGTCGATGGCTGGGGCTATGACGCCCTGGTCTGGGGCGCCTTTTTGGCCGGGGACGCCGCGGCGGCCAGCGCGCTGCCGTCACCCTGGGCGCTGATGATCCCGGTCGTCTGGGTGCGCCTGCTGTGGGCGGCCTGGGCGGTGGTGACGGCGCTCTTCCTGGTCAAGGAGGGCCGGCTGGCGCTGGCGCAGCTGGGCAGCTACTGGCAGGCAGCGCGGGCGACGAAGCCGGCCGGGGGCTGACCGGCTCAGCCGGCGTCGTCGTCCAGCTCGCCGCTGTCCTTGCGCACCCGCAGCGCCTGGGTGAGGCTGATCCCCTCGAGTACGACCCAGACGCCGATGATGCCGGCGAACACCGCCGCGGGCAGCGCCTGGCCGGCGAAGGCGATCTGACCACCGTCGCGGTAGATCAAGAAGCCCCAGATGCCGATGCCCGAGGCGAGCAGGATGGCGAGCACCGAGCCGAGCACGCGGTTGAAGCGGCGCAGGACGATGACGCCGAGGACGGCGACGGCGAGGATGATGCTGATCAAGATCAGGCTCCCGGGCGGTCAGTTGACGCGGAAGACGAAGGCGGTGCCGATGCCGGCCATCGCGTTCGAGCCGAGGAAGAGGTTGGTCGACACGTCGGTCGACACCTCGGTGGTGGTCACCACGAGGATGTAGACGCCCGGCTGGTCGAAGACCTCGGCCGGGATCGTCGCGGTCGGCTCCGGGTCGCCGGCGACCAGCGCGATGAGCCCCCCGGCGTCACGCGGCAGGTTGTCGAAGACCGGCTGCGGATCGGCCTGCCAGCTGGCCGGCGCGAGCGCGTCGGTCGCGCCGGTGCCGCCGACGTAGCGGATGCGGGCGACGGTGATGAAGGCGTGCTTGTCGGCAGCGGCGGTGTCCTGGCTCCAGTCGACCGTGAGCACGGTGTTGGTCTGGTGGGACGGCAAGGTCGCGCCGTACAGGGAGCTCGGGACCGCCAGCTGGGGGGTGAAGACGACGTTCGCCGGCGCGACCGGCGGCGGCGCCTTGACCGAGAGGGTGAAGAAGTCGGTGCCGGTCTCGATCTCGGTCAGGTAATCGGCCTGCTCCTCGTAGGCGAGCAGCGGGTTGCCGCACTCGCCGGCGGGGGCGATGCTCGAGGTCTGGTAGGTGCCCTCGGCCCCGGCGGCGAGCACCTCGCAGGCGATCACCCGCCCGCCGTCCCAGGCCAGCGCGACCTGAGCGCCGCCGAGCGGTGCCGGCGTCGCGGTCGACGTCGGGCTCTCGCGCTCGCCGACCGCCACCAGCACGGCGGTGCCCGGCTTGACCTCGAGCGAGCCGAGCGGCAGCACGCCGGCGAGCCCCGAGGCCTGCAGGTTCTGCGCGTTGGCCAGATCGGGGGTGCCGGTCAGCACGCTCGCGGCCGACACGGTGGCGGCGAGCTGGTCACAGCCGGTGGCGAGCAGGGCCGCGAGCGGGAGGAGGAGGGCGAGGCGGACGTTCATGCATGCTCCTGCGCGGGGTTCGCCGCGTCTTTGGTCCCTGGGGAAGGGATACCCGATGCGCGCACGGCCCGCAAACCGCGCCCGGCTCACGCCTCCGGCTGGGCTGGCGGCGACGGGGACGAGGGCGGGGCGGCGGGCGCGGGCGCG
>JBFYZW010000362.1:0-5128 GCA_041309305.1 Deltaproteobacteria bacterium | reverse complement strand
CGCCATGACCTGGCTTGGCAGGTCTTGGATGCACTGCACTTCATTCCGGCTCGGCCAGGCAACTGAGTCAGCGACCGACGAGGGCACGCGGCGCGAAGCGGCGCCGAGCGGTCGTGTTTGAGGGGATGACTCAGGAGAAGCGCGTGCGGCTCAGCCGTCAACCGCGCGGTGCCAGACCGAGCCAGTCGGTGTGCACGAAGCCGCGCTCGGGGTGATCGACCCGTTGGTAGGTGTGCGCGCCGAAGGCGTCGCGCTGGGCCTGGATCAGGTTCTGGGGCAGCCGGGCGCTCCGGTAGGCGTCGAAGTAGGCCAGCGCCGCGCCCAGCGCCGGCACCGGCACCCCGTACGCCGCCGCCTCGGCGACCACGGTCCGCAGACCAGGCGCGGCGCCGCGCACCGCGGCGCCGAGCGCCGGGTCGAGGAGCAGGTTCGGCAGCTCGGGACGCCGAGCGAACCCGGCGCGCAGCTCGTCGAGCAGCCGGGCGCGAATGATGCATCCCCCCTTCCAGATGCGCGCCAGCTCGCCGAGGTCGAGCCGCCAGCCACGCGCGGCCGAGGCGACGCCGCAGAGGGCGAGCCCCTGAGCGTAGGCGCAGATCTTCGCGCCGTAGAGCGCCTGGTGCAGCGCGGCGAGCCAGGGCTCGCTCGTGGCCCGCGGCCCGGGCGTCTCGCCGAGCGCCGCCGCGGCGAGCTGGCGCTCGCGCTTGTTGGCCGACAGAAGCCGTGCGTCGAGCGCCGCGGCGACGGTCGGCACCGGCACCCCGAGGGTCAGCGCCGCCTGCACGGTCCACTGGCCGGTGCCCTTCTGTCCGGCCTGGTCCTCGACCAGATCGACCAGCGGCGCGCCGGTCTCCGGATCGCGCACCGCGAGGAGCCGCCCGGTCAGCTCGATCAGGAACGAGCCGAGCGGCCCGTCGTTCCACCGGCCAAACAGCGCGCCGATCTGCGCCGCCGCCATCCCATCGCGCCGACGCAGGAGGTCGTAGACCTCGGCGATCAACTGCATGTCGGCGTACTCGATACCGTTGTGCACCATCTTGACGAAGTGCCCGGCGCCTCCCGGACCGACGTGGGTCACGCACGGCCCCGCCTCGGTGCGCGCGGCGATCGCCTCGAGCACCGGCGCCAACAGCGCGTAGGCCTCGGGCGAGCCGCCAGGCATCAACGACGGACCGTGACGCGCCCCCTCCTCACCGCCAGAGACGCCCAGGCCGACGAGGTGCACCCCGCGCGCGGCGCACACCGCCTGCCGGCGCTCGCTGTCCTCGAACCAGGAGTTGCCGCCGTCGACCAGCACGTCACCCGGCTCACACAACGGCAACACCTTGGCCAGCGTCTCGTCGACCGGCGGGCCGGCCTTGATCATCAGCAGCAAGCGACGCGGCCGACGCAGCGCCGCGACCAGCGCCGGTAGGTCGGCGCAGAGGACCAACGACAGCTCCGGCCGGCGCGCGCGCAGGGCGGCGACCGCCTCCGGCTCGCGGTTGGCCACCGCGACACAGAGGCCGCGGCCGGCGACGTTCTCGGCCAGCGCCGAGCCCATCACACCGAGGCCGAAGATCCCGAAGTCAGCGCGCGCGGTCGTGTTGTCGCTCATCGTACCTCCACCGGCAGCCGCGCGGCGGCTGCCTCGTCGACGAACCAGTGCCCGCGGCGCGCCAGCTGCGCCGGGCAGCGCGCCGGCGCCCACGGGCCGGCCAGCGCCATGGCCACCGCCGTCGCCTTGTCTTCGCCGCGCACCAGGACGAGGATCTCCCGCGCCGAGGCGATCACCGGCGGCGTGATGGTCAACCGCCGTGGCGGCGGCTTGGGGCCGACCACCGCGACCACGCGGCGCTCGATCTCCGCAAGCGCGGAAGAACCGGGGAACAACGACGCGGTGTGCCCGTCGGCGCCCACCCCGAGGAGCAAGAGGTCGAGCCGCGCCGGCAGCGACGCCGCGTAGCGCGCCGCCGCGGCCTCGCCGTCATCGTCGGCGATCGGGCGGTGGAAGCGCAGCCCGGGCGCCCGGCCGCACGCGCCGAGCGCCGCGGAGATCTGCGCGCCGTTGCTCTCCGGGTCATCGGCAGGGACGAGCCGCTCGTCACCGAGGAAGAGATCGAGCCGCGCCCAGGGCACCCGCTCCGCGCGCGGCGATTCGGTGAGCAGGCGATAGATCGGCAGCGGCGTCGCGCCGCCGGCCAGCGCGACGCTCACCCGCGCGCCCCCCGGCGCCGCGAGACGATCCGCCAGCCGGTCGGCGACCGCCGTGGCCCAGCGCGCGGCGGGCATCACCGTGACCGACGCTCCGCTCACGTGAGCCCCCGCCAGGCGCGCCGGTCGCGTTGCAAGAGCGCCTGCGCCTCGACCGGGCCGTCGCTGCCCGGCGCGTACTCGGCGAGCGGCGTTGTCGCGTCGCGCTCCCACGCCTCGACCAACGGCGTGAAGAGGGCCCAGGCGTGCTCGACCGCGTCGCGCCGCCAGAACAACGCCCTGTCGCCGCGCAGCGCGTCGAGCAGCAACCGCTCGTAGGCCTCCTGGACCGGGCGGGCGAACGCCTCGCTGTAGTCGAAGTCCATGTTCACGGTGCCGACCGAGAGGTCCTGCCCCGGCACCTTGGCCGAGAAGCGGAGCGTGATCCCCTCGTTCGGTTGGATGCGCAGCACCAGCACGTTCGGCTCGAGCCGCTGGCAGACCTCCTCGCCGCCGAACAGGCAGAACGGGATCGGCTTGAAGTGGACGGTGACCTCGGTGCGCCGGGCGGCGAGGCGTTTGCCGGTGCGCAGGTAGAACGGCACGCCATGCCAGCGCCAGTTGTCGACCCAGAGCCGCAGCGCGACGTAGGTCGGCACGCGCGAGGCCGGATCGACGCCCGGCTCGTCGCGGTAGCCGCGGTACTGGGCGCGTACGGCCTGCGCGGTGGTCCCCGCGTCGGTCAGCGGCCGGATCGAGCGGATGAGCTGCACCACCTCGTCGCGCAGGTCGTCGGCGCGCAGCGACAGCGGCGGCTCGAGCGCGCACAGGGCCATCACCTGCAACAGGTGGCTCTGCACCATGTCGCGCAGCGCGCCGGTCGTCTCGTAGAAGCGGCCCCGCTCACCGACGCCGACGGTCTCGGCGGCAGTGATCTGCACGTGGTCGATGTACTTCTGGTTCCACAACGGCTCGAAGATGCTGTTGCCGAAGCGGAAGACGAGGATGTTCTGGACCGTCTCCTTGCCCAGGTAGTGATCGATGCGGAAGATCTGGCTCTCGTCGAGCCGCTCGGCGAGCACCAGGTTGAGCTGACGGGCCGAGGTGCGATCGTGGCCGAAGGGCTTCTCGATCACCACCCGCCCCCAACCGCGCGCCGCCCGCGGCGCCGCCGTCACCAGCCCCGCGGCGTGCAGCCGCTCGACGATCGGCGCGAACGCGCTGGCCGGCGTCGCGAGGTAGAACAGGCGGTTGCCGGCGGTGCCGTGCCGCGCGTCGACCTCGGCCAACGTCGCGCTGAGCGCCGCGTAGGTGGCGGCGTCGTCGGGGGCGCCGCGCACATAGGCGAGGCGCTCGGCGAGCGTCGCCCAGAGCGACTCGTCGACCGGCAGGCGGGCGTGCTCGCGCAGCGCGTCGTGAATCCGCGCCCGGAGCTCGGCGAGGTCGGCGTACCGGCTGCCGACGCCGATCACCGCCAAACCCTCGGGCAACCGTCGCTCGACCGCCAGCGCGTAGAGCGCCGGGAGCAGCTTGCGCGCCGCCAGGTCTCCGGTGACGCCGAAGATGACCACCGCACAGGGCGCCGGCGCCCGCTCGGCGACCAGCGGCGCGCCGGGGAGGGCGACGGCGGAGAACCCGTGCGTCATGCGAGGCATGTGGACCTCCCGAGGCGGTGAGGGCGGCGGTGCACCGACAGCGAGGCTCACGGCCGCGCGCGTAGCTTGAGAGCCCTCGCCGGGGCTGTCAAGGCGCTGGCTCGAGCACGCAGCCGAATCGCTCGCCGGTGTAGCGCGCCCGGGCCGACCAGAGCATCATCGCCTCGGCCTCGACCACCTTGGCCTCGAGGTCGATGCTCGCGGTCGCGACCGCGGGGCTCTCGCGCACCCAGGCGCGGCAGGCGCGCTCCTCGCGGCCAATGACGAACAGACAGGAGCACAGCTGCTTGGCGGTGAACGCGGTGATCAACTCCAGGTCGTTGCGCCCGTACGACTCGCCGCAGCCGGCGAGCGCCCCGAGCAGCACGAGCACCATCGCGGCTCTCATGGCTCCTCCGCGACCGCCAGCACCAGGCGGAGAAACTCATTCCGGTCGAAGGTGTCGTCCCGGTCGTCGGCGGTGCGGACGACCACCAGCTGCCGGCTCGGGATGACGGTGATCGACTGCCCCCAGTGTCCGAGCGCCGCGAAGCTCCCCTCGGGCACGTCCGGCCAGGGCAAGGTCTCCTGTCGGCCGGGCACGGTGCGGTTCAGCCACCACTGACGGCCCTGCACGTCACCCGGCTCGCGGGCGAGCGCGGGCTTGCGCATCGCGTCGCTCGGCCGGGTCGACTCGGCGACCCAGCCCGGGGGCAGGATGCGCTGGTCGCGCCAACAGCCGTCGTGCAGGTAGAGGTAGCCGAAGCGGGCCATGTCGCGCGGCGTCGCGTACCAGAGCGACGCACCGACCAGCTGCCCGCGGCCGTCGCGCTCGAAGGTCGCGGTCGTGATGCCCAGCGGGTCGAAGAGGAAGCGCCAGGCGAAGTCGGCGCCGCCGCCGTCGAGCGCCTCGCCGACCACCGCGGCGAGCAGGGTCGAGTCACCGGACGAGTACATCCAGCTCTCACCGGGCGGATCACGCAGCGGGTGGTCGCTGACGAAGGCAGCCATGTCGCGCCATCCGGCGCCGTAGAGCATGGCCAGAACCGACGAGACCGACGGCGACTCGCCCTCGTAGGTCTCCTTCCAGTCGAAGCCGGAGGAGAACTCGAGCAGGTGGCGCACCCGCACGGTGCACGCGTCGCGGTTGGCGAGCGCCAGGTGGTCACAGATCGAGTCGTCGACGCCGAGGCGGCCGCGCTGCACGGCGATGCCGGTCAGCGCGTTGACGACGCTCTTCGACACCGACCAGGTCAGGTGGCGGTGCGAGCCGTCGAAGCCGCGACCGTAGCGTTCGTAGAGGATCACGCCGCGCTGGACGA
>JBFYZW010000361.1:0-18185 GCA_041309305.1 Deltaproteobacteria bacterium | reverse complement strand
GGTGCTCGCCGGCGCCCACGTGCTGCGCGTCCACGACGTCGCGGCGGTGCGCGACGCCGTCACCGTCGCCGCGGCGATGCGCGAGTTCGCTTGACACCACGCCGCCCGGCGCGGCACACCTCTTGGCCGACGCGCCCGTAGCTCATTCGGATAGAGCACCGGCCTTCTAAGCCGGGGGCAGCTGGTTCGAATCCAGCCGGGCGCGCCACCTGAAACAGGATCGAACCTTTCGACGCAGCTCGTCACAGCGAGGCCATCGGGTCGCGCTCCCGTTTCGTTGCCGATTTGAACGATTGGGACTTCACGAAACGGCAGGCTTGCTCACGTCGTTGGTTCGGGCTTCCCAAGGTGCGGCCGCCCTAGCGGCCGGTTTGTTGCGAATACGCCGCACCCTCGGATGCATTCCTCTGCCAATCGACTGGCCTGTGCACCAACCCCAAGACCAACATCGGGCTCTGGCCACAACGAGGGCAGCACAGAACAACGACGGCTGGGGCTGATTCTAGGACGTCTTGGGTTGGGGTCGCGTTCGAGCAACCTCCCTGTATTTGATCGCCAAACAACACCGCGTTGTGCCAAAATCCATCGGTGGTCGCTGGCTTCGATTCCCGGCGCCTCCACCATTGAACGTGGTGATTCTGTTCTGAGAGTGCTAGGAGCCGCTGACGAGGTCCCTGACTGCTTCGCCGCTGGGGGCAATACCGCGATGCCTGTCGTTTCGGTCTTTCTCGGAATCGTCGTGCGAATGTACCACGCCGACCACCCGCCGCCGCATTTCCACGCGACCTACGGCGACCACGAGGCCATCGTGGAGATCGGCTCCGGCCGCGTGCTTGCCGGCCGGCTGCCGCCGCGAGTGCGCAGCCTGGTCGAGGAGTGGCGGCGCGTTCGGCTTTCGGAGCTCAAACGGGCGTGGCTCGATTGCCAGGCCCTCAAGCCGCCTCGCCGGGTCAAACCGTTGGAGTGAAGCGATGAAGAAGTGGGGCAACAAGATTCAACGAGTGCTGGCCGCCGACGCCGAAACGTTCACGGTGAAGCTCGCCTACGCTGACGGCTCGACGGTCGAGGTGTCGCTGGCCTCTCTGTTCCAGTCGCCGCGCGGCCTCGCCGCCGAGGTGATGCGCGGCAGCCTTTTTGACAAGTGCTACGTGGAGTCTGGGGCGCTCGCTTGGCCGAATGGCCTGGAACTGTGTCCCGACGCCCTCCTGATCGAGCGCGCTGCGCCAGCGGTGAAGAAGTCATCGAAGAATACCGGCCGGTAGTGATGAGGGTTGTTTGTAGGCCTTCAACCAGACCAGGCGGCAGCTCACCAGCCGAGCCGCAGCGGGACGAGGCGGCCGGCGCGGCACTCGGCGTACACGGTGCAGTGTGTGGGTCGCTCGCGGCCGTCGCAGTAGCGCAACGTCTGACAATGGTGCTGGCCACACGACTCCTTCTCGGTCGGTCGGGCCTCGTCCTGCACGACGCCGTAGCACAGCCCGGGGCCGGTCTGGTCGCTGGCGTGCTTCATCGTCTCGGGCGAGATGACCCAGAACAGCGGCGCCTGGTCGCAATCACCCTGCCCGGCGCGGGAGGCCTCGAGCAGGCCGCGCACGGTCTCCGGCAGCGGCGCGCAGAGCTGCTCGAGGAGCCCGAGCGGGTGCACCACCGCGTAGTGGGCGGAGAACTCCTTCTCTCGGGCGCGCTCGGGGCACAAGAGCCGCTCGAGGCAGCGGTCGTAACGCTGGTCGCCGTCCCGGTCGCCGCACCAGACGCCGCACTCGCCCACCGCCGGCGGTCGCGCGAACGGCGTCTCGGCGACCGTCACGCTGTCGTATTGCAGGCATCGCGAGCCCGCCGGCGTCTCAAAGGCCAGGCCGTTGCAGCTCTGCTCCGCGGCGAAGCGATCGGTCGGCAGGGTCACCGTCGCGCAGGCGAAGCGCGTCGCGTCACGGCGCTCACACCAGCGCACCGCGAGCTCTGCCGGTGGCTCGGGCGCCACGACCTCCGACGGGCCCGGCGCGGTGGGCGCCGCGCACGCGAGGACGGCGAGCAACGCGGCGTCGGCAACGAAGACGCGGGTGATCTGCATCGGGTACCCCAACACCAACCGCAGAACATCACCGGGGGGCGCGCCGGGCAAGCTCCCCCCTGGCCCGACGGGGCCGGCGTTGACATTCGCCCGTCGAGCCCCCAACGTGCCACGAGGAGGACACCATGGAGTATCGCCACCTGGGCAGGTCCGGTCTCAGGGTCTCGTCGCTGTCGTTCGGCACCTGGGTCACCTTCGGCGGCCAGGTCGAGATCGACGAGGCGGTGCGTTGCCTGAGCGTCGCGCGCGAGCACGGGGTCAACTTCTTCGACACCGCCGAGGTGTACGCCAAAGGCAAGGCCGAGGAGATCCTCGGCGCGGCGCTGAAGAAGACCGCCTGGCCGCGCGAGAGCCTGGTCATCTCGACCAAGATCTACTGGGGCGGCTCTGGCCCGAACGACAAGGGCCTGTCGCGCAAACACCTGGTCGAGGGGACGCACAAGGCGCTCCGCCGCCTGCAGCTCGACTACGTCGACCTGCTCTTCTGCCACCGGCCGGACCTGCACACGCCGATCGAGGAGACGGTCTGGGCGATGACCGACCTGGTCCGCCAGGGCAAGGCGCTCTACTGGGGAACCAGCGAGTGGAGCGCGACCCAGTTGATGGAGGCCTACGGCATCGCGCGGCGCGAGCACCTCCTGCCGCCGGTGATGGAGCAGCCGGAGTACCACATGTTCGCCCGCGAGCGGGTCGAGAAGGAGTACCTGCCGCTCTACCAGACGCTCGGGCTGGGCCTGACCACCTGGAGCCCGCTCGCCTCGGGACTTCTGACCGGCAAGTACAACGACGGCATCCCGCCCGGCTCACGCGCGACGCTGCCCGAGTACCAGTGGCTGCGCTCGGTGTTCGAGGGCGCCGAGGCGGAGGCGCGGCTCGCCAAGGTGCGCCGGCTCGTGCCGCTGGCCAGGGAACTGGGCGCCAGCATGGCGCAGCTGGCGATCGCCTGGTGCCTGGCGAACCCGCGGGTCAGCACCGTCATCCTCGGCGCCTCGAAGGTCAGCCAACTGGAGGAGAACCTCGGCGCGCTGGCGGTGCTGGCCAAGCTCACCCCCGAGGTGCGCGCCCGGATCGAGGCGATCCTCGCCAACGCGCCCGAGCCCGAGGTCGACTGGCGCGAGTGACGCCGCGGACCGCGCCGGCCAGGCGCGCGCGTTGCCCGGCCGACAGGTAGCGGCTCGCCTCGCGCAGCGTCAATCCGGAGACCCGCGCCGCGCGGGGCAGGAGCCAGGCGTAGACCCGGTCCGGCCGCTTCTTGCTCGCCTCGCGCAGCACCCAGCCGATCGCCTTGCGAATGAAGAACTCCTGCTCACTGAGCATCGGCTCGGCGAGGGCAGCAAAGGCGGCGAAGTCGCCCTGGCCGCGACGCAGCGGCAGGAGATGAGCGAGCAGCGCGGCGCGGCGGACCCAGAAGTCGGGATCGCGTCCCCAGGCGGTCAGCACCGCGGCCTTCTCCGGGTGCGCCTCGAGCAGCGGGCCGACGACACACGGGGCGAGGCCGTCGACCAGCGCCCAGGTGCGCGCCTCTCGGATCAGCCGGAGCAGCAGCGGCAGGTCCCTCGGCCCGAGCAGCCCGACGTGGCGCTCGAGCAGCTCGACCGCCGCCGCGCGGCACTCGTGCACCGGCCGGCGCCACAGCGCCCGCACCTCGGCCAGCAGCGTGCTCCGGTCAGCGATCGGCGCGCGACGCAACGCCGCCCCGACCGCCCGGCGCATCGCCGGGACCGAGGCGCCGAGGTGCGCGAGCTCGCTCTTGAGATACCGCTTCTCCTGCGCCGCCCGCTCCCGGGTACCAATGGCGCGCAGCGCCCGCTCGATAGCCGCCGCGCGGGCCGCGCTACGGGCAGCCATTCGCGCCGGCTTCGCGGCCACCGATGTCCGGGGCCGTGCCGTTGAAGTTGCCGGTCTGGCCGCCGTTGCGGTCGTAGCCCAGGTCGTCGCCGACGTCGATCAGCGCCGCCGCGCCGAGGCAGTAGAACTGCCCGGCGTCGGCCGGCGTGAAGGCGGACAACGCCGTCGTGGTGAACGCCCCGGCGACGTTAAGCTCCCAGAAACCCGTCGACGGCAGACACACACACGAGGCGCACTGCGTCCCGCCGCACAACGCACCGCTGCCGCTGGTGAAGAAGTCGTTGCCGTAGCCGCCGGTCAAGGCACCGGTGCAGGCGGCGGCGGCGTTGAAGCTGCTCCCGGCGGCGTTGATGGCCAGCGCGTCGCGGGTCACCTCGCTGAAGATGTTGTTGCGTACGCACAGGTTCGTCGAGCCGGCCGTGCCGTACACGTCCAGCCCGTCCGAGCTGGCGTTGGTCAGGTTCGCGATGGTGTTGTGGTCGACGAACACGTCGTCGGCGTCGGTCAACTGAATCCCGTCGTGGTTGCTCTGCGCGATCACGTTGCCGACCAGGCTGACGCGCGCGACGTTGCGCAGGACGATGCCGCCGCGCTCATTGCCTGGACCCTCGGTGCCGCCGCGCACGACGTTGTCCGCGAACAACGAATCGTCGCCACCGCCGTTGTCACCGGTGACGTAGATGCCGCGGTAACGGTAGACGTCGATGACATTGTTGCGCACCGTGACCTGCGTTGCCCGATCGTCGATGTAGATCCCGTCTCCCAACCGGTTGGTCCCCCGCATGCGCACACCGTCGATCACGACGCCGGTCAAGACCGGGTTGCTGCCCTTGTAGACCCTGACGCCGCGAATGTTGTTCCCGGTCTCGGTGATCGCCAGGCGAAGCCCGCGCAACTGCACGCCGGAGGCGGCGATGTCGAACGCGGTCCGGTCGTTGTTGTTGCTCGAGATCGAGATGTCGACCGTGGTGTTCGCCGCCTGGCGGACGACCGTGTTCGCGCTGTTGAAGTTCGGCGGATCGGCGTCGAGGTCCAACGTCAGGTTGGCGTCGATGAGGATGAAGTCCTGGGTCGCCGCCGCGAAGTTGTCGTCGGTGATCGCCTGCGCGAAGCTGGGTTGGTTGGTCCCGGTCGACTGGGTGATCCGCAAGCAGATCGAGGTGTCGTTGGCCGGATCGGTGCCGCAGAACTGCTCGACGCAGTCCACGGACGCGTTGCCGCGCCAGGCGTCGCCGTCGGTGTCGGTCGTGCAGTTGGTGGTGCAGGTCGGGATGCCGTTGTGGCAATCGGCCGTCGCGCTGGCGTCGAGCAGGTACTCGAGCCCGGCGCCGTCGGGATCGAGGCAGCTGGTCACCGTGTTCGCGGCGCTGGTGTAGCCGTCCAGGTCGGCGTCCCAGAACCAGGTCTGCCCGGGGAAGCAGTCGGCGCCGCAAGCGCCGGGGTCGTCGTCGCAGTCGGCCTGCGCGGTCGCCGCGGCGCGCCACTCGCCGCCGGCGCCGTCCGGATCGAGGCAGGAGATGGTCGTCTCGCTGCCGGTGAAGCCATCCAGGTCACGGTCGCGGTACCAGAGGCGGCCCGGGTTGCAGCTCGCGCCACAGCCGTAGCAGTCCTCGTCGCAGGCGCAGCCCGCCTCGCAGGCGGCGCTGGTGTCGCAGGCGCAGCCGGCGCCGCAGGCGGCGTCGCAGGCGCAGTCGTAGTCGCACGCCGCCGGGTTCACGTTGCAGGCGCAGGTGACCGAGCAGTCCGGGTCGCAGGCGCAGGCGGCCTGACAGGCGAGGTCGGTGTCGCAGGTGCACGGCCAGCCGCAGTCAGGGTCGCAGCCGCACACCCCGCCTCCCGGGTCGCTGTTGCACGCCGCGCTCGTGTCGCAGGTGCAGGTCGCGAGCATGTCGTCGCAGTCGTCGAGCGCGGTGGCGTCGGCGAGCCAGCGGAAGCCGACGCCGTCAGGATCGACGCAGGCGAACCAGATCCCGACCGCCTGGGTGTAGCCGTCGTCGTCACGGTCCGGGAACCAGTCCCGCTCCGGGTTCTCGTCGACCTTGCCGTCGCAGTCCTGATCCCGGCCGTCGCAGGTGTCCGCGACCACCTGGCCAGGGAAGCACCCGGCGCCGCACGCCGCCGGGTCGTCGTCGCAGTCGGCCTGCGCGCTGGGCGAGGCGAGCCAGGTGGTGCCCGCGCCGTCCGGATCGCCGCAGCTCGATTGCGTGTCGGCCGGATTGGTGAAGCCGTCCCCGTCACGATCGGCGTACCAGATGACGTCCGGATCCTCGTCGAGCTCGAGGTCGCAATCCTGGTTCTCCCCGTCGCAGATGTCTGGCGCGACGTTGCCCGGGAAGCAGCCGGCGCCGCAGCCGTCCGGCTCGTCGTCGCAGTCGTCGTTCGCGGTCGAGGTGTGCTGCCCGGCCGGCGCGCACAGGCAGCGGGCGTCGCCCGCTCGCCCGACTCCGTCCCCGTCGGCGTCGAGGTGGTAGGTGGTGCAGCCGCCGGCGTCCTCCGGATCGGTCTGGCCGTCGCAGTCGTTGTCAGCCCCGTCGCAGACCTCGTCCGGTGGGACGGTGACGATGCAGGGCGTGTCGCAGCCGTCGGCCGGATCGCCGGAGAGGCTCACCCAGCCCGAGACACAGCTGCCGATCGCGCAGGCGCCGCCGACGCAGGCCCAGACCTCGACGTTCACCGCCCCGGCGTGGACGGCGCGGCACTCGCCGTCGAGCGCGACCGGCTCCACGTCGTCGACCGCGCCGTCGCAGTCCTGGTCGACGCCGTCGCAGGTCTCGTCACCGGTCACGGTACAGGCGTACTCGCAGCCGTTGGCCACCCCGCCGGCGATGTCCCAGAAGCCGGCCGCGCAGCGGTCGATGACGCAACCGGCAGCGCAGGCCCAGTGATCGACGTTGGCGGCCGAGGGGAAGCGGGCCGCGCAGCTCGCCTGGATCGCCGTGTCGCCGAGATCATCGACGACGCCGTTGCAGTCGTTGTCGATGTTGTCGCACATCTCCGCGCCGGTGCTGACGCAGGCCTCTTCGCAGCCGTTGTCGACCTCGCCGTCGGCGTCGGTGAAGCCCGGCGCGCAGGCGACGATCGCGCAGTTGAGCTGGCCGCCCTCGGTGTCGCAGCCGACCTCGGCGACGTGGTCGAGCGGGCCGCAGGCACCCGGGTCACACGGCGAGCAGTCGGACCAGGCGCCGTCCTCGCAGGTGCGGCAGCCGCCGCGGCAGTCGTCGACGCCCGGGAGGCAGGGCACGAAGGCCAGCGCCACCGCGCAGGGGTCGCCGGTCTGGACCGTGGCCGGGCAGCTCGCGCCCGGGCAGGTGAGATCGATGACCGGCGCGCAGGTGTCGGTGTCCGATCGACAGACGAAACCGGCGGCGCAGGCGCCCGCGTCACAGGGATAGCCGGCGAAGTCCTTGGCCTGCTTGCCGCACCCCGGGGCGACCAGGGCCAGGGAGAGCGCCGACCAGGAGAGCAACCAGACGCGATGGGTCATCGTCATCCACCCGCGGCTCGAGCTGACCTGCCGATTGTAGACGGACGGCGGCGGCGCCGCCAGCGATGACTCAGGCCTCGACGATGGTGATCTTGCGCATCTGCACCGGGGTCTTCGGCCGGTCCCCTTCGCCGGTCGGCGTGGTCTCGATCTTGGTGACCACGTCCTGACCCTCGATCACCTTGCCGAACACCGGGTGCCGGGAGTTCCCGGGCGTGAACCAGTCGAGGTAGTGGTTGTGCACCGTGTTGATGAAGAACTGCGAGCCGCCCGAGTTCGGCCGGCCGGTGTTCGCCATCGACAGCGTGAACGGCTCGTTCGACAGCTTGTGCGCCGCCGGGTGCTCGTCCTGGATGGTGCCGTGCGGCGGCCCGCCGGTGCCGCAGCGCGGGCTCTCCGGATCGCGCGAGTGCGGGCAGCCGAACTGGATCATGAACTTCTTGATCACCCGGTGGAAGTGCAGGCCGTCGTAGAAGCCGCTCTTCGCCAGGGCGATGAAGTTGCCCGCGGTCACCGGCATCTTGTCGAGGTAGAGCTCGGCCTTGAACGTACCGAGCGAGGTCTCGCAGACTGCGATCGGATTGGCCATCGTCAGGACTCCTCGCCCTCTTGGGTTCAGCTCGCCGCGGCCTCGTCCTTCTTGGCGGTCGTCTTCGGCGCGGTGGCCCGCAGCTTGCGCCGCAGGCGCTTGCTCCCCTGCTTGAACGCCTTGGCCAGCTGCTTCTTGCCCGCCTTGCGCGCCGCGCGCGCCTTGTCCTTCAACACCTTGGCTTGGCTCATTGCTGCTTCGCGATCCATGCTCGTCTCCTGCGGCGAATCGGCCGCGCTCGAGCGGCCACGTTTACCGGGCCCGCTGTGGCAAGGCAAGACCTCAGAGGCGCAACCGGGCGACCACCCACTCGCGCAGCCCGAGCGGCAGCCAGTTGGCGACGCGGATCGCCAGCGCCAGCGGCCAGGGGAAACGCACCAGGCGCTTGCCGGCCAGGACGCCGCGGACGATCCGCTCGGCGGCGTCGTCGAGCCCGAGCAGGAAGGGCATCGGGAACGGCGCGCCGGCGGTCATCTCGGTGGCGACGAAGCCCGGGTGGACGACCGTGACGACGACGCCCTTGCGGCGCAGCGGGGCGCGCAGGGCCAGGAGCATGTAGGTCAGCCCGGCCTTGGTCGCCCCGTACTGGCTCGAGAGCGACAGGGGCAGCTCGCCGGCCAGGCTGGAGATCCCGACCAGCTGGCCGCGCCCGCGCGCCAGCATGCGCGGCACCAGCGGCACGAGCGTCGCCGCGGCGCCGACGAAGTTGGTCATCAGGGTCGGCCGCGCGACCGCCCAGTCGAGCTTCTTGGGTGAGACCATGCCGCCGACGCCGGCGTTGGCGATCACCAGGTCGAAGCCGCCGCACTGCTCGTCGAGCTCGACCACCCGCCGCGCCGTCGCCTCGGCGTCGGCGACGTCGAGCGCCACCGGCTCGGCGACGCCGCCGGCGGCGCGGATCGCCGCGGCGACCTCGGCCAGCCGATCGACACGACGCGCCGCCAGCCACACCGCCCACCCGCGCGCCGCCAGCTTCTCGGCCACCGAGGCACCCAAGCCGCTCGAGGCGCCGGTGATCAAAGCCCGCCGCGCGCGGCCGTCTGTCTGCACGCTCATCGCCGTCTCCGTCGCCGGTCAGCGCAGCTGCCGCAGCAGGGCCTTGGCCGCCTTTTGGATCTCGGGATCATCGATGGTCATCTGCACCGTCTCGAGCCGGGCGCGGAACGAGGCGGCGCGCTTGAGCTTCCCTTCACCGCGCAACCGTTCGACCGTCGCGATCGCCTCGGCGACGATCGCCTCGTCGGTGAGATCGAGCAGCCGCCCGAGCACCTCCTCGTCGTCAGGGAAGCCGTGCGCGGCGCGGTAGGCGACGAAGGCGGCGAGCACCGCCGCGGGCCCCTCGGCCGTCTTGATCGCCTCGAGCGCCGCCTGCCGCTCGGCGACGCCGGCCATCGGCGGCGCCTCGGCGAGCTTGGCCTTCAACCCCTCCGGCAGCCCCCCCTGGCCGTCGAACAGCTTGTTCAACTGGCTCTTGTAGGCCCGGTACTCGTTCGAGCGCTGCAACCGCTCGCCGCGCCGGTCCGGCCGCGGCTCCTTGCGGTGCACGCTGCCGTCGCGCGCCTTGTCGATCTCACGCCAGGACTTCTTCGGGCGGTCGTCGTCGGCCATCGCGTCCCCTCGCCTGGAGCCACGTCTACGGTGGGCGCCGTGGCCGGTCAAGCGCACGCAGGGCCAAGAAAGGCGGGGTGTGGCCTGTTGGTTTGCGGCTGACCGTGGTAGTGTCCCTCCGACAACGCATCAATCTCCCTGCCACGATCCAGGCCGATTCATGCGCTCTCCACCGCGAGGGGCCTCATGTCGTCTGCGAAGCGCCGCGAGTTCGATTGCCCCGTCGTCAGTGAGCGGGTCACGATCTCCCTGAAGAGCAAGCCCGCGGGCGGCCTGCGCGGCCCGGAGAGGTTGTTCGTCCAGTGCAACCAGCACGAGTGTCAGTACGTCGACGCCAACCGACCGCCCTGTCCATTGAACCTGGCGTTGTTCGCCGAGGAAGTCCAGGCACGAGAAGAGCGAGCCCGGCTCCGCCGTGGGGCGGATCGGTCCCCATGACGGTCCGCGAGCTCGGCGGTCCAAACCCGAGGGCCTGATGAACGAGAACTACAAAGAGCTGAAGCGCCGCGTCCGCCAGATGGCCGAGCTCCTCCCCGGGCGCGGGGTGGACGACCTGGCGTTCGTTCAGGCGTTGGATCGCGTCCGGCGCGCCGCCAAGCACGGCGACAGCGGCAGAGAGCCGTCGATCGAGCTCCAGCGCCTGCTCGAGCGGGCCGAGGCGCTGGCGCGGGCGCTCGCCGGTTGACGGCGCGCCGATCGGACCGGACGCCGCGTGCGCCCGACCTTGGACCGAGACCCGGTGGGCGTTGTCGCCCTCGCAACGATCGGTGGCGTTCGATGAGAACCAGCTCCGAACAGACACGCGGCCCGAGCGCCGCTGCGCCCCTCGACCCGGTGCAGAGCTACATGAAGGGGATCGCGGCGCGCCCGCTGTTGTCGCGGGCCGGGGAGGCCGTGATCTGCGAGCGCATCGAGCAGGGCGAGGCGCGCGTCCTTGCCGCGTTGGCGAGCGCGCCGATCGCGGTGCAGGAGATCATCGCCCTGGCGACCGCGCTCCGACGCGGCACGGTCAAGCTCCGCGATGTGGTGCGCGACGGCGATGACCTGACCGACGAGTCCGCGGTGCGTGCCAACCTGGTCAAAGAGATCGCGCGGTTGGCCCGCGGCGAGCAACGGCGGCGCGAGCTCGACGCCGAGCTCGACACGGTGCGCCTCTCGGCCCGACGACGTGAGCGGATCACGGCCGCGCTCGAGCGCCGGCGCACAGTAGCGACGCTGACGGTCGCGCGCCTGGGCCTTCACCCGACGCAGATCGCGCGCATCGCTGGGTGCGTCAAGGCGGCGACGGCCGAGCGACAGCGCGGCAGGTCGGTCCGGTCGACGCGCGCGTTGCGCGAGACCTGCGCGGCGATCGTCGCCGGCGAGGCGTCCGTGACCCGCGCCAAGGCGGAGCTCATCGTCGCCAACCTCCGACTGGTCGCGTTCGTGGCCAAGAAGTTCGTCAACCGCGGCATGCCGCTGCTCGACCTGATCCAGGAGGGCAACATCGGGTTGATGCGCGCGGTGGAGAAGTTCGAGTATCGCCGCGGGTTCAAGTTCTCGACCTACGCCACCTGGTGGATCCGGCAGGCGGTCACCCGCGCCCTCGCCGATCAAGCGCGCACCATCCGCCTCCCGGTCCACATCGTCGAGTCGACCAACAAGCTGATCCGAACCAGCCGCTATCTCACGGCCGGGTTGGGTCGGGAGCCCTCGCCCGAAGAGATCGCCGACAAGCTCGAGGTCCCGGCGCGCCGGGTACGCAAGGTGTTCGCCACCGTACGCGACCCGGTCTCGCTGGAGACACCGATCGGCGACGACGACACGCTGCTCGGACAGATGCTCCCCGATCGGGCCGCCGAGTCACCGAGCGACGCGGCGCTGGCGACGAACCTCGCCACCACCGTCCGACGTACCCTGGGGACGCTGAGCCCGCGCGAGGAGAAGATCCTCCGCCTGCGCTTCGGCATCGGCACGTCCCATGCCCACACCCTCGAAGAGGTCGGCTCCGGATACGGGGTCACCCGCGAGCGGATCCGTCAGATCGAGGCCAAGGCGCTGGGGAAGCTACGTCACCCGTCGCGCAGCAGCGCGTTGGCGAGCTTCGTCGACAACGACTGACCGACGCCCGGACGCCTCAATCGCGCCGGCCGAAGCCGCCGCGTCCGCCGCTGCGCTGTTTGTCCTGCGCCTCGCTGACCTTGATGCTCCGTCCGTCGAGGGCCGTGCCGTCCATCGACGAGATGGCTTCGTTGGCCTGAGCAGCATCCGCGAAGGTGACGAAGCCGAAACCGCGCGACCGACCGGTGTCCCGATCGGTGACCACCTTGGCCTCGAGCACTTCGCCAAAACGCGCGAACGCCTGGCGCAGGCTGTCGTCCGACGTATCCCAGCTCAAGCTACCGATGAAAAGCTTCTTCGACATGATCTCTGCCGTTCCTTCTCGCTGCGCCTGCGCAGCGGTTGGCGGTGAATCGACGACGCACACTCAACGTGTGCGCTCGAGGACACCGCGCGGGGTCTGACGTTCGAAGTAGAGGAAGACGGCTGTTTGACGAGCTGGCTTGGCTCTAGTGTCGCCTTCGTTCGCCGGCGGCTCCAGTATCCCGGCTGGTCGCGAATAGCAAGCCCGACGTCTGCTGAGTCATCCCCTCAACCACGACCGCTCGGCGCCGAGCTCTCGTTCACGAGCGCGCGCCCGCGCGAGAGGCGAAGCGCGCGGCGCCGATTTGAGGGGATCAGTCAGCGACGCCTGGCATCGGGCGCGGATCCGACAAGCCGGGGCACCGCGGACGCCGGTGACCGCGCCCGCGGTTTCTTCCCGGAAGAGACGGCCACCCCGATGCCCAGGAACCGCACCCCCTGGCATCAGCCCGGCGGCCGGCCGGGGGTCAGAAGACCATCCCTGCCCCGAGCTGCCACCCCCAGCCCGACAGGTTGAGCCGCCCGAGCCGGGTCGGCGCCGCGGGCAGGAGCGGATCCTCGTCCTCCTCCGGCCGCTCGAGCCGGATCCGGCGCGGCCAGCGGAGGTCGAGGCTCCCCTCACCGAAGACGAACAGCCGCCCCCACCCGGCGTGGGCGGCGCGGCCGAGGTGCACGCGCAGCCCAGCGGCCCCCTCGAGCCCCGGCGTGCCCCACAGGTCGGCGCCGAGGTCCCCCGCCGCGCGGGCCTGCACGTAGCTGAATAGCAGCGCGGCCCGGACGTAGGGGAAGGCGACGCGCCACAACCCGTCGCGCGGCCAGGTGAACGAGGCGCCGAGCGCGAGATCCATGACCCACAGGCGCAACTCGGCGCCGCCCTCGAGCTCGCCCTGGTTCCAGGCGTTGAGGCCGACGTTGGCGGCGAGGCCGGGCAGCAGCTGCTCGAGCTCCCGCTCGAGCCGCAACCGACCCACCGGATCGCCGAGCCCGGCGGTCCACCGGGGCGAGTCCGACCAGGTCCACGCCTGCCCGAGGCCGGCGCCGAGGCGCCACGCCGAGCCGCCCGCCCGGACGGCGACCCGAGGCGCAGGCGAGGCCACCGGCGCGAGCCAAGGGCTCGCCGGATCCGTCGGCTCCAATTCGCCGGCGCCCGTCGGCGCGCCGACCGCCGGCTCGACCACCGCCGGCTCGACCACCACCGGCTCGACCACCGCCGGCTCGGCTTGCGCCAGCGTCCCGAGAACGAGCATCCAGATCGGGGCGTTCATCACTTCTCTCCTTGCTCGAGCGGGTGCTCGGTCGGCAGCGGTTGATCGAGCAGATCGGTGTACAGGACGCCGCGGAAGGCCAGGCCCTTGGCGCGACGCAGGTCGTCGTCGGGGAAGAAGGTCACCGAACCGGTCGGGTCGCCGTGGTCGACGAACAGGAACCGGCCGGCCTGGCCGACCAGCGCGCCGTCCTGGTCGAGGCGCACCTCGCGGGTGCCGAGCAGCTCGTCGAGCTCGACCTCGGCCAGGTGCGGCGCCTCGTCCTCCGGCGAGACCGAGACGAGCCAGAGGCGCTCGCCGGCCGGCGACAGGCGGCGGGTCTGCAGGCGCCGGGCGAAGCGCAGGTCGAGCACGTCCCCGGCGCGACGTAGATCGAGCACGCCGAGGTCGCGGCCGTCGCTGTACTCAACCACGGCGCGCTCGGCGTTCGCGGTGACGTCGATGCTGACCACCGGGCTACCGAGGCGCAGCAGCTCGACCCCGGTCGAGCGCCGACGGTCGAGGCCGAGCGGATCGAGGCGCAAGACCGCGTAGTCGGGGGCCGCGCGCCCGTAGCCGAGCGCCATCGCCTGACCGCTCGTCGGGTCGGTGAAGCGCGCCAGGGTGTCGACCATCACGGTCTGTGGGAAGCGATCGGCGACGCCGGTGTAGCCGTCGACCAGCACCAGCTCGTAGCCGGCCGCGGCGAGCAGGAGCTCATTGCCGTCGGCGTCGAAGAAGAGTTCGATGTCGTGGACGTAGGCGTCCGGAGTGACCACGTTCTCGAGCGCGACGACGACGTCCATCAGCCGCGGGTCGCCGGTCAACGCCGCGCTGCCGAGCGCGATCGACAAGACGTACAGCTCGCCGACGGTCGAGCGGACGAAGGCGCGCTCGACGTTGTCGAGCGTGCCGCGCCGCTGGTCGACCGCGTTGTTGGTGAAGATGACCTCGGCCGGGACGATGCTGCGCTCGAGATCGGCGCCGAGCGGCACCATCGGCCCGGCGACCGCCTTCTCGAGATCGACCGGGATGATGCCGCCCTTGACGAAGACCAGCGCCAGCGGCACCTCGGCGGTGATCTGGCGCGGCGTGCCCTCGTCGTCGAAGGTCGCCGACAGGCGCGTCGCGCCGGCGAAGACCGCTCGGAGCGGCCGCGCGCCCGGTGTGCCGAGCCGCAGCGGCACGGCGCTCAAGGTCTCCTCGCGCAGGTCGAGCACCGCGACGGTGTTCGGGAAGGCGAACAGCGAGCGGCTCGGCGTCGCGCCGTCCGGTTGATAGGCGACGGCGAAGCGGCCGTCGGCCGACACGTCCACCGCCTCGAGCGGCACGCCGATGTCGAGCGCCTCGCGGCTGCCCCGCTTGTCGCGGATGAGCAGCACCTGCTCGTCGCCCGGGTCCAGGACGAGGAGCTGCGGCGCGTCGGCTCCGGCGCGCCGGACCGACCGGGCGACCACCGGCGTCAGCCCGGCCTCGAGTCGGGCGAGCCGCCGATCACCGTCCTTGCCGGCGCCGCCGGCCGGATCGACGACGACCAGCGACGCGGTCTGGCGGTCGAAGTAGGCCAGCGCGTCCTCGAGGGCGAACGGCCCTTGCGCCGCCAGCTCGATCGGCCGCAGCGGCTCGGCGCAGGCGCAGACGCAGACGAACGAGAGAAGCGGAGGGATGATCTGGCGCATGGTTAACGAACCTCCAGGGCGAAGCCGGTCACGTGGCGCAGCTCGGTGCCGGACGGGTCGACGAAGGTGATGCGGCCCCACGGGTGGGACTGCGTCACGTAGGTACGGGCGGTGTCCTTCAGGTAGCCCATCTGCAGCGGCTTGGCCGCCAGATCGATCCACCGGTCGTCGAAGCCCGGGCGGTGGGTGACACGCAACAGCTGCGGCTCCTCGGCGTCGACCACCGCCTGGAAGGTCGCCCCCTCCTGCACCGAGGTCTGCGGCACGAACGAGAACGGCCCGAACGGCTCGTCGCTGACCGCCAGCCGATGGCTGCCGGTCACCGCGTCGAGCCAGGAGACGCCGTACGACTTGTCGACCGAGACCTCGGGGTGCTCGACGCGCGGGTCCCAGGCCGGCACCCCCGGCGCCTTCAGGTGCGAGAGGTGGACGTGCCGGCCGTCACCCGCGAAGGCCACCGCGACCACCGCCTTCTCGAGCGCGACGCTGCGCGCGGTCCCGGCGATGAGGTCGACCAACCAGATGGTCTCGACCGCGAGATCGGCCTGGTAGACCAGCGCCAGATCGGCGGCCGGGTCGACCGCCAGCTGGCTGGCGTCTTGGACCTGCACGCTGGCGACCACCGGCGCGCACGGGTCAGGTAGCGCCGCCGCCGGCGGGACCACCGCCAACCCTTGCGCGCCGCCGTCGACGAAGCTGAGCACCAACTGGCCGTCGCGCGCCAGGGCGACGTCGCTGACCGCGCCCGGTGCGACCAGGCAACCCGCTGCGCCGCCATCGAGCGACAGCAGGTCGACGCGGGCGTTGCCGGCGTAGCGCACCAGCGCCGTCGTCGCGGTCGCGTCGATCAGGATCTCGGCGGCGCTGCCGTCGAACGGCACCGTCGGCGCCGGCGTCGCGACGCCGACCTCGACCGTGGTCAAGGCGATCGGCGTCAGCGTGTCCTGGGAGATGACCACCGCGCGCGAGCCGTCGGCGGCGAAGCGCACGTCGCGGGGCAAGAAGCCCACCGCGACGTTGACCAGCCGCGCGTCCTCGTCCGCGAACGGCGCCGCGCCATCAGCCAGCGAGAGCACCGAGACCTGGTTGATGTTGCCCGGCTCCGGCTGCCGGTCCTGCGCCCGCGGGTCGTCCCAGTCGAAGTAGGCGACCAGGTGCTCGCCGCTGGGCGAGAGCCGAACGTGGGACAGCGAGCGGGCGGTGCTCCACGCCGCGGCGACGGGCGGCTCCTGCCGGTGGTCGAGCACCTCGACCAGGTCCATCGCGTCGAGCAGCACCGACAGCTCGCGGCTCCCGACCACGCCGAGGTCCATCGGCGCGAGCCCGGCCGCGAACGCGGCGACCTCGAGGGTCAGGCTGTCGATGCGCGCCAGGCGCCGCTGCGCGGTGTCGAGCGAGAACACGTAGCGGTTCGACGCGAGCGGGTCGCGCGGCTCGGCCGACGGCGGCGGCGGCGGGGGCACGTCGGCGACGCACTGGTCGAACTCACAGTGGAAGCCGCTCGGGCAATCGATGCCTCCGCACGGACCGCCGGGCGGGTAGTAGGCGTCCGACCCCTTGCCCGACCGATCCTCCTCTGCAGACAACATGTCGGCCCCGGCACATCCCGCCCCGAGACCTCCGACCACGAGCCACAACGAGCACACCGAAGCCGTCTTCATGAGCACCTCCGCGGCCGTTGGCTTGCAGGCTTCGGTCCACATTCGCAACTATTTGTATTTGAATAGTTTATTTCAGAAAGCTGGCATGAGTCAGCGACTGGATTCCACCTTTGGAGACATATTGCCTGGCCAGAGTCCAGAATACGAGACACTGTCCGGTGCACGGTGTGCGGGCCCGATTGAGTCGCGAGGATGGCGCGCGCTGCCGATTGACAGTATGGTGCGCTCCGCATGGAGCGTGAACCGACCGGCTCGTCAACCCCGAGCGTCGCGCGGGCGGCCGGCCTGATGGTGGTCGCGTCGTTCTTCTTCGTCGGCGTCGCCGCGCTGGTCAAGGCGGCCAGCCACGAGTGCACCGCGATGCAGGCGGTGCTCTACCGCGGGGTCTTCTCCGGCCTGCCGCTGCTGGTCGTGATGGGCGCGCGCGCGATGCCGGTCGGGAGCCCACGCTGGCGGCTTCTGGCCTTGCGCGGCGCGATCGGCTTCGCGGCGCTGTTCTGTTATTTGTGGGGTGTCACCCACATTCCGCTCGCCGACGTCCTCGCCCTGCAGCAGCTCTCGCCGGTGCTGGTCGCGTTGCTCGCGGTCTTCCTGCTCGGCGAGCGGCCTGCGCCGCGTCATTGGCTCCTGGTCGGCCTGTGCGTCGGCGGCGCGCTCCTGGTCATCCGGCCGACCCGAGGGCTGGTCGCCCTCCCCTCGCTCGTCGCGGTGATGTCGGCCTTCTTCTCCGCCGGCGCCTACGTCGCGGTGCGGGCGCTGACCCGCACCGAGTCGAACCTGCGCATCGTCATCTGGTTCTCCGGCGCCTCGGCGCTCCTGGCGCTGCCGGCGGCCCTCCCCGATTGGCGGTGGCTGTCGACCGAGAGTCACCTGTTGCTCGTCGGCGCCGGAGTGACCGCGGCGTTCGCTCAGACCCTGATGACCGCCGCCTATCGCGCCGCGCCGGCGCACATCGCCTCGGCCTTCTCATACGCCAGCGTGCCGATGGCCTACCTCGCCGGCCTGCTGGTCTGGGACGAGCGGCCGGACCTCCTCTCGCACCTGGGCATCCTGCTGATCATCGCCGCCGGCGTCGCGCTACTCCTGCTCGTCCGGCCGGACCAGCTCCAGGCGCGGGTTGCTCCCGCCGAGCCGCCGTGTGATAGGCTCGAGGCGCCGAGAGGGGGCCGCGCATGACCGCGATGCTGGTCGCCATCAGTGATGTCGGCCTCGGCCGCCGCTACACGGTGGGCGACGAGGCGCACATCGGCCGGCACCCAGACTGCGCGGTGCAGCTGGTCGACAGCCAGGTGTCGAAGACGCACGCCCGCCTGTGGCGCGAGGCCGACGGTTACCAGATCGAGGACCTCGGCAGCCTCAACGGCGTCTACCTGAACGGCAAGCGGCTCGAGGGCCCCGCGCCGCTGCGGCCCAACGATCTGCTCGCCATCGGCGACCACGCCTTCATCTTCGCCCCCGAGCTCGAGATCCTACCCGAGGACGACGGCGGCCGCGCCTTGATCCTGAGCCCCGAGGCCGACACGCGCTCGACATCGCCGCGCGCCCCGTCCCCCCCCGCCGGCGCGCCCGACCCGTCACTCACCGAGCTGTTCGCCGCC
>JBFYZW010000360.1:0-4090 GCA_041309305.1 Deltaproteobacteria bacterium | reverse complement strand
CACCGCCGGCTCGTCGTCACAGGCGAGCAGCGACAGGGTGCTCGAGCCAACCACCAGGATGATCGCCAGATGCTTGCTCACGGGTGTTCTCCTCGGCCTCGCGCTCGATGGCGCGCGGCGCGCAAAATACGCGTGTCGTTCTGGGATGCCCCAACGCACCCACCCCCGCCGCGCCCCCTCTGGGACCAGGCGCGGCACCACGCCGGAATTACACGACATCCTGGCACCGTCAAGTCATCCAACACAGGACGCCGCCGCCGGGCGCCGACCTCGACCGGCTCACCTTGCACGGCAGGTGCCAGCGGAAAACTGCCGTTGCGCCCTGGATCTCCAGCCGAGCGGGCAGACTCGAGCTCGGGCGGCGTCGCAAGTTGAGACGGGCGAGTGTCGCAGCTTGGGACGGCGGCAGGCGGCCACCGCTACGTTTCGGCGCGTTGTGTATGAGTTTATATACACTTATGCGGTGTTCTCCTGGGACGCGGCCAACCTAGTGGTGATCTTCACGACGCGGAGGACCCGACATGGCAAAGAAACGATCCGGATCATCAGCGCGCGCCAGGCGAGCCGCAAAGAGCGTCAGGCATACGCCAGACCGTGAGCTCGATTTCGCGGACGTCCCCGAGCTGACCGACGGCGAGCTGCGACGAGCACGGCGGATCGGCCGGCCGAGAACTGGGCGCGCCAAACAATTGATCGCTATTCGCATCGACCCGGGACTGTTGGCGGAGATCCGTCGGCTGGCCGCCGCGCTCGACAAGCCGTATCAGACTCTCATCCACGAGCTGCTCGTCAAGGCCACCCACGACGCGGCTTGACCGCTCACCGAGGTGACCTGCGCACCGACCGACCACGCCGACCAGGTTTCGTGATGGCTCTGGCCGAGTAGCCGAGGTCTATTCTGGATCGATCACGAGCCGAGGATACGGATTCCGCATCATCGGAGTCCAACGCCTTGGGCCTGCCCCACTTCGGTGGACAGTTGGGTCATGCCGCTTTCGACTTTGAGCGGGCTCTGAGTTCATGCAGAGGTCGAGGACGGCGCGCAGCCCCTCGACCCGTCGGTCGAACCAGACACCCTCCGGGCAAGGAGAAACCGTTTTCGCCGGTGACGCCCGTGCGACGATCGAGAGATGTCGCCAACTGCTGACGGCGAATGCTGGCTCACTCTGAGTCTGACCTTGAGAACCGTGCGGGGGCCATCGCCTCGATATCGGGAGTACTGGTAGGGTGTGATGGCTGGGCTGCGCTTTCATGAACAACGAGCTAGATCAGAAGCCCACGATTGCTCTATCTCGCAGGTGTATCCATGGCACGCACAACCCAGCAGTTCACAGTGAGCGTCGGCACATCCGGCGCCACCCTCAGCAACGCGGAGTTGATGGCGTTGGGATACATCCCCGTGACGGCCTCGCCCTACGACGCTGACCCGACCGGCAATGACGACGCGACGTCAGCCATCCAAGCCGCAATCGACGCGGCCTATGCCGCCGAGAAGACGGTGTGGATTCCTGCTGGGACCTACAAGATCAGCGACACCCTGCGCTGCTATCGCTGGCAGTCGAGCAGCAGCGGCAGCCCGCCATCTACCCACCACAACATCGAGGGCGCCTCCTACCCATCGCGACCGCTCTTGAAGCTGGCGGCGACGGCGCCGGGTTTCGATTCGCCCGGCACGCCGAAGGCCATGCTGGTGTTCGCCCAGTGGAAGCCAACTTCAGGCAGTCTGGCGCCGCCCACCGATGTCAGCTCGTGGAATCCGCTGACCACCTCGCCGCCAGGCGGTCCGTGGTCAACGAACACGCCGAACCTGTTCAATCAGTCCCTGACGAGCGTGAACTTCGATACAAATGGACACGCTGGCGCCGAAGGCCTGTTCATGGCCACGGCGCAGAACAGCCACTTGAGCGACGTGAAGATCACGGCCACGGGGAGTCGCTGCGGCTGGCGTGGCATACCCGGTCGCGATTCATGTTCTCGAAATATCGAGGTCGTGGGTGGGCAAGTCGGAGTCTCGCAGGACCCTCTCATTATCAGTGGGTCCGCGGGTGGGATGATCGTCGGCCTCACGTGCACGGATCAAACCGTCTCGAACCTCGAGGCCCGAGACTTCGTACCGCTCGTTGTCACGGGTTTTCATTTCAAGAAGGCCGCGGGTGGGCCTGCCGTCACCTTCGGACAAACCTCCGCGACGAACGGCGGGGCGGCGGTCTTGATCGACGGCCGCGTCGAGACCGCGAGCGGCGTAGCGTTCGACAACACAACGCCGGTGGGTCTCTACCTCTGTAACGTCTACGTCGGTGGTGGCACCACGAGCCTCGTCAAGACCTCTGCCACGACCCTGTCCGGCTCGGGCGCCTGGAGTAGGATCGACGAGTATTGCGCCAATCGCTTTGGCGGGACCTACGTCGCGCCCGGTACGGCCGGAACCGACAGCACGAGCCTGCAGCACTTCGAGCTCCGCGACGGCGTGACGACTCGCCAGCAGATCCCCGAAGCGTCGGCGACCTCAAATAGCGGGCCGCCGCCACAGAACATTGTCAGCCGGCATATCTACGGTCCGTTGCCCAGAATCGACGGCGGGCCGTTCATCAACGTGACGGCGGCGCCATACAACGCGGTGGCGACGGTGGGCGTGGACAACCGCGCCGCCATTCAGGCGGCCATCGATGCGGCCGCGGCAGCGGGCCACAACCGCGTGTTTCTGCCCAAGGGCACCTTCGAGATTGGGGCGCCCGGGATCATCCTGGGCGCGGACACGAAGCTGTTCGGTATGGGCCTGGGAGATCGCTCGACGCTCTATACGCATGCCTCGTGGACACCACCTGACGGATCGACCCCACCCATCGTGTCCACGGTCGACAGCGCGTCGGGCACTGCCTATCTGGGCTTTCTTACCATTCACTGTCGCGACTCGGGGTCCGCCCGCACGCACTTCAACTCGTTGAGGTGGCAGGTCGGTCGGTTCTCGGCGACGGCGTGTCTGTCCCTGAACCGAGACTACGTGTCACCGACGAATCTGGTATCCCTGACCCCGCAGATTCGCATGTGGATCACCGGCAACGGTGGCGGCCGCCACTATGGTTACAACACCGAGACGATTGGCCTCGGTGGAGCAGACTCTCGGGGGCTGAAGATCTCGGACACGACCGGCGAACCTATCCACGTGTACGGCGTCAACTCCGAATCCGTCAAACGCGCCCTGGAAGATGCCACCACTGGCTACATGCGAACCAACATCGAAATCACCAACGCCGACAACGTGCGGCTCTACAGCATGAAACGCGAGGGGTCAGCCCCGACTTGCATCATCACCGATTGCCGCAACGTTGCGCTCTACGCGGGTGGCGGTTTCATGGAGACCCACCAGGACAACAACCAAGTGCTGGGCTCAAGCAGCGGTATTCTGATCGCGATGATTCTGACCCAGGCACACAACGCCACCGCGAGCGGCACCAACGTCTACGAAGACGTCGCGGGCGGTGGCGGCTCCTTCAGCATCGGCTGGCCCAACGGCGTGTCGCTCTACAAACGCGGCATACTCGACACCGCCGCCGTAGTCATTTGAATGGCCTGCTGGGCTGCAGCTCGCCAAGAGTGGCGAAGAACCAGATCAGGACCTAGCCCGGATCGATCACGAGTTTGAGGCGGCGGGTCCTGAATTCCTTTAGCGGGTAGGTCTTGTCGGCACCGAGCTGGCGACGGCGCAGGAGTTGTTCTGAGTCGCGGCCCGTCGCTTGGCGACGTGACCTGAACCTTGAACAGCAGTCGCATCGTCGGCCGGCCGGCCGCAGCGGTGAGGTGTGTCCGAAAACACTCCCACCCCCGCCGCGCCCTCTCTGGTACCAGAGGCACCACGCCGGGATCAAACGACCACCTGGCACCGTCAAGCCATCCAACACAGGACGCCGCCGCCGGGCGCCGACCTCGACCGGCTCATATTGCACGGCAGGTGCCAGCGGAAAACTGCCGTTGCGCCCTGGATCTCCAGCCGAGCGGGCAGGCTCGAGCTCGCGCGCCGTCGCAAGTTGAGACGGGCGAGTGTCGCAGCTTCGGACGGCGGCAGGCGACCGTCTTGACGCCCTCTTGACGC
>JBFYZW010000359.1:0-9189 GCA_041309305.1 Deltaproteobacteria bacterium | reverse complement strand
GGGCGCCGAGCAGCGAACGGTACTCCGAGCTGGAGATGCCGATGAAGGTGCCGGTGGTGCGCCGCGCGAACGCCGCCTTCTCGAGGCCAGCGTCCTGCAGCGCGGTGCGCACCGCGTCGAGCACCAGGCGGTGCTGGGGATCCATCACCGCCAGCCGGCGTGGCGCGATGCCGAAGGTGAGCGCCGGGAACTGATCGACCTGGTCGAGGAAGGCGCCGCGGTGCACGTAGGTCTTGTCCAGCTCGCGCGCCGTGGTCGAGAAGAACCGCTCGTGGCGCCAGCGGTCGGCGGGGATCTCGGTGAAGCTCTGCTTGCCGGCCAGGAGGTTGTGCCACAGCGCCGCCGGGTGGCCGGCGTCGGGGAAGCGGCAGCCCATGCCGATGATCGCGACCGCGCGCGCGGCCGGTGCAGCAGTCGACATCGTCACCTCGTCGCCGCCAGGCGGCGGATCAGCCGCCGGCGCGTGCCTCCAGGATGACCCGGGCGAGATCGCCCACGGTCTGGACCTCGGCCAGCTGCTCGTCGCCGAGGTGGATGCCCAACTCCTCCTCGATGACGCCGATCACCTCGAGCATCGCCACCGAGTCGATGCCCAACGCGCTGATCGCCGTGCTCGGCTCGAGCGCGGCGATCTCCTTGCGATCGACCTCGAACAGGGCGCGCTTGAACAGCGCCAGGACCTCGGCGGTGGTCGGCTCAGACATCGGTGTCGCCCGCGCCGGCGCGGCCGGAGAAGAAGCGCCGCGTCCGCCGTTTGACGCTGTGCTGCATGCGGGCGAGGAAGGACCAGGAGAGGTGCTTGGCCAGGCTCCAGGCCTGGGCGCGGCCGCCGAGCGTGCGCACGCCGGCGCGGCCGAGCGTGCCGTCCAGGTACTGCTGCCGGGTGCGCGCCCGCTGCAGCTTGCCGCTCGAGGTCTTCGGCAGCTCGCCGGGGCCGACCAGCACGACGTCGGCGGCGACCAGGCAGAGCTGCGCCTGCACGTGGCGGCGCACCTCGTCGCCGAGGCGCGCCCGGGCGGCGCTCTCGCGCGACTCGGCGACGATCACCAGCTCCTCGGTGTCCGCGCCGGGCCGGGTGAAGGCGACGACGTTGCCCTTGCGGATCCCGGGCACCTCGGCCGCCTGCCACTCGACGGTCTGCGGGTCGTAGTTGCGGCCGTTGAGGATGAGCAGGTCCTTCTTGCGCCCGGTGACGAACAGCTCGCCATCGGCGAGGTAGCCCAGGTCCCCGGTGCGCAGCCCCTCGGGGCGGAAGACCTCGGCGGTGGCGGCCATGCGGTTGAAGTAGCCGGCGGCGATGCTCCGGCCGCTGAAGACGATCTCGCCGACCTGCCGCTCGCCGACCGTGTGCCCGTGCTCGTTGACCAGGTGCACGTCGTGGCCGGGCAAGGGGCGGCCGCAGGAGACGAACTCGAGGGTCGGCCGGCCGTGCTTCTCGTCCGCCGGCAGCGCGGCGCCGTGCCGCTGGTAGGCGTCGGCGTCGATCCGGTCGGTGCGCAGGCCGCGGCCGAGCGGGTTGAAGGTCATCGCCAGGGTCGCCTCGGCCATCCCGTAGCAGGGGAGCAGCGCGGTGGGCTTGAGGCCCGCCGGCGCGAAGTGGGCGAGGAAGCGGCGCAGCGTCGCCGGATGGTTCGGCTCGGCGCCGCAGCCGAGCGCCTTGACGCAGGAGAGGTCGAGCCGGGCGAGCTCGGCGGCGTTGGTCCGCCGGGTGGCCAGCGCGTAGGCGAAGTTCGGCGCGAAGGCGATCGAGCCGCGGTGCTTGTGGATGGTCTGCATCCACAAGGTCGGGTGCTTCACGAACGACAGGGTCGGCAGGTAGACCGTCGGCACGCTGTACCACATCGGCGCGAGCAGAAAGCCGATGAGGCCCATGTCGTGGTAGAGCGGCAGCCAGGAGACCGCGACGTCCTCGGGGGTGATCTGCAGCCCGTGGCGCATGATCACGTCGAGGTTGGCGAGCAGCGAGCGATGGGTGACCACCACCCCCTTCGGCTCGGCGGTGCTGCCGGAGGTGAACTGCAAGAAGGCGACGTCGTCGAGCGCGATGTGGCCGAGGTCGATCGGTTCGCCGGTGGCGTCGGGCAGGCGGTTCGAGACCAGGAGGTGCTCGAGGCTGTGCACCCGGTTGGTCAGCGACCAGAGCACCGGCTGGACCTGCTGGTCACAGACGAGCGCCTTTGCCTCGGCGGCGCTCAGGATGCGCGCCGCAGTCTCCATGTAGCCGTCGAGCCGGCCGAGGCTCATCGGCGGGTACATCGGCACCGGCACGACGCCGGCGTTGAGCGCCGCGAGGAAGGTGAGCACGAACTCCTCGTTATCCGGCAGGATGAGCCCGACCCGGTCGCCCTTCGCCAGGCCCGCGGCGCGCAGGCGCAGCGCGCGCTGGTCGACCTCCTCGGCCAGGCGCGCGAAGCTGTAGAAGCGCTCGGTCCGGTCCGGGCGGACGAAGGTCACCCCGCCCGGGTTGCCGGCGCCCTCGCGGACGGCCAGCGGGACGGTGGGCCCGTTGGCAGTGTGGGTCTGGGACGCGTGCGGTCTTGGTGTCAGCACGGTCGTATCCTCTTTCCCCCCTCTGGCCCTGCAGGTCAGGATCGGCGGCTGGCGACGGAAGTTGCCGAGTTGGCGAGCGCCTGTCAACGATTCCGTGCGCCGGAAAATGACCCGTGACGCAGTGCGTCAGCAGTCACTGGACTACGGCGTCAGCTCGATCGGCGGGTCGTCGACCATGATCACCGGCAGCGGCCGGCCGCGCCCGGGGCTCCAGTGGAGCAGCTCGCCGCGGTCGCCGCGGACGCGCAGGAAGGTGTACTGGACCCGCTCGCGCGGGACGAGCTCGTCGTGACGGAAGACCGCGATCCAGGTGCCGGTGTTGTAGTACCAGGCTTCGCCGCCCGGGCGGCCGAGCCGGGCGACGTGCTCGACGTGGGTGTGGCCGAAGGTCACCAGCGGCACGTCGAGCAGGCGGGCGATCTCGGCCGCGGCCCGGCCGAGGGGCTTGCCTTTCCACGTCGGCGTGCCGCGCAAGAGGCGCCAGAGCAGGGTCCCGGCCACGCCGGCGAGCATCAGCACGTTGAGGCTGAGGAAGAGCAGGGCGCGCAGGCCGAAGCCGGCCTGCAGCTCGTGGATGGCGGAGAAGCCGAGGTACCAGAGCGTGAAGCCGGCGACGCCGGCCAGACCGACGATCAGCGCGGTCTTGGCCAGCTGCTTGCGCAGCGCGCGCACCGCGAGCAAGGCGTCGCCGTGGACCGCCTTGAGGCGGTCGATGGCGTAGAGTTGCTCGTCCATGCCGGTGCTCCGGGCGATGCGCTCGAGGGCGCTCTGGTGGGCGTGCTCGAGCTGCACCCGCGCCGCGTCGGTCGGCCGGGTCAGGCGCCGGAGGACCTGGGCGGCGAACGGCAGGTGGCTGACCAGGACCCGCGCCAGCGTGCGCGGCTCGTTGAGCAAGAACCAGCGCAGGTAGCGGAAGTTGGCCCGCGCGTCCGGGACGATGAAGGTCAGGTGGCCGAAGGCGTTGTACAGGTAGCGCTGGAAGAAGTTGCCGAGCGGCATGTCGTGCTCGCCAGCGTAGACCTCCTCCTCGACGTCGCCGAGCTCGCCACGCAGCATGTAGTTGAAGGCGTTGGCCGGGTCGTACTGGCAGCCGTGCTCGATCCAGATGCGGCCGGGCAGGTAGAAGAACCAGGAGCGGAAGACCAGCCGCTCGAGCGCCGCCGCGGCGGCCGCGTCGCTCAGCCGCTCGACCAGGTGGTGGGCGATGGCGTTGCGGATCTCGCCGCGCACCGGTCCCCACTGGGTCTCGATGTCGTGGTTGCCGGCGAGCATCACGATGACGTGCCCGGCGGCGAGCACCTCGGCGAGCGCCTGGACGAACACCGGGTGCCCGGTGAGGATCTGGCGCACGACCCCGGGCGCGGTCTTCGGCGTCGACGGCTGGCCGTAGAGGCGCTCTGGTAGCGAGGCCTCGGGTCGGGTCGGCGCCGGCTCGACGCGCAACAGGTCGAGGACGTCGCCGTTGAGCACCATGATGAACGGCTGCTGCCGCTCCTTGGCGTCGGCGCACAGGTAGCGGCAGAAGGAGAGGAAGTCGTCGTCGTAGAAGAAGGTCTCGAGGTTGTGGTAGCGGCGCGTCTCGGGGTTCTTGCCCCGCCCGATGTGCAGGTCGCTCAAGACGACGAGATCGGCGCCAGGGAGTAGCTGCGGATCTTTCGGGTTCACCATGCCGTCGGGTCAGTTCTACCATCGGGGCGGAAGATCGCCCAAAAAAGGCCCTGGCGAATCCTGTTGCCGACCGGCCGGAGTCGTGGTTGATGGCTGCGCGGCGGGGGACGAGGGCGACGTGAGCGAGCGGGAGCATGACCGGCTACGGGCGGAGATCGCCAGGCGGCGGACCTTCGCGATCATCTCCCACCCGGACGCCGGCAAGACCACCCTGACCGAGAAGCTGCTCCTCTACGGCGGGGCGATCCACCTGGCCGGCTCGGTCAAGGCGCGTCGTCAGGCGCGGCAGACCACCAGCGACTGGATGGCGCTCGAGCGCGAGCGCGGCATCTCGGTGTCGACCAGCGTGATGCAGTTCGAGTACGCCGGCCGGCGCCTCAACCTGCTCGACACGCCCGGCCACAACGACTTTTCCGAGGACACCTATCGCACGCTGGCGGCCGCCGACTGCGCGGTGATGCTGATCGACAGCGTCAAGGGCGTCGAGCCGCAGACGATCAAGCTGTTCAAGGTCTGTCGCATGCGCGGCATCCCGATCGTCACGATGATCAACAAGCTCGATCGCGCCGGGCGACCGCCGCTCGATCTTCTGGACGAGATCGAGCAGGTGCTCGGCATCCCCTGTCACCCGAAGACCTGGCCGGTCGGCTCGGGCACGTCCTTTCAGGGGGTCTACGATCGAGAGCGGCGGCAGCTTCTGCGCTTCACCCGCGCCGACGGCGGCGCGCGGCCGGCGCCGATGGCGGTCACCGACGTCGACGACCCGAGCCTGCGCGCGGCCCTCGGCGACAGCGCCCACGCGCAGCTGGTCGAGGAGCTGGCGCTGCTCGACGGCGCGAGCGATCCGTGGGACCGCGAGGCCTTCCTCGGGGGCCTTCTGACCCCGGTCTTCTTCGCCAGCGCGATCAACAACTTCGGCGTCGAGCCGTTCCTCGAGGCGTTCATCGACTTGGCCCCGCCGCCGCTGCCCCGGCCGACCCTGGCCGGGCCGTGGGCGCCCGACGCCGAGCCGTTCACCGCCTTCGTCTTCAAGATCCAGGCGAACATGGATCCGCGCCACCGCGACCGCATCGCCTTCGCCCGCATCTGCTCGGGGATCTTCACCCGCGAGATGACGGTGAGCATCGCCCGCACCGGCAAGACGCTGTCGCTGGCCAAGTCGTTCCAGTTCCTCGCCCAGGAGCGGGCGCAGGTCGAGGAGGCCTTCTCCGGCGACGTCATCGGCCTGTGGGACCCGGGGGTCCTGCGCATCGGCGACAGCTTGTCGGTCGGGCCACCGGTGGAGTTCGAGGGGATCCCGCGCTTCTCGCCCGAGCACTTCGTGCGCGTGCGCGACGCCGACCCGATGAAGCGCAAGCAGCTGAAGAAGGGGCTCGAGGAGCTGGCCGAGGAGGGGGCGGTGCAGCTGTTCTTCGACCGCAAGCGGCTCGAGCGCGACCCGTTGCTCGGCGCGGTCGGCCAGCTGCAGTTCGAGGTGACCCAGTACCGGCTGAAGGCGGAGTACGGCGCCTCGGTCGAGTTCGAGCACCTCTCCTACCGCTACGCCCGCTGGATCGAAGGCGAGCTCGACCTCGATCGTCTCGACCGGCCGGGTTACAGCGCCTGCGTGCTCGACGTCGAGGGCCGGCCGCTGGTGCTGTTCGAGAACGAGTGGGTGATGCGCCACACCGAGGAGCAGCACCCGAACGTGCGCTTCGTCGCCGCGGTCCAACCTGGTCGCTCGACCCGCGGCATCGCCTGAGGTGGCGGTCGGCGTCCTCGACCGAGCGGTTGTTGCGGTTGACGACCCGGTGATAGGTACGCACCGTGGGAGGTGTGATGGACTTCTACCGCGGCAAGAAGGTCCTGGTCACCGGCGGATCGGCGGGCATTGGTCTCTCGGCGGCGCTCCAGTTGGCTCGGGCCGGTGCCGACGTCACCATCGTCGCACGCGGTCGGGCGCGGCTCGACGACGCGCTGCGTGAGCTGCGCGCCGCGGCCGGCGCCGGTCAGCGCACCGGCGCGATAGCCGTCGACGTGACCGATCGGTCGGCGGTGCGCCAGGCGATGGCGGACGTGATCGCCGGGCTCGGTGGCCTGGACGTGGTCATCGCCAACGCCGGCTACGCGATCACCGGCTGGGTGCACGAGCTGGCCGACGACGTCTTCGACGAGATGATCGCGGTCAACTACCTCGGCCAGGTCCACGTCGTCCGCGCCGCGTTGCCCCACCTGTTGCGCCAGGGGCACGGCCACATCTGCCTGGTCTCGTCGATGCTCGGCTTCTTCGGCGGCTTCGGCTACACGGCCTACTCGGCGAGCAAGTACGCGGTGCGCGGCTTCGCCGAGTGCCTGCGTCACGAGCTGCGGCCCAAGGGGATCGGCGTCAGCCTCTTCTACCCGCCGACCACGAAGACCCCCGGCCTCGAGCAGGAGAACAAGAACAAGCCGAAGGCGGTCTGGCTGTACGAGTCGGGCTCCGGGTGGAACAAGGTCTACGAGGCGGACGAGGTGGCCGCGGCGCTGCTCAGCGCCATCCCGCGCGGCCGGTTCGAGAACGTCGTCGGCTGGGACAGCGCGCTGATGCGCTTCGCCTTCCGGCATTTTCCCCGGCTCAGCCGCTACCTGAACGACGGCGAGCTGGACAAGGCGGTGCGCAAGGCCGGCGGCCAAGATGCGCTGCCGCGCGCCAACGTGGAGTAGGAATGCGTCACGGACTTCTGATCCTCATCGCGTTGCTCGGGGTCACCACCTGCAGCGCGTCGCCGCCGCCAGGGATGCCGCTGACCTGCGCGGCGATGCCGCGCCTGTTCGAGCTGCTCTTCGATCAGCACGTGCAGGTCAAGCGCCTCGACGCCGACCTCGAGCGGCGGGTGATTGATTCCTACCTGCGCCGCATCGATCCCTCCCGGGCCCTGCTCACCGCGAGCGAGGCCGAGGCCACCAGGCTGCAGCTCAACGGCCTGCTCGGCGAGGTCGCCGAGGGCAACTGCCAGCGGATCGAGGCGGTGCACGTGCAGATGGCCAAGCGCTATATCGCCACCGAACGGCTGGTGCGCGGGATCCTGGCCCGGCCGGACTTCGCGATCGACAAGACCACCCGGCTGAACATCGACCCGGAGCAGCGCGGCTACGCCAAGGACGAGGCCGAGTTCGCGGCGCTGCAGCGCAAGCTGGTCGACTTCCAGCTCTCGAACTACCTGGCCAGCGGCATCGCCTTCGCGGAGGCGAAGACGCAGCTGGTGCACCGCTACGAGCTGTCGACCAAGAACGCGGTCGAGGCGAGCCTCGAGGATCAATACGCCACCTTCCTCGACGCCTTCGCCACCGCGCTCGATCCGCACACCAACTACCTCTCGGCCGACGATCTCGAGGACTTTCAGATCCTGATGCGCCTGTCGCTCGAGGGGATCGGCGCCGAGCTCTCGTCGCGCGACGGCTACATCACGGTGATGCGGCTGGTCCCGGGCGGGCCGGCCGAGCTGCAGGGGATCCTCAAGCCGGAGGACAAGATCGTCGCGGTGGCGCAGGAGGGCGGCGAGCCGGTCTCGGTGATCGACACGCCGCTCAGGGACGTCGTGCGGATGATCCGGGGCAAGAAGGGCACGCGCGTGCGCCTGACCGTGCTCCGCCAGGCGTCGGCGGCCGAGCGGTTGACCGTGACGATCGTCCGCGATCGGATCAAGCTCGAGGAGCAGGCCGCGGCCTTGCGCTTCGAGACCCGGCGGCGAGGGCAGCGGCAGCTCAAGCTCGCGGTCCTCGAGCTGCCCTCCTTCTACGGTGACCCGGATCCGAACCAACGGCAGTCGTGGCAGGACGTCGAGCGGCTATTGCGTCAGGCGAAGGCCGAGAAGGCCGACGGCCTGCTCTTCGATCTGGCCGAGAACGGCGGTGGCATGCTCGAGCACGCGATCAACATCGCGGGCTTCTTCGTGCGCGAGGGGGGGATGGTCGCGGTGCGCGACGCGAAGGGCGAGATCGACGTCCTCGACGATCCGGACGACAGCGTCCTCTTCGCCGGCCCCCTGGTCGTCCTCACCTCACGGCTGTCGGCCTCGGCGTCGGAGATCGTCGCCGGGGCGATGAAGGACTACCGGCGCGGCGTCGTCGTCGGCGACCGGGCGACCTTTGGCAAGGGCAGCGTCCAGACGATGGTGCCGCTGCCGCCGCGGCTCGGGGCCCTGAAGGTGACCACCGCGACCTTCTACCGCCCGGGCGGCCGCTCGACCCAGTCGCGCGGCGTCGAGGCCGACATCATCCTGCCGTCGATTACCGACAGCGACGAGATCGGCGAGGAGACGGTGCCCTACGCGCTGCCGCCCTCGGCGATCGCGCCGTTTGCGAGCGAGCGAGCCAACGAGGTGAAGGGCAAGCTCGCCTACCGGCCGCTCAGCGCCAAGCTGCGCGAGTCGCTCGCGGCGAAGTCCGCGGCGCGGGTGGCGAAGAGCGCCGCGTTCAGCGAGATCCGCAAGCAGGCCGAGGAGGCGAAGCGCAAGCGTGGCGTCGTCGATCTCTCGGAGGTCGAGAAAGAGACCGAGCCCGACCGGCGTCCGGCGGGCAAGGAGCGCGAGCCGAGTGCGCAGCAGCTCGAGGCGCTCGAGATCCTCGCCGATCTGATCGCCGGTTGAAAACGCTCAGCGCGCGCGGTCCGCGACCGCGAGCAGCCGCGCCTCGTCGTCGGCGCGGGTCGCCGCAGTCAACGCGCGATCGACGCTCTGCAGCTCCTGTGCCGCCGCCAGTTCGGCGAGCGGTAGGTGGTCGGCGCCGGAGGGCCGGGCGCTGAGCTCGCCGGCCGCGCCGAGTAGCACGGCCCAGAGGGTGAACAGTCCGATCGCGGCGTCGGCGGCGTGGCCGAGCAGGATCTGGTGCTCGGCGACGCGGACGCCGAAGGTGCCGCGCAGCTCGGCGAGGACGCCGCCGAGGCGCCGTTGGCGCTCGGCGGCCGCGGCGGCCCACGAGGCGAGCGGCGGGCAGTCAGATCGGAAGAGCACA
>JBFYZW010000358.1:0-2740 GCA_041309305.1 Deltaproteobacteria bacterium | reverse complement strand
TGCGCACCGTGGTGCGCGAGGCGCGCTTCGCCCGGCTGAAGACCGACTTCGTCTCCAGCGTCTCGCACGATCTGCGCACGCCGTTGACCTCGATCCGCATGTTCACCGAGACCCTGCTGCTCGGCCGGGTGCGCAGCGAGGAGGAGCGGCGCGAGGCGCTCGAGACGATCGCGCAGGAGACCGAGCGCCTGACCCGCCTGACCGCGCGCATCCTCGATTTCTCGCGCATGGAGGCCGGGCGCAAGGCCTACACCTTCGCCCCGACCGACCTCGGCGCGATCGTCCGGCGGGCCGTGGCCGCCTGCAAGCCACTGATCGACGAGGGGGGCTTCACCGTCACGCTCGAGCTGGCCGACGGTCTACCGGCGGTCGCGGCGGACAGCGACGCATTGACCGAGGTGGTGATCAACCTGCTGACCAACGCGATCAAGTACAGTCCGGACGAGCGGCGCATCGTCGTCCGCCTGCGCGGCGACGGCGCCGAGGTGGTCCTGGAGGTGATCGACCACGGCATCGGCATTCCGCGCGCCGAGCAGCAGCGGATCTTCGAGAAGTTCTACCGGGTCGATTGCCGGCGGACCACCGAGGTGGGCGGCAGCGGCATCGGGTTATCGCTGGTGCAGCACATCGTCACTGCCCACCGCGGCCAGGTCGTGGTAGAGAGCACGCCTGGGGCGGGCAGCACCTTCGCGGTGCGCCTGCCGGCGGCGCCGAGCGCGGGGAGTGACGATGGAGCGGATCCTGGTCATCGAGGATGACGCGGCGATCGCCCGCGGGCTGGCGCAGAACCTCCGCTTCGAAGGCTACCAGGTCGAGGTGGCCGCCGACGGCCAGCGCGGGCTCGAGCTGGCCGTCGACCAGCGACCCGACCTCGTGCTGCTCGACGTGATGCTGCCCCAGCGCAACGGCTTCGAGGTCTTGCGCGAGCTCCGGCGCCTGGAGATCGACGTGCCGGTGTTGATGCTCACCGCCAAGGGCGAAGAGATCGACAAGGTGCGTGGGCTCGATCTCGGCGCCGACGACTATGTGACCAAGCCGTTCAGTCTGCCCGAGCTGCTCGCTCGGGTGCGCGCCGCGCTCCGGCGCCGGCGTCAGGCGAGCGAGGCGCACGAGCGGGTCAGCTTCGGCGCGGTCGAGATCGACTTCGTCGCCTGTCGGGTGACGGTCGGCGGCGCGCCGGTCAAGCTGACGACCCGCGAGCTGGAGCTGGTCCGGTTGTTCGTCGCTCGCGAGGGGCAGGCGCTGGCGCGCGAGGAGATCATCCGGCGCGTCTGGGGCTTCGACTACGAGGGGACCGACCGCACCCTCGACAACTTCGTCGCCCGCCTGCGCCAGAAGCTCGAGGCCGATCCGGCCAACCCACGCCACTTCCTCACCGTGCGCGGCCGCGGCTACCAGTTCGTGCGCGCGCCATGAGGCTGAGCTTCATCCCGCTGCCGGGGGTCGACGAGGCGGTCTTCGCGCCGCGCGAAGGCGGCCTGTTCCGGGCTCGGCGAGGCAAGCGGTGGGGCTATCTCGACCTGGCCGGTCAGGTCGTCGTGCCGTTCGCCTTCGCCGAGGCGGCCAACGCCTTCGGCGATGGCCGGGCGGCGGTGAACCGGAAGCAGTACGCGAGCACCTGGGGCTACGTCGCTCGCGGGGGCGAGCTGGTCATCCCGCACCGCTACGCCAGCGCCACCACGTTCGCCGAGCAGCGCGCGGTGGTCGCGCGCGAGACCCGCGACGGGTGGCGCTGGGGCTTCGTCGACCCGGACGGCGTCGAGGTCGTCCCGTGCGTCCACAGCGGGGCCACGCCGTTCTGCGACGGTCTGGCCGGGTTACGGGGGAGGGACTACGTCGCGCACTTCATCCGCCCGGACGGCAGCCGGGCGTTCGCCTTCGCCAGCGACGCGAACACCGGCGACGCCGCGTTCGCCTTTGCCAACGGCTTCGCGGCGGTGTGCACCAGCGCCCACCGCTGGGGCTTCATCGATCGGCGCGGAGAGGCGGTCGGCACCTTTCGCTACGACAAGTGCTGGGCCTTCGCCGAGGGGCGCGGCGCGGTGGCGCACCGGGTGGGCACGACCAACGACGATCACGAGGACTCGCTCTACCAGGTCGGCTACATCGACGAGCAGGGCGTCGAGGTCATCGCGCCCCGCTTCGGCGGCGGCTACCCGTTTCGCGAGGGGTTGGCGCGCGTCGACCTGGCTCACCCGCGCGAGTGCGAGCGGCATCAGATCGGCTTCATCGATCGCGACGGGCGCGAGGTGGTGCCCTGCGTCTACGACGCGGCGCAGGACTTCCGCGACGGGCTGGCGGCGGTGCGTCAGGGGAAGAAGTGGGGCTACGTCGATAGCCGCGGCCAGGTGGTGCTCGACTTCCGCTTCGACTATGCCGGCCCGTTCGTCGGCGGTGTCGCGGCGGTGGGGATCTACGGCCCGGGGGCGGGCAGCTACGGCTACATCGACCGGGCCGGGCGGGAGCTGCTCGCCTGTGAGCACAGCTGGGCGTCCGAGGTGCACGCGGGCGTGGCGTTGGTCGAGCAGGGCGGCGGGATGGGGCCGGGCTTCGCCGAGCTGGCCGGCGCAAAGCACTTCCTGGTCGTCTTCGGCGCCGACGTCGCGGTCGACCGCGAGGCCGCCGCGGCGGCGATCGGCGAGGCGCTGGTGCGGGCGCAGGCGGTCGAGGCCGACGCCGACGCCCACCGGGCCTGGAGCGCACTCGACGGCGCGCTGGTGAAGCTCGCCTCGGCGGACGA
>JBFYZW010000357.1:0-18970 GCA_041309305.1 Deltaproteobacteria bacterium | reverse complement strand
TGTGCTGGCACATCCCGTCAGCGCAGGTATCGGCGGTGCACGGGGCGCCATCGTCGCAGTCGGCGTCGCGCAGGCAGCCCAGGCACTCGCCGCCGCCGCAGACACCGGGCCCCCCGCCCGCGAGCGTGCAGGGCGCGCCGTCGGACAGACTCGAAAAGACACAGGCAGGTCCGAGCGCGCCGACGACGCAGCGGCCGTTCGCCGCACACGCGCTCGGCGCCTGATCGCACTCGAGCGCGCAGGCGAGCGGGACATCGTGTCCCTCGGCGCGTTGAGGCACCTTGTGCAAGAGATCAGAGCCGCACGCCACGCCGCCGAGCGCGACGAGACCCAAGGTGGCCGTGCGAGCGATCACAGGCGAAGGGGATGGGCGCATGGTGTTCTCCTCTGCATTCCAGCCAAGCAACCGGCGTGCCACCGGTTCGGCCGGCCCATCCGGGCCGCGCGCGGATTTCGCGGGGAGATCTGAGCCGCCGAGCGAGGTCACCGCGGCGCGGGGCGGCCGCTGGTCACACCGCCCGTTGGCGCTGGTCACTCGAGGGACCAGCCGCGCTCGGTCACCGCCCGCTGGCGAATCCTCCAGCCGGCGTGAGATCGATGACGAACAGCGGGTCGATCCCGGTGGTGCCCCCGCCCCAGTATCCTGCGCCCTCCTCGACCTGCTGATCGGACCAGAGCCGATCGATGGCGTGCAGCTGCCAGGCGCCGGCGAACGGACGCGGGTCGCGGCACTCCTCGGCCCACACCAGGTCGCTCTCGCCGGCGAGGCCGTAGACCGCGAGCCGATCGATGTTGAAGTAACCCGGCTGTCCGTCGAACGGATCGACGCGCAGCCCGGTGATCTCTCCTCGCCAGCCCGGGTTCGCCAGCGTGTTGAAGCGCAGGTCGTAGGTGCCGCCGGTCGGCGGCAGAGGCGCGAACAACGACTTGGGCTCGTCCCAGAGCGGATCGGCGTCGGTGGTGAAGAAGATCTGCATGCCCCATTGTGGTGACGCGTTGGCGCCGCGGTAGAGCAGGTGGGGGATGCCGCTCCAGCTGACCTGCGAGATGCTCAGCTGCTCGACGGTCATGCCGATCTCACCGACGTCGGGGTCGGCGAGCGGATCGCACGCGGCGGTGGCCAGCGACGGGTCGTAGACCTCTGGGTTCAGGTTCCAGTGCACGAGTTGGTAGTCGGCCGGATCGCGCGAGTACGCGCGGGGTGATGACGCGACCACGGCGTCGAGCATGCGCTGGAACTCGTCCTGGGAGATGCGCAGGTCAAAGGTGCGCGCCTCCGCGAACGCCTGACCAGCGAAGTCGGCGCTGCCCGGCCAGCGATGGATGAAGCGCGGCGGGGTCGGGTATCCCGACGGCGCGGTGATCACGATCGGCAGACCCGAGCAGGCGGCGCACGAATCACCAATCACGCCCTCGGGCACGGGGATGCCACGCGAGTCGACCAGCTGCACGGAGACCCAGAAGTCGTAGTAGTGCGGCGGCTGGCCGACCGGTGGCGGTTTGCTGGCGTCACGGAAGCGCAGCACCGCGGCGGCGTAGGCGACTGCGGCGCCGGTGGTCCGCAAGGTCGGGACCGTCGCGGTCAGGCGAAACGCGAGCTCCGGCCAGTCGAGCTGCGGCAGGCGACCCACCGTCGGGTTCTGCGGCGAGCCGGGTGGTGCCGGCGGCGAGGGCGCGAACGGGCGGACCGGCGCTGCGAAGTCGTGGTGGATGACCAGCGGCTGGATCTCGCTGCGCGCGCTGATGCCGCGCGAGCAGCTGTTGAGCCACAACCCGACGGCGTGGTGGCCGAGCTGGACCGCCGAGGCGACTGGGCTCGAGGACGGCGATCTCGCCAGCGACTCAACGGCGGCGAAGCCGGTCTTCTCGCTGACGTTCCAGGTCGGAGCCGAGAAGCCCGTCTGGTCGATCTGCCAGAAGACGACCCCGGTGACACCCGGATTGAGCGCGCCCGACCGCACGACCGGATCACCGCGCTCGGCTTGCGCGAGCAGGTCGGCCATCGCGTAGACCGATCGCTCGTGAGGGCAGCTGGTCGCTTCGCACCGACAGATGCGTGACACCTCGGTCGAGCCGCAGCCGAACTCGTCGCAGGTCTGCATCGTGCCGCTCTCGACGCCAACTCCGAGCAGGTTGCAGCCCGCCGTTGGCGTGCACCCATCGCACCTGCCCGACCAGCTGATCGCGGCGCCTCCGGGCGACGCCTGCGCGCTGGAGTTGTCGCCGGCCTCCTGGACGGCCACCGCTCCGCGCACGCCGACGCTCTCGGTGCGACGCTCGACAAGGTCGCGGCCATCGGTGCGGCCGACGTCGAGCTCAGCTCCGCCTGGCCCAGGTTGACACAGCTGGGCCACGCAGCGTTCGGCGGCGCCGCAGTCCTGGTCGGCGCGGCAGATCGGCCGGCAGACGCCGTGGGTGTCGCCCAGCTCACCGGGGCGGCAGTCGTCCGGGGTGAGCTCTTCCGCCGGACCGCAGGCGGCGAGGAGCAGGACAGCGCCAAGAGCAGCACGGCAACGATGTCGCGTCTCGAGCATCACACCCTCCTTCCGTGCGGGTACGCCGCCGCAGCCGGTCGCGTTCACCAGGTCACCCACCCTCTGCTGGTCTGTCCGCAGCGCGGTTGCGGAACATCGCGCGGGTCAGGGCCATCTGCAGCACGCCGCGCTCGTAGAGGATGTCGACGATGGTCATGTGGCCGACACCGGCCCCGCCCTCGGTCGTGCCGGTGACCTCGGTGTTGTGGACCGGGGTGCCCCCGGTCGCAGATCGTCGGATGTTTCGATTGCCTTGCAGCGGCGTCGCGCGCTGGTAGAAGCTCAGCACCTCGACGCCGTCACGGACGGTGCGCGGCGGTTTGATCAGGCCGAAGAGGATCGCGCTCTCCGCGACGTGGTGCGGGTCGATCGGAACGATCAGCGCGACGTTGGCGTAATCGTTGGCCAGGTTGATGGCGTTGACCCCGCCCATGCTGTGGCCGGTGATAATGACCGGCCGTCCCTCGCGCGCCGCAGCGTCGACCAGGGTGCGGGCCTCGGCCTCCGAGTAGACGTACACCGCCCGGGAGCCCGCGCCGACGGCGCCGATGAGCGCGTCGAGTCGACCAGCGACGTCCTGGATGGAGAGCGACGTGCCGTCCGCGTCCCCGTCCTTCGGGATCGAGCCGCTGACCACCGGCACCGTCCACGCGTCGCACGGCAGCCCTCGGGCGCGTGCGCCCTCGGCGGCGAGGCGGAGGTAGCCCTCGAGCGCCGCCGCCCGGGCCAGGTAGGCCGGCCGGCCGTCGCTGGCAGTCGCGACCGGTTGCACGGTGAAGCCGCCCGGCGCGTCGGGCGAGTGGGCGAGGATGATTCCGAGTGTGTCGAGCGCCAGCGCGGCGAGTGGATCCGCGGCGCAGCAGTCGCGCAGCGCGCCGACCTCGCGCGTCAACCGTTCGACGAAGGCGCGCGCGCGCGCCTCCCCGAGCCCCGCGCACAGGTCGCCCCATCGTCGTGCGGCCTCGGCGGTCAACGCCAGCAACTCATCGAGGCCGATCCGCGGCGCCGGGCGCGTGGCGTCATCGAGCATCGTCCGCACCCGCTCGACGTAGGCGCACACCGGGTTCGTGCCGCCGATCGCGACCCCCGCCGAGGGCGCGGTGGCGAGCGCGCCGGCGGTCGCGACCACCGGCCGGTGCGTGACGCCGCCCCATTCATCCTCGTTCGCGGCGGTCGGCGTCGAGTCGACCGGGGGGCGGATGCTCGGCTCGAACGGCGCCCCCACGCCACTGACGCAGGTCGACTCTCCCGCTCCACCGACTGCCGGACTGGTCATTGCTCCCACCGTTCCCTGTGGCGCCCATCGGGCAGCGTCACAGCTCGAGGAACAGACGCGCTGCCGGCCGAAGGGTGCAAGGCGCGGACCAGGGCGCGGCGACGACCCCGGTGGCCAGCCTTTTCCTGGGAGTACGCCGCACGCGGGATCCGCCGCTCTCCACCGCTGGTCAGCGGCGAGCTGTGATCTGTTGGTTGGCGGTCACCGCAGGTGCCAGGCCGGCCGCGTCCCGCTGCTCGCCCCGACCGCGCTCACCGAGACCGGGACGGTTCGGGTGGGGATTCGCGCCGCGCGCCGTGGTAGGCTCGGCCCCGCTTGCCGTCCAGCCACGAGGAGGGGCCTGCCCATGACCCACCGGTCGACGATCTACTCCCGCTGTCCGTCGTGTCACAAGGACGGTCTGGTGAACGCGACGCCGGGTCAATACCGCTGCGCCGTGTGCAACTTCGACTACGCCACCTTCGCCGGCGATCAAGCGGCCCGCGAGGCGTGGATGCTCGAGAACCTGCGCCTCGGCGGGCTCCACCTCCTCTCGGTCCCGTATCTGCACAGAGTGATCATGACGTTGCCGCCCGCGGAGTCCTTCGCGCGGGTCAGGGCGTTCGCCGACGCGCACGGCGTCGCGCTGCCCAAGGGCGGGTTGCCGTCGGTCAAGCTCATCCTGGCGCTGGTGTTCGGCTTCATCCTGCTCACCATCGCCATCGGCGCCCTCCTCGCTCATGTCTTCGGCTGACGAGCAGCGAAGCCCCGTGCGCCGGGCATCGCTGGTGGCAGCTGGCTGTGCCCTCCTCGCGCGCGCGCGATTGTGTTACAGGGCACGGACGAGGAGAGGCCATGGGACTGGCGCGCAATCTGTCGTTGGCGTGGACCGGCCTGCGTAACTACGCGGTCGGGCGGCCGTTCAGCGTCTCGTTCGAGGTCACCCACTGCTGCAACGCCAGGTGCAAGCATTGCCACCTGCGCGGCATGATCGACGAGGAGCGGGCCAGCCCGGCGCGCTTCGGTGAGCTCTGCCGCGCCCTCGCGCCGGTGGTCGCGCAGATCTCCGGCGGCGAGCCGCTGTTGCGCCACGACCTCGAGGAGATCGTCCGCGCCTTCAGGGTCGCCGATCGGGCGCCGATGGTCGCGATCACCACCAACGCGGCGCTGCTGCGCTGGGAGCGCTACCTCAGCCTGCGCGAGGCGGGGGTCGACGAGCTGTCGATCTCGCTCGACTACCCCGACGAGCGGCACGACGAGTTCCGCGGCCTCCCGCGCCTGTTCGAGCGCATCCGCGACCTGGTGGCGCGCGCTCGCGGCGCGGGGCACAGCGGGCTTCTGCTCTGCTGCGTCGTGCAGAGCGACAACCTGCGCCTGCTGGTGCCGCTGGCGGAGCTCGCCCACGCCTGGGGCATCAAGGTCAACTTCTCCTGCTACACCATGATGCGCACCGAGGACCGGTCGTTCATGCTCACGCCGGCGCAGACCGACGAGCTGGAGCAGGAGATCGTGCCGCGGCTGATGACGCTGCGGGCGCAGAACAACAACGTCCTGACCTCGCCGCACGCCTGGCGCAACATGATCCGCTACTTCAGGGACGGGCGCATGCCCGGCTGTCGCACCGGGACGCGCTTCCTCAACGTCAACCCGGACGGCACGCTCTCCCCCTGCGGCCTGATCATCACCCGCTACGCCGATCAGCGCGCGTTGCGCGAGCAGTTCGCGGCGAACAACACCTGCGACCGCTGCTACACCAGCATGCGCGCCAACTGTGAGAAGCCGGCGTCGCGGATGATCCTCGACAACCTCGCGGCGCTGCGGATGCGCTCGGCGCGGCCCGCCGCGCCGCCGCCGGCGGGCTGAACGAAGGGTCAAGCCCCCCGGTTGCCATCAGCGGCTTCGCCCGGGGGAGAAGCGGGAATCGGGGAGTGCGACGCGCGCACACCCGTTTGGTTGGCGGCCGGCGCGGGGTCAGCGCCGAGGACCGTGTCCTCGAGCACCGGCCGGCGTTTGAGCACGCGCCAAAGGACCACCGCGACGCCGCTGCCGACGCCGATGCCGGCCAAGAGCGCCCCGGAGAGCTGCAGCTGATCACCGAGCCAGGCGTAGAAGAAGAGCCGCGGCAGGCGACCGATCGCGGTGGCCAAGAAGTACGGAGCGAGGGGCATGCGCTGCAGGATCGCCAGGATGCGCGCCACCCAGAAGGGCAGGGGCGTGAAGGCGAAGACGACCACGGTGATGAACGGCGAGCGGGAGAAGTAGCCGACCGCGCGCTGAACGTGGCGGTGGCTGCGGAAGCCCTGCAGCCGACGTCGATCGAGGACCCAGGCGTAGATGTGCCAGTTGAAGAACTCGGCGTAGAGCTGCACCACCAGGCCGACCAGCGTGACGGCGATGGCCGGGGCGTACTTGGCCACCTCCATGATCAACGGCTCGAAGGCCGCCGGCAGGATCGGGCTGAACGGGCCGTTGATCGGCACCGCGACCAGGGCGAACCAGACGAGCGGCAGCGCCTCGGGGATGAGCGCGAGGATCGGAAAGCCGGCCAGACCGACGATGCCGGTCCCCCAGACCACCGCGTCCCAGCGCCGGTCCCCGCGCCGCTTGGTCATCAGGCGCCACGCCGAGGTGGACGTGCGGAGGATCGCGCTGGTCACTCTGCCCTCCCTGCGCCGCCGTCATCGCAGAACGGCGCCGGCAGGGCAACGTGGCCGCCGGACGGATCCGGTGGCCGGACCCGTTGCCATCTGGGCTGTCGCGAGCCGTGGACGGTGCGCGCTGCGTCACCTGCTCGGAAGCGTGCGCACGGGACGCCGGCGCGCAGTTCGGGTATCCTGACCGCCAGACCTGCGAGAGCGAGGCGACGATGAACGGTGCGCGAGCAGCGTGGCGGCGCGCGGCCGGACTTGGCGTGGCCGCGGCGTCGTGGATGGTGATCGCCGGATGCTCGCTGCACGGCGACCTCGGCGCGCCGGCGGCGGGCGGTGGCGACGGTGGTGACGGCGGCGACCCGATGACGGCGGCCGGAGACAGCGCCGGGGACGCGGCCGGCGACGCGCGTGCTGGGGACGCGCCGGCGCCGACCGACGCGCCGACGCCTGGGGACGGCTGCACGCCGCAGGCCGAGATCTGCGGTGACGGCCTGGACCAGGACTGCGACGGCAGTGACCTCGCCTGCGCCTGCGACCACGGGACGATCAACGCGCCCTGCTTCTGCGCCGGCGTCTTGCACAGCACCGGCGCCTGCTGCGCCGGCGCCTGGCAGGCGAGTGACTGCCCAGCGCCGGGGGCGTTGTACGAGCTGCCCGCCTCGCGGGTGACCTCGTGGGTCGCCGGCGTCGACGGCGGCATCCCGGTCTACACCGCCGTCAGCGCGACGATCAGCGCCGCGGCCGGTGACCGGACCAGCGCCATTCAGAGCGCGCTCGACGACGCCGGCGCGGTGGCGAGCGCCGGCGACGGCCGCGTCGTCGAGCTCGGCCCCGGGGTCTTTCAGATCTCCGATTCGCTGAGTGTGCCGAGCTACGTGGTCCTGCGCGGCGCCGGGCTGGATGGCAACAGCGCCTTCCGCACGCAGCTGGTCTCCGACGGGCCGGGCTTCACGCTGGTCTGCCTGGGCAGCGACTCGATCGGCGAAGCGCGCTCGGTGGCGCTGCAGGGCGACGGGCTCAAGGACGACACCAGCGTCACGCTGGTCCAGGACGCCGCCGGCGCCGGCTTCGCCGCCGGTCAGCTGGTGCTGCTCGACGAGTTGACCGACGACGTCATCTCGCGTTGGAGCGAGGACCTGCCGCTCGGCAACGGTCGCAACTGGTACGCGCGCGACAACCGGCCGATCGCCGACATGCTGGTCATCGAAGCGGTCAGCGGCGCGACGGTGAGCTTCACCACGCCGCTGCCGATCTCCTTCCGCGTGGCGCAACAGGCGCAGTTGACCCGCTTCGCCAGCGCCGCCACCCGCCGGGCCGGCGTCGAGCAGCTGCGCGTGACCATCGCCCATACCGGCAGCGGCAACTTCGGCTACGACCGCGCCAACATCAACCTCGGCTACTGCATCGAGTGCTGGGCCCGGGACTTCGAGGCCGACGGCTCGGCCGGCAAGAGCGTCGGCCTGCGTCGTGCCCACCGCGGCGAGGTGCGCCACGGCTACATCCACGACACGCAGTACTACCAGAACGGAGGTTGGGGCTACGGCGTCGACGTCACCCACGCCTCGTCGCACAACCTGATCGAGGACAACGTCATCATCCGCTTCAACAAGGTGACCAACTTCCGCGCCGCCGGCGGCGGCAACGTGGTCGGCTACAACTACACCGACGACGGCGCCATCTCCTGGAACGCCGGCTGGATCGAGACCGGCATCCAGGCCTCGCACTACCCGACGCCGCACTTCGAGCTGTTCGAGGGCAACTACTCCTTCAACGCCGACGGCGACAACACCGGCGGCAACGCGGTCTACATCACCTTCTTCCGCAACCACCTCTCCGGCCAGCGGGCCAAGACCCGCCGGCCGACCCCCAACATCTATGGCGACGAGGACCCGGTCCTCAGCGACGACGGCAACCTGCGCTGCGCCGGTGCGATGAGCGGCCACCTCGGCTACAACTTCGTCGGCAACGTGCTCGGCTGGGAGGGCATGCCGAGCTGGACTTACCAGGCGCCGGCGGGGGACATGCTCGCCGACGCGGTCTGGCGCCTCGGCGCGTTCGCCGACTGGTCCGGGCCGGACCCGGACGTGGTCAGCTCCGTCATTCGCGACGGCAACTGGGTCTGGGCCGGCACGCCGGCGGCGCACTGGGATGGCCTGGGTGGCGCCGGCTCGACGCCGCAGGAGCTGCCCGACTCGCTCTACCTCGCGGGCAAGCCAGCCTTCTTCGGTGCCCAACGTTGGCCCTGGGTCGACCCGCTCGGCACGACGAAGGTCTACGTCCTGCCGGCCAAAGCGCGCTACGAGGCCGGCACGCCGAACGCGCCCTGAGCACGAGGGCCGCGCTCAATCACCGCGCGCGGCGCGCGCGGTGGCGACCCGCGGGGCGAACCCGCGGGCCGCTCACCTGTGGAGGGTCTCAGCTCAACGTTTCGCGATCGCGCGGCGTTCTGGCAGCTCGAAGCGGTCGAGCATCATCACTTTGTGCCAGGCGGCGACGAAGTCTTTGACCAACTTCTGCTTCGCGTCGTCGGCCGCGTAGACCTCGACGATGGCGCGCAGCTGCTCGTTGGCGCCGAAGGCCAGATCGACCGCGGTCGCGGTCCATTTGACTGCGCCGGTCTTGCGGTCCTTCGCCTCGAAGACCCGCTCGTCGCTGGCGGACTTCTGCCACTCGACGCCCATGTCGAGCAGGTTGACGAAGAAGTCGTTGGTCAGCGCGCCGGGTCGGTCGGTGAACACCCCGTGCTTGACGCCCTGGGTGTTGGCCTGCAGGACGCGCAGGCCACCGACCAGCACGGTCATCTCCGGGGCGGTCAGGGTCAACAACGACGCCCGATCGACGAGCAGCTCGGGCGGGCTGCGCCGCTGGTCCTTGCACACGTAGTTGCGGAAGCCATCGGCCTTCGGTTCGAGCACGTCGAAGGACGCCGCGTCGGTCATCTCCGCGCTGGCGTCGGTCCGGCCGGGCACGAAGGGCACCTGGACGTCGACGCCGGCGTCCTTCGCCGCCTTCTCGATCGCGGCGGCGCCGCCGAGGACGATCAGATCGGCGAGCGAGATCTTCACGCCGCCGGTCTGCGCGCCGTTGAACTCCTGCTGGATCTTCTCCAGCGCCGCGAGGACCGTGGCGAGCTGCGCCGGTTGGTTGACCTTCCAGTCCTTCTGCGGCGCCAGGCGGATCCGGGCGCCGTTCGCGCCGCCGCGCCGGTCCGTGTCGCGGTAGGTCGCCGCCGAGGCCCAGGCGGTCGAGACCAGCTGCGAGACGGTCAACCCCGACTCGAGGATCTTCTTCTTCAGCGCGGCGATCTCCTTGGCCCCGACCAGCGGATGATCCACGGGCGGAACCGGGTCCTGCCACAGCTGCGGCGGGGCGACCTCGGGCCCGAGCAGACGGACGTGGGGGCCCATGTCGCGGTGGGTCAGCTTGTACCAGGCGCGGGCGAACGCGTCCTCGAAGGCCTTCGGGTCCTCGAGGAAGCGCTTCGAGATCTTGCGGTACTCGGGATCCTGGACCAGCGACAGGTCGGTGGTCAGCATCACCGGCAGGTGCATCGTGCTGGGATCGTGCGCGTCCGGGACCGTCGGCTTGATGCCCTTCGGACGCCACTGGTGGGCGCCGGCCGGGCTCTTGGTCAGCTCCCACTCGTACTTGAACAGGTTGGTGAGGTACTCGTGCGACCAGCGGATCGGCGTCGAGGTCCACGCTCCCTCCAGGCCGCTGGTGACCGTGTCGACGCCCATCCCCTTGCCGCAGCGGTTCTTCCAGCCCAGGCCCTGCTGCTCGATCGGCGCTGCCGCCGGCTCGCGTTCGACGCAGTCGGCCGGCTTGTGCGCGCCGTGGTTCTTGCCCAGCGTGTGCCCGCCGGCGATCAACGCGACGGTCTCCTCGTCGTTCATGGCCATGAGGCCGAACGAGAGCCGGATGTGCGCGGCCGCGGCGACCGGGTCAGGGTTGCCGTTCGGGCCCTCGGGGTTGACGTAGATCAGCCCCATCTGGGTCGAGCCGACAATCTGGTCGTGCATCTTGTTGTCCTTGACCCGTTTGTCGCCCAACCACTCGGTCTCGCTGCCCCAGTAGAAGTCGTCGGGCTCGTAGACGTCCTCACGTCCACCGCCGAAGCCGAAGGTCTTGAAGCCCATCGACTCGAGCGACACGTTGCCGGCCAGAACCATCAGGTCGGCCCACGACAGGCTGCGCCCGTACTTCTTCTTGATCGGCCAGAGCAGGCGGCGGGCCTTATCGAGGTTGGCGTTGTCCGGCCAGCTCGAGAGCGGCGGGAAACGGATCGTCCCCGAGGCCGAGCCGCCGCGCCCGTCGCTGATCCGGTAGGTGCCGGCGCTGTGCCAGGCCAGGCGGATCATCAGGCCGCCGTAGTGGCCCCAGTCGGCCGGCCACCAGTCCTGGGAGGTGGTCAGCACCTGCTGGATGTCCTTCTTGACCGCGGCGAGGTCCAACCGCTTGAACTCGGCCGCGTAGTCGAACTCCGCACCCATCGGGTTGGTCAACGACGCGTTTTGATGCAGGATGCCGAGGTCGAGGACCTCCGGCCACCAGTCGCGGATCGTGTAGCCCTGCTTGCCGTGCATGGCCATGCCGCCGTGCCCGGCGGCGGCCGGCCCGGCCTCGCCGGCGGGGGCCGCACAGCCGACGGCCATGGCCAAGCCGCCGATCGCCAACGCGACGGCGAGTGGGTTGAGGGTCGTTCGCGCAGCTGTCTTCATCGGGTCGCCTCCTTGGTTGTCGACGTTCGTCGTCGGTTCTTCTTCTTCTTCTTCTTCGCGCACGCACGGCACATGCCCCGGACCTCGACCTGCATCGCCTCGATGACGCCGAAGCTCCTGGCCGGGGTCGGGATCGGGAGTCGGTCCAGGTGCTCGCTCTCGAAGTCGCGGGTCAGGCCGCAGGTCGTACAGACGAAGTGGTGGTGGCCCTCGAGGTTGGCGTCGAAGCGGGCCCGCTCGCGCAGGGGGCCGAGGGTCCGGACCAGCTCGAGGTCACCGAGCAACCAGAGCGTGCGATAGACCGTGTCCAACGACACGCTCGGCACCCGCTGCCTGACCCGGGCGAAGACCGTCTCCGCGTCGGGGTGCTCTCCGGTCTGCGCCACCTCACGGTAGATCTCCGTGCGCTGGTGGGTCATCTTCAAGCCCGCAGCCCGGCACACCTCGAAGAAGCGCGCCATGCGCCGCTCGAGCTCCTGATGGTCGATCCTCACCGTCATCTCCAATTCGGAGCGAATTCCGAGCTGGAAATCTGCTCCAAATAAGGACCCGGGTCAAGGGGGCTCGGCCCCCAGGACCTCTGCGCCGTGCTTAGGCCGGGCGGCTGGCGGCCGCCCGGCCGGCGCCGTATCTTGTCCTGGTGCCCGCGCAGCCTCGTTCATCCGCGCCGCCGCCGACCATCGACGTCATCCGTTGCGCCGGGTGCGGTCGTTGCGTCGGCGCCTGCCCGTGCCGCGCGCTCGCGCTCGAGCGGGAGGGGACGCTCAAGGTCGCGGTGGTGACCGGCGGCGACTGTCCGGTGGTGTGTGACCGGTGTCGGGAGGCCTGCCTGCTCGGGGCCATTGGTGGCCGTGTCGCGCCGATGTGGTAGACTCCCCACGGGAGGCCCCATGAAACGCCACCTCGGGCTGCTGCTGGTCGTCGCCGGCGTCGGGTGCGGCGACAACCCGGCGAAGAACCGTTGCCAGACCGCCGCCGATTGCGCCGACGGGCAGAGCTGCCTGAACGGCGAGTGCGTGCAACCGTGCAACCGGGACGCCGACTGCCAGCCGGTCGAGGCCTGCACCGACGGTGTCTGCCGGCGCGTCTCGGTGCCGGCCTGCTCGGCGCACGCCGACTGCGTTACGCCCGGGCTCTGTGAGCACGCCGCCGGGGCGCGCTGCGAGGCCGGCGCCTGCCTCTACCTGCCGCGCGTCGTCGACTCGGCCTGTGACGACGGCAACGCCTGCACCGACGGCGAGAAATGCGACGCGCGGCGCGTCTGCGGCGGTGGCGCCGTCCGCGTCTGCCACACGCCGCCGCCGAGCGAGTGCCTTGCGCTCGACACCGTCTTCCGTACCTACTCCAGCCCCGGCACCTGTGACCCGGTCACCGGCGGCTGCACCTACCCGTCGACCGACACACCGTGCACCGGCTGCCTGAGCAACTGCCTGACCTGCGACAGCCACGCCGACTGCGCGCCGACCGGCTACTGCAACACCGACCAGCAGTGCGCCGCCCGGGTGGGCGACGGCGGGAGCTGCGCAACGATCGGCCACGAGGCCTGCGTCTCGCGCTACTGCGACGGCAGCCTGTGCTGCAGCCACGGCGACTGCTGCAACAACCCCGGCGACTGTCCGGCGACGTACGCCGGCGCGTCGGTCTGCGGCGATACGACACCGGCGACCGACTGCCAGGGCGTTCGGCTCGAGCGCGCCTGTGAGGCTCACGTCTGCGCCAGCCAGGCGGTCGACGACGACCGCGGCTGCGTCGGTCTGCTCTACGCCTGCCCCAACCACCTGGCGCCGGTCGCCTGCGCCGACGCCGAGAGTCAGCCACCGCCAGCGTGCGCCTCGGGCTGCGCCGAGCTCGCCGACTGCGCCGACGGCTACCGCTGCGACGCGCCGACCTGCGTTCTGCCGGCTGGCACCGGCGCCTCGTGCAGCGGCACCGGCCAGGGGAGCTGCGAGGGCGGGTTGAAGTGCGAGAACGGCGTTTGCTGCGCCGCCGTCGGCCCGTCCTGCTGCGCCGACGCCGGCGACTGCACCGGCGGCCTGGCCTGCAACAGCGTGACCGCTGCCTGCTACGTCACCTGCAACGATTACGACAGCAGCCGCTGCGCGCAAGGTGATACCTACTGCTTCGACGACGTGTGCCTGGCCAAGAACGCGGCGGGCAGCGCCTGCCTGGCCGGGGGCCAGTGCCTGACCGGGCACTGTCAGAACGGCTTCTGCTGCACCAGCGGTGACTGTTGCGCGCTCCCCGGCGATTGCCCGACCAGCTACGCCGCGCCGTCGGCCTGCACCGTCACCGGCGCGGCGACCACCTGTCAGGGCACGCGACGCTACGCCACCTGCACCAGCAACAGCTGTGGCACGGTCTCGGTCGACGACGATCGGGGCTGCTCGGGCGAGGTGCGCACCTGCCCCGACAACCTGGCGCCGGTGGCGTGCACCAACCAGGCGGAGCAGCCGCAAGCGGCGTGCCTGTCGGCCTGTGTCGACTCCGAGGACTGCGACGCCGGGTTCGTCTGTGTCGCGCCGGATTGCGTCGCCCCGCTGGTCGTCGTCGAGCCGGCCTACCCGGCGCATCCGGCGTGGAACGACTACATCGTCAACGGCGACCCGGGGGCCGGGCCCTACGGCCAGGCGGACGTCGGCTGCCTCGGCACCGAGGTCGGCCGCGAGGCGTGCCTGCACTCCGGCGAGCTGCGCCGGGTGGTCGTGCCGACCGCGACCAGCTGCGCCGGCCTGACGATGACCGACACGCTCGGCGCGTTCCTCTGGCGCTGCGACGACAGCGGCCCGTTGACCTTCACCAGCGCCGGCTTCGCGCTCGGGCGGGGACTCGCGCACCTGGTCGACGCCTCCGGCTTTCTGCCCAACGCGGTGTCGGTGCTTCAGGGCGGCAACGAGATCGCGCACAGCGACCCGGCGGTCTGGTGGTCCAACCCGGTGATGCCGCTGCCGCCCAATGGCGGCGCGAGCCGCGTCGTGCTCGACACGCCCGGCGTCGTCTACGTCGCCGCCGTCTCGGCCGACACCGCCGGGTACAACCTCAACGCCGACCGGATCGCGGTGGTCACGCGGCCCGGCGTGACGCTGAGCTGGGGAGGCGGTACGACCAGCAACTGCCGGTGGCAGACCGGCGAGACCGCCTCGGCCAACGATCTCTGCCTCTTCGCCGCCGGGACGCAGCGCTTCCTCTGGCTCGAGACCTCGATCGACGACCCCTCCGGAGCGGTCGTCTACCTGGTGCTCTGGCACGCCGTCACCCGGTCGCGGCTGCACCGGCTGGCGGCGCACCGGTACAACAGCCCGTATCGCGAGGCGGTCGAGCTGAACGGCGGCTCGAGCGGCAACCTGTTGACCGACCTGGCCATCGACGGCAGCGAGCTGGCGTTGCTCGACGCGGATTACAACCGGATCGAACGCGTGCGGGTGACGAACCCGGGCGGCTCGGGCTTCGACGTCGAGCTGTCCGACTTCAACAGCTTCGCCTGGCTCGAGGCCTCGGGAGGGGTGGGCAGCGGTCTGTTGCTCAAGGGGGCGCGCGGCAACGCCTTCCGTCACGTCTACCTGGCGAACTTCGGCCGCGGCGTACAGGCGGTGCGCGACGCCACCGACACGGTCCTCTCCCAATACAACGTCTTCGTCGACCTGACTGTGGCCAACCTGCAGATCTTCGACGAGTGGGACGGGGAGGCGCTGCGGCTCTACAACGAAACGCGCGACAACACCGTCGTCGGGCTCCTCGCGGTCGGCTCGGAACAGCGCGGCCTCTACGATGCCGACGACGCCAACCAGAACACCTTCTCCCACGTGACCAGTGCGAACCACGGCGGGAGCGGGATCACCCTCGGCGCACCCGCCGCGTTGACCATCGTGCAGACGGTGTCGGTCAACAACCACGACAACGGCCTCACCTCCTTCTGGCAGTTCAGCACCGGGTGCCGGGTCAACAACTTCTACGCCTCGCTCAATCGGCAGAGCGGGCTCAGCCTCTACGACGTGCAGGACTTCCGCTTCACCGGGCACCTCTGGGTCGGCCTCAATGGCAGTCCGCAGTGCTACCTCGGCGGGACCAACACCAACCCGGGGCTCGTCCATTCGACCTGCTCGCAGGCGGGGACCGAGGGCTCGCACATCTTCGACGCCGACCCGACGAGCGCCATCCTGCACATCGATCGCAACCTGACCAACTCCTTCGTCGGCAAGCTGACGACCAATGAGCCGGTGAACCAGAGCGACACCAACGGCGCGCGCAGCTACGCCAACATCATCGACTGGCTCGGGTTCGCCAACCGCTTCCGCGCCTGGGGCGGCGACGGGCTCGCCTTCCCCGACGCGTCGAACCGGACCCCGTGTCTGAGCGGCGAGACCTGTCGTGTCTGGGATTGGCGCGTGCGCGCCAGCGACACGGCACTGCGCAACGTCAACGGGCCGTTCGTCGACGGCGCCTCCTGCCCGGCGGCGGTCGACGGGACGACCGGCGTGCTCGAGGACCAGGTTCAGGTGCCTTGGCGGGCCGAGCTCAACGCGGTCGAGAACGTCGGCAACGGCGGCGACGAGGACGGCGTCTGCGAAGCGGGCGAGACCTGCCACAACCGATTCCTGGTCGCGGCGGTCGAGGTCCTCGAGGACGCGCGCGGCGACGACGACGGGCTGTGCGAGTCGGGCGAGGCGTGCATCTACTCACCCAACGTCGGCGCCTACCAGGGCGAGGGGGACTTCACCACCCGGACCTGCACCTTCGCGCCGGGGACGATCACCGGCGTGACGATGTACGCCTACCCGGTCAACGGCGGCTGACAGCTCGGTGCGCGGTCGCCGGCAGCCGTCAGCTCTTGGACCGATCGTCGTCGACGCGGCCGTCGACGAAGCGGACGACGCGCCGGGCGCGCTCCATCACGCGCGGGTCGTGGGTCGAGAAGAGGAAGGTCACGCCGCGCTCGCGGTTGAGCTGCTCCATCAAGGAGAGCAGCCGGTCGGCGGTCTCTGAGTCGACGTTGGCGGTGGGTTCGTCGGCGAGGACGACCGCCGGCCCGGCGGCGATGGCCCGGGCGATGGCGACCCGCTGTTGTTGGCCACCCGACAGCTGGTCGGGACGGCGGTGCTCGAGGCCGGTGAGGCCCACCTCGGCGAGCAGCGTCATCACCTGTTGGCGGCGCGTCGCCGCCGGCACCCCTTGCAGCGCCATGACGATCTCGGCGTTCTCGTAGGCGGTCAAGACCGGGATCAGGTTGTAGGCCTGGAAGACGAAGCCGACCCGATCGCGGCGCAGCTGGCTGAGCGCGCGGCGCGACAGGCGACCCAGGTCGCGACCCTCGAGCAGCACGCGCCCAGAGGTCGGTCGGTCGAGCGCGCCGATCAGGTTCAACGCCGTGGTCTTGCCCGAGCCGGAGGGGCCGCAGATGGCGGTGAACTCGCCCCGGGATACGCGCAGCGCGAGGCCGCGCAGCGCCGGGACGTCGACGGCGCCCTGGCGGTAGTGTTTGACCACCTGGTCGAGCTCGACGACGGTCGGGGCGGTTTCGCTCATGCGCGTCTCCTCAAACCAGCTTGATCGACTCGACCGGCTCGACCCGACCGGCCCGCCAGGCCGGATAGAGGCCGGCGAGCAACGTCGCCGTGATCACCGCCGCGGCGATCGCCGCGGCGCTCTCCGGGTAGACGGAGATCTTCAGGATCATGCTCATCCCGACGCCGGCGATGTCCATGTTCTGCTCACCACCTGCCAGCTGGGTCAGGTCGAGGCCGACGCGGTTCAGGTAGGCGTAGGGGCCGGCGACCAGCAACGCCCCGGCGGTCAGACCGAGCAGCGACAACCAGGCGCTCTCCAGCATCACCAGCCCGAACAGCCGGGCGGGCGGGAAACCGACCGCGATCAAGATGCCGAACTCGCGCAGTCGCTCGATGACGCTGACGAACAGCGTGTTGAAGATGCCGGCGGCGCAGAGGAGCAGGATGAGCAGCTCGAAGATCAACGCGCCGCTGCGCTTCATCGCGATGAACGAGTCGAGCTCGGGTTGGGCCTGCCGCCAGGTCAACGCCACGGCGTCGTCGCCGAGCGCCGCGCCGAGCGTTCGCGCGACCGCGGCCGCGTCACGGTTGTCGTGCAAGAAGAGCGCGACCTGGGTCGCCTCCTCGGGACCATAGCCGAGCGTCTTGCGCACGGCGTCGATCGGCAAGAGACACAGGCCGAGATCGACGCTCGGCGAGCCGGTGGCGACCAGGCCGGTGACCCGCGCCAGGCCGGTGACGATCTCACCGCCCTTGCCGGTCATCGTGTAGACCACTTTGCGTCCGGGGGTCAGCCCGAGGTTCTTGGCCAGGCGGGCTCCGAGGAGGATGCCGCCCTCGTCGGGGCGGGTGAAGGGCCGGCCGGCGCTGAGCGCCTCGAGCAGCGACAAGGTGCTCTCGTCCTCGGCGGTCGGGTCATAGGCGACAAAGCCGGCGCCGAAGGTGTCATGGGCGGTCGAGAGGAGCGTCTGGCCGACGATGCGGGTGACCACGCGTCGCACGCCCGGCTCATGGAGGGCGCGCGCCGCCTTGGCTTCCGCGCCGGCGATCGTTCGGCTGAGGGTCGGCTTGTCGAGGTGCTCCGGGTGCTGCAGCGTGACGTGACCACCGCCCATCCGCGCCGCGGTGTCGATCACCTCGCGCCAGCTGGCGTCCTGCATACCGCTCATCAAGATGGCCAGCATCGTCGCCAGGGCGATCGAGACCATCGTGATCACCGTCCGCCGGCGGTTGCGCCATAGATTGCGCCAGGCCATCACGCTGAGGGCCGACAGGGTCATCGTCCCCTCCCGCGGAGGCGGGCGCGATTCATGGGCACCCAGCGCGCAATGCCGGTGCGACGACGAGGCGGCTGGTGAGCGGGGATCATGCTCGCTCGCTCAGTGGTGCCGCATCGCGGCGAGTGGTGGGATCAGCGCGGCCTTGCCCGCGGGGTAGAGCACGGCGAGCGACACCACCACGCCGAGCAGCACGGTCGGCGTGACGAAGGTCGCCGCGCTCGGCAGCGCGATCCAGCGCTCGGTCATCGCCAGGCCCATCACCGACACGCCGGCGAGGGAGGGGACGTGGAGCCCGACCGTGGCCAGGTACCACAACAACGGTCCGCTGAGGGCGAGCGCCACGATGATCGCCAGCCCGACCTGCAGCATGCTCTCGAGGTAGATCAGCGCGAGGATGCTCGCCGGGCCGGCGCCGAGGGCCTTGAGCACGCCGAGCTCGCGGATCCGTTCGAAGACGGCCATCAGCATGGCGTTGAGGACGACGATGGCGACGACGACGTAGAAGATGACGAAGATGAAGTTGAGCAGCCCGCGGGTCGAGTCGATGTAGGTGGCGAGGACCGGATTGACCTCCCGCCAGGTCTTCACGACGTGTCCGTCCGCGATCTGGCCGACGATTCCGGCGACGTCGGCGAGCGAGGCCGTTGGCGGACGCCGCGCGATGATCTGGTGGGCGCCGTTGGGGAAGGCCATCAGCTCGCGGAAGGCGGCGGCGGTCATCAACAACCCGACCCGATCGGTCGCCTCGCCGACGGTGCGCAGCACGCCGCGCACCCGGTAGAGCTGGTTGGCGATGCTGCCGTCGGCGGCCTGCGACAGGACGACCACCTCGTCGCCGGGGGTCACCGCCAACGTGCCGGCCAATCGCCGGCCGAGGACGATGCCGGTCGGGTCCTCGTCGGTGAGCCAGGCGCCGGCGCTGAGCTGTTCGTGCAGGAGCAAGACCCGCCGGTCAGCGGCGACGTCGACGCCGCGCAGCTGCACGCCGGCCGAGGCGTCGCCAGCGGCCGCGAGCCCGGCGCCGAGCA
>JBFYZW010000356.1:0-4878 GCA_041309305.1 Deltaproteobacteria bacterium | reverse complement strand
GTCGCGCGCCAGCGCGGCGCCGCGGCGGTTGAGCTCCTCGGTCTGGTCAGCCAGGCCGTGCGGCTCGAGCTTCAAGGGGTTGGCGCCGAAGGTGTTGGTCTCGAGCAGCTCCGCGCCGGCGCGCACGTACTGCTGGTGAACGTCGCGCACCAGCTCCGGGTTGGCCTGGTTGAGCGCGTCGTAGCATTGGTTCAGGTAGACGCCCTTGGCGTAGAGCATCGTCCCCATCGCCCCGTCGGCGACCACCACCCGTTCGTGCAGCTCGGCGACCAGATCTCGGCGCATGCCGCCCTCCGCGCGCGGCCACCATACCGGCGCCACCGACGCAGGCCAAGGGGCGCCCCGGGGGCGGTTTCTCCTGTTCTTCCGCCCGAGCTTGTGGGCAGATCGGTGGGGCGCCGGCCGGGGGGCGAAACCGTTTCCACCGGACGGCCGGAGCGGTGTCCAAGAGGACAAACCGCAAACCAGGAGACCCTCCATGAGAAGCTCGATCGTCGCTGTCCTGCTCATCGCTTTCGCCGGCGCCTGTGCGAGCGAGAGCGCCGAGGGCTGGGACCCGGCGCTGCTGGCCAAGTACCGCGCCGCGCTCCCGTCGCGCGACGCCTTGACCGCGACCACGCCGTCGACCGTGACGCGCGACGTCGGCGATCCGGCCCTCTATCCGCAGGCCTCCTGGCAGTTGGTCAGCGGGGTCAACGGCGCGGTCGCCGGCATCGTCGACACCCTCGAGGCCGTGACCAGCTACCCGCCGACCTTCTATAACTCGGAGACCAGGGAGTTCCTCTGGGGACCGTGGGACTTCGAGGGTGAGGTCGGCAAGGTGGCCGCCTACATCAAGGAGCAGCCCGAGGACGAGGACTTCCGCTACGCCTACGCGATTTTGCGCGGCGTCGACAACGATCTGGCCTCCTTCCGGCCGATCATCGCCGGCGGGGCGACGCCCGACCCGGAGAACGAGGAGCACGGCGCCGGGATCACGCTGTGGGACTTCGACGCCAACGCGGCGTTCCTCGCCGAGGCCTTTCCGGCCGAGTACGTCGCGGAGCAGGTGCCTCACGGCCGCTTCATCGCGCTCTACAGCCGCGATCAGGACGTGAGCGTGCCGGCGAACGAGGTCGCCTGGGTGCTCGCCTACCTGCGCGACTTCGTGTCCGAGGACAACCCCGCCGCGTCGCCCGCCGACCTCGACTACTTCTACGGCCGCGCGGTCGACAACGTCGAGGGCTTCACGGTCGACTTCCTCAACTTCGAGGGGATCTTCGACGTCAGCGAGCCGGCCGACGGGGTCGACGAGGCGCTCGATGTGGCGATGGCGTTCGTCAACAGCGGCGTCGGGCGGGCCGAGGCCACGGCCACCGGTGGGTCGCTCGGCGCGGGCGGGTCGCTCACCGCGGTCGAGTGCTGGGACGAGTCGATCGAGCGGCTCTACCTGCACTTCAACGGCCAGGACGGCGGGGGCGCGATCGACTACCTCGAGCCCCCGGTTGGCACCGAGGCGCTGTGTGGCCCGGTCTTCTCGAGCACGCTGGCGGCGCTGGCGCTCCCGTCGCTCGACGACATCGATCCGGCGCTCGAGGCCGCGATGGTCGCGGTCGCCGAGGGCGGCATGGCCGCGTTGGCGGGCGGCGAGTAGCTCGCGTCGTTGTCTCGGGCGAGGCCCGCGGCGAGGTGACTCGCCGCGGGCTTCACGCTTTGTCGGAGTGACCGAGGCCTGGTCGATGGTCGATTCGCCACCCGCAGCCGATGTTCGTGATCTCTACGAGCGATACGGCCGCGCGATCTATCGTCGCTGCCAGATGCTGTTCGGCAACGACGAGGAGGCCCGGGACGCCTTCCACGATGTGTTCGTCAAGGTGGTCGAGCACCACGACAGCTTCCGCGCCGAGGCCTCGCCGCTGACCTGGCTGGTGCGCATCGCGACCAACCACTGCCTGAACCGCCTGCGCGCCCGCCGGGCCGGGTGGCACGACCGGTTCGCGCAGGCCGCGGCGGTCGGCGAGGCCACCCGCGAGCCCGAGGCGTTGCGCCACGAGCGGGTCGCCCTGGTCTTGCGCATCCTGGGCAAGCTCGAGCGCGCTGTGCAGCTGGCGGCCATCTTCTACTTCGTCGATGAGATGAGCCAGCAGGAGGCGGCCGCGGCGGTCGGCTGCTCGGTGCCGACCCTGCGCAAACACCTGCGCCGCTTCGTCAAGGTGGCGCGCGGCGAGCTGAAGCTGGTCGACCCCGACCTGCTGCGCGAGGGGCTCGAAGCGGATTTTCTTTTCCAGTCGCGACCGGCAGACGTGTCCGATCGTTAGAAGGCAACCATGGGCGACGGCGATCACATCTCGGTCTTCACGCTCGAACGGCTGGTCGCCGGCGAGCTCGGCGGCGAGGTCGGGCGCGGCGTCGAGGAGCACCTGGCCGGCTGCGCGCTCTGTGAGCGGCGCCATCAGGAGCTGCAGCGCGATCAGCAACGGTTCGTCACCGAGCTGCCGTACGCGGCCTTTCGGGTCGAACACGAGCGCCGTCGGGTCGCCGCCGTTCGGCGTCGGCGCTGGCGCTGGGCCTGGCTCGCGCCGGCGGCGGTCGCCGCCGCGGGGCTCGTGGCGGTGTGGGTCCCCGACCCGGAGAGCGGCGATCGGCTCAAGGGGCCGGGCGTGGCGCTGAGCATGGTCGACGCCGCGGGGCGTCCGATCGGCTCCGGGGCAGCGTTGGCCCCGGGGGCCACGGTGCAGCTCTCGTACGACGCCGGCGACCACGGCTACCTCGCGCTGGTCGGGGCCGACGAGCGCGGCGCGGTGGAGGTCTATTACCCGGAGGGGAGCGCGCGGATGGGGCCGGTGCCCGACGGCGCGCGCGGCCGCTTCCCGTTCGCGCTCCAGCTCGACGAGGGACGCGGCGTCGAGCGCTTCTTTCTGGTTGTCGCCGACGGCCCCGAGGAGCTGGCGCCGCTGGTCGTCGCCGCGCGAGCGGTGGCCGGGCCCCGGCTGCGCGACGCCGCGACGCTGCCGTTGCCGGAGGGGTGGGCGCAGGTCTCGGTCTGGCTCGAGAAACCAGGCGTGTGGTAGCAGGGTGGGAGCCTGATGCGCGTCTTCGTGGCCATGCTCTTGTGCACCAGCGCGGCGATCGCCCACGCCGGCGCCGAGCGGCGCGGCGCGCTGCTCGTCGGCCACCCGTTCGGCGGCGCCGGCCTCACCCCGCTGCGCTACGTCGGGCACGATCTCGAGCGGATGCGCGAGGTGCTGACGTTGCTCGGCGGCTTCGCCCCTGACGCGATCGAGGTCAGCCTGGGGGAGGACGCCGAGACCGTGGCCGGCCGCTTCGCGCGGATCGGCGAGCGCCTCGGTGCCGAGCCGGGCGCGCCGAGTGTCTTCCTGTTCTACTACTCGGGACACGCCCAGGCGGGCGAGCTGCGCCTCGGCGACTCTCGGCTCAGCTTCGCACGGGTCAAGGAGCTGATCGAGGGCACCGGGGCGTCGGTGCGGCTGGCGGTGCTCGACTCGTGCCGCGCCGGCGAGATCACCGAGCTCAAGGGCGCGCGCAAGGTGGCGCCGATCGCGGTCGAGATCGGCGCCCGGCAGAGCGGCCTGGTGTTGATCACCGCCTCGGGCGCGGACGAGGACGCCCAGGAGTCGGACGCGATCCAGGGCTCCTATTTCACCCACTTCCTCGCCAGCGGCATGCGCGGCGCGGCGGACAAGAACGGCGACGGGCAGGTCACGCTGGGCGAGGCGTACGGCTTCGCCTACGAGAACACCCTGACCACCACCGTGGCGACCCGCGGCGGGATCCAGCACCCGACCTACCGCTACGACCTGCGCGGCGCCGGGGATCTGGTGCTGACCCGGTTGGACCAGCGGAACGGGATCATCGCCTGGCCGGCGGAGGTGCACGGTCACTTCATCCTCTTCTCCCGCTCGCGCAATGCCGTGGTCGCGGAGTTCGACAAGCAACCCGGCCAGCCGGCCGAGCTCGGCGTCGCGCCGGGCGGCTATGTGGTCAAGCTGCGGGCGTCGGATCACCTCAAGCTGCAGCGCGTCGAGGTCGCCGACCGCGGTCGCGTCCTGGTCGAGCCGGCGCGGATGGAGCGGGTCGCCTTCGCCGACGACTACGCGAAGGGGGCCGTCGTCACGGTCGACGAGGTGGTCTACGGGCGGACCGGGGTGTCGCTGGCGTTGGCGCTGGTCGGTCAGACCTTCCTCTCCGCCCCGGCGCGCGAAGACTACTTCGCCTCGCTGGCCATCGCGCGCCTGCAGCTCGACCTCGACGACCTGATCCGGCGGCGTGTCGGCCTGTTCGTCGACCTGGGCCTCGGCGGCAGCGGCGTCCGTTCGCTCACCATCGGCGACGACCGGATCGGGCGGAGCAGGTACCGCGTCCGCCTGACCGAGGTCGAGGCCGGCCTCGGGCTGACCTACCGGTATCCGGCGACGCGCGCGCTCGAGCTCGGCGGGCTGGCACGCCTCGGGGTCATCGTCGTCGGACGGGAGTTCGTCGACGCCGCGCTGCCGGCGCAGAGCTTCGCGACGATGAGCCCCGGCCTGGGGCTGAGCCTGCGCTGGCGGCTGGCCGCGTGGCTGCGGGCCGGGGCGGAGGTTCGCGTGCACTACATGTTCTTCCACGTCGACCAGCCGATGTCGCTCGCCTACGTGGACGGTGGTCTCAACCTGGCGGTGGTGTTGCGATGAGACGACCAGCGGCGCTCTTCTTCGTTGCCTTGGGCCTGTCGGCCTGCGGCGATCTCTCCAACGACGATCTGCTCTTCCTCGCCGCGATGCCGCGGGCCGACGAGCTGCGCGTCGGGCCCGACGCGCCCGCGGGCAGCGCCGCCGCGCTGGTCGGCGAACCCGCCGCCTACTACGGGATGGCGGTGGAGATCGCCGGCTTCTTCGACGC
>JBFYZW010000355.1:0-12911 GCA_041309305.1 Deltaproteobacteria bacterium | reverse complement strand
AGCGCGTGCTCAGCAGTCGCGATCTGGTGTCGCTCTATGTCTTCGACGAGGTCGACACCGGGCTGGGTGGCAAGACGGCGGACACCATCGGCCGCAAGATCCAGGCGGTCGCCGCCGGCGGGCACCAGGCGATCGTCATCACCCACCTGGCGCCGATCGCCGCCTACGCGGCGCATCACTGGGTGGTTCGCAAGCACGTGGACGGCGGACGGACCACCAGCCTGATCGAGCCGGTCGACGGCAGCGCTCGCGCCGAGGAGTTGGCGCGGATGATCGACGGGGCCCACATCACGCGGACCACGCGCCAGGCGGCGCGCGACATGCTGGCGCGCAACCCGGCGGCCTGACCCCGCCGCGACGCACCGCGGGTCGGCGGGGGCAGGGCAGAGGTCGCTCGAGGCCGGACCGAAGGCCGACGACCGCCAGGTGAGCCGACTACTTGACCCCTCGGTCGATGCTGGGGATGATGGCCGGGGCAGCCAACCGGGGACCCGTCCAACGGGGCTAGGGAGCGTGGGCGTGCGAGTCTGTTCGTCGGGCCTGAGCGATGTCGGTCGCATCCGCGAGCACAACGAGGATGCCCACCTGATCCGGGACGAGCTCGGGCTCTACGTGGTCGCCGACGGCATGGGCGGGCATCTCGGCGGGCAGACCGCGTCGGCGCTGGCCGTGCGGACGGTGAACGAGGCGATCGAAGCGACGATGGGGGCGGTGCGCGACGGCCTGCCGGTAACCCCGCTGGAGAGCTCGCCGGTGCCGCGCCTGCTCGCCGACGCGGTGCGCGCGGCGTGCGGTGCGATCTACGACCAGGCGCAGAACGATCCCGACCTGCAAGGGATGGGGACCACCGTGACGGCGATGCTCGTCGGCGCCGGCCGGGCTTTCATCGCGCACGTCGGCGACTCGCGCTGCTACCTGCAGCGCGGCAACCGCATCGTCCAGATCACCGACGATCACTCGCTGGTCAACGAGCAGATCAAGGCGGGGCTCTTGACGCGGGACCAGGCGCGGCAGAGCCGGTTGAAGAACATCATCACCCGCTCGGTCGGCTTCGAGAAGGACGTCGCGGTCGACACCTTCGCGTTGCCGCTGCAGGTCAAGGACCGATTCTTGATGTGTTCCGACGGGTTGGCCAATTTCGTCGACGACACCGAGATCGGCATCGCGCTGGCGACGCTGTCGATCGAGGAGGTCCCGAAGGCGATGGTGGACCTGGCCAACGAACGCGGCGGCGACGACAACATCACCGTCGTCTGCCTGGCGGTGGAGGAGTAGCCAACCTTTTCGCCGTGTTGGGTTTGACCCGACCCCGACCGGCCTGCTAGAGACCCAGACGTGGCAAACAAGACCTATACTGTCCTCATCGTTCCCGAGAAGTCGGCGCAGGTTCGGCGGCTGATCGTTCCGCGGACCACCCTCGTCAAGGCAGGGCTGATCGGGTTGACGGTCGTCGCGACGTGCGGCTTCATGCTCGTCCACTACCTGTACATGGCGGATCAGGCGAGTGAGAACCGGAGCCTGAAGGACGAGAACGTCCTGCTCAAGAGCCAGGTGCGGCGGGTCCAGCAGGAGATCGCCCGCATCGACGGTGAGCTGCAGCGCATTCAGCAGTTCGCCGAGAAGGTCAAGACGATCACTCAGCTCAACGATCCGGAGCGCAACCTCGCGATGGGGCCGCTCTCCGAGGACTCCGGCGCGACCCCCGCGGTGCTCTACGCGCCGGGCGAGCGCACCGACTTCGACACGGAGCTCGTCGACTCGAAGCTGGCGCTGCGGCTGATCGACACCAAGCTCGACGCGATCGAGAGCGAGGCCTTGTCCCAGACCAGCAACCTCCGCGACCTGCGTGAGTACTTCAACGACAACCAGGCGCTGCTCGCGAGCACCCCGTCGATCCGGCCGACCAAGAGCCAGCTGCTGACCAGCACGTTTGGCCTGCGCACCGACCCGTACACCAACCATCGCGTGATGCACAAAGGGCTCGACTTCGCCGCCGACCACGGCGCCGATGTCATCGCGCCGGCGGACGGCATGGTGGTCTTCTCCAGCACCCGCGGCGGGTACGGGAAGACGGTCGTGCTCGATCACGGCTACGGCGTGCAGACCCACTACGCACACCTCTCGGCCACGCGGGTCGAGGTCGGGCAACGGGTCAAGCGCGGCCAGGTGATCGCCGCGGTCGGCAACACCGGTCGTTCGACCGGCACGCACCTGCACTACGAGGTGCGCTTCAACGGCATCCCGCAGAACCCCGAGAAGTTCATCCTCGACTGAGCCGCGCCGTTCGCCCGCTCGCCGGGGCGGTCGCTCAAGGACCGGCAGCGCGCCGGAAATTTGGGCTTCGGGCGCGATCTCTCTATCATCGAGACGACATGACCCTACATCGTGGTCCACTGCTGCTCGCCTCTCAGTCGCCGCGTCGTCGCGCGCTGCTCGAGGCCGCCGGCTTCACCGTGGCGGTGCGGGTGCCGGCCGACGACGAGGCCTGGCCTGGCGGGAGCGTCGAGAGCGGGGTCGTGGCGTTGGCGGAGCGGAAGCTGGCGCGGGTCGGTGCCTTCACCGGGCTCGGGGTCGCCGCCGACACGGTGGTGGTCGTCGACGGGCGTCGGCTGGGCAAGCCGGGCGACGCGACCGAGGCGCGTGAGATGCTCGCCTTGCTCGCCGGCCGCGAGCACCGGGTGGTGACCGGCTTCTGCGTCGCGCACCACGATCGCCGCGCCGGCGCCGCGGTCGTCACGCGCGTCTGGTTCCGCCGGTTGGTCGACGCCGAGATCGAGCGCTACGTCGCCAGCGCCGAGCCCTACGACAAGGCGGGCGGGTACGCCATCCAGGGGCGCGCCGGGGCGTTCGTCGAGCGCCTCGAGGGCTCCTACACCAACGTGGTCGGCCTGCCGCTCAGCGAGTTGCTCGCCGCGATGGAGGCGTTGACGTGAGCCTGCCCGATCGCCTCGCCGACGTGCGTCAGCGCATTCGCCGCGCTGCCGAGGCGGCCGGTCGAGCCGCAGCGGACGTCACCTTGATCGCGGTGGTCAAGCACCAGCCGCTCGACCGGGTGCTCGAGGCGTACGATTGCGGCGTGCGTCACTTCGGGGACAACACCGTGCAGTCCCTGGCCGCGACCGCCGCCGGGCTCGCGGCCGCCGGGCGCGAGGCGACCTGGCACTTCATCGGCCGGCTGCAGCGCAACAAGGTCGGCAAGTTGCTCGCCCACGCGCGCATCGTCCACACCGTCGATCGCGACGAGCTCGCCGAGGCGTTGGCGCGGCGGGCGAGCCAGACGCCGATCGACGTGCTGGTGCAGGTCAACATCGGTCGGGAGCGGCAGAAGGGCGGGGTGCCGCCCGAAGAGGCGGTGGCCTTCGCCGGCCGGGTGGCGGTGCGCTCCGGCCTGCACCTGCGCGGGCTGATGGCCATCCTGCCCGAAGGCGACCCGCCGGCGCCGTTTTTCGCCGCGATGGCCGAGCTCCGCCGTGCGCTGTGTGCGACCGACTTCGGGCGCGGGGCGCGCGAGCTGTCGATGGGGATGAGCGGTGACTTCGAAGAGGCGATCGCACACGGCGCCACGATGGTGCGCATTGGCACGCAGATCTTTGCCGAGCGAGACGCTCGAGAGGGTGATCCATCATGAAGCTGACGCCGATCGACATCCAGCAACAGCAGTTCCACAAGGCGCTGCGCGGCTTCGACCGCCGCGAGGTCGAGAGCTTCCTGGACCTGGTCGCCCAGCAGCTCGGGGAACTCAGCCGTGAGAACAGCGAGCTGCGCAACGAGATGCGCCGGATCGAGCAGGAGGTGGCCGAGCACCGCGACCGCGAGGAGGCCCTGCGCGAGGCGATGCTCACCGCCCAGCGGGCGATCGACGAGATCCGCGAGCAGGCCAAGAAGGAGGCGCAGCTGGTGGTCACCGAGGCCGAGCTGCGGGCCGAGAAGATCCTGCACAACGCCCACGGGCGGGTGACCAAGCTGGCCGACGAGATCGCCGAGCTCAAGCGGCAGCGGGCTCGCGCGTTGAGCGAGCTGCGCGGCATCCTCGCCACGCACGAGAAGATCCTCGACACCTATGAGGTCAGCGCCGAGCCGGAGCGCGAGGGGACCGTGGCGGTCTTCGAGCGCGTTCGACCGCCGGCGCCGCCGGTCCTGAGCGTCAACGATGCCGAAGCGGTCGGGTAGGGACCCCGGCGCGCGCCTGGGCGCGCGGATTCGCAGCCTGCCGGTTGCCACGCCGCCGCCGGCGCACCCGTGGTTGCACGATCAGGGCGACGCGATCTTGTTGCTGGACGTCATCGTCTCACCGCGGGCCTCGCGCACGCGGATCCTCGGACCGCACGACGGCCGCCTGAAGATCCAGCTCGCCGCGGCGCCGGTGGACGGGCAGGCCAACGAGGTGCTCATCCGCTGTCTGGCCGAGACGCTCGGCGTCGCGCGCGCGCAGGTCGAGATCGTCGGTGGGGCGACCAACCGGCGCAAGACGGTGCGCCTGCGCGGCGTGGGGCGTCAGACGGCGTTGCTCCGCTTGTTGCCACCCAGCTCCGGCTGAGGGCCGCTCAGGCGATCTCGACCTCGCCGGGGCCGCGCGAGCGCGCCTTGGCCAATTGGTCGTCGGCTAGCGCGACCAGATCCGGTGCGCTCTCCGCCTTCGGGCCGGGGAAATTGACCCCGCCGATCGAAACGGTGACGTGGATGCCGTGGTAGGTCTTGGTCGCGATGGCCGCGCGGGCACGCTCGGCCACGTCGCGCAGTCGGACCGCGATCGAGGTGCCCTCCTCGGGGGGGAGCAGGATGGCGAACTTGTCCGAGCCATAGCGGGCGACCAAGCCGTCGGCGCGGGCAACGTCCTGTAACGTCGCGGCGATGTCGACCAGCGCCCGATCGCCGGCCTCGGCACCGGCGGCGAGGTTGACGCGTTTGAAGGCGTCGACGTCGAGCAGCAGGATGCCGGCGCGGCTGTCCTCGGTGGCCTCGCGCATCACCTTGGCCAGCTGGAGGATGAAGTAGCTGTTGTTCGGCAGGCCGGTGAGCGGGTCGTTGGTCGCGCGCTCGAACATCCGCGCGTTCTCGATCGCGGCGGCGGCGTGGTCCGCCAGCATCTCGAGTGTGCGCCGGTTGGTGTTGGTGAACACCTTGTCGAGGCTCGTCTTGCCGTCGGCGTAGATCACCCCGATGGTCTCGGTCTCGGTGGCCAGCGGCACGCAGACCATCATCTTCAGGTTGAGCTCGTCGACCGAGCGGCGCGACGCCAGGTCGTCCTGGCTCGCAGTGTCGGTGGCGAAGACCGGCTTCTTCTCCTTGAACACCCGGCTGGCGACCGACGAGATGCGCGATTCGGACTCGCCGGTGTCGAGCCCCTTGCTGGTCCTCCCGACCCGTTGAGCGAGCTTGCCGCTCAGGCGGTCCTTGAGGAGGAGGAAGCCCCGATCGGCTTCGGCCGCCTGCACGAACGCGTCAGTGATCAGGGTCAGCAACCGATCGAGATCGCGCGTGGCGAGCATGCTGCGGCTGATCTGCAGCAACCAGACGAGACGTTCGTCGAAGGACTCCTGCGGCATGGGCAGGCAGCTTACCACAGCGCGCCGGCGCCGCAACCGGTGTTCACGTCGCCGATGACCAGCGTGGCGAGCAGGCGCTCGAACACCGGTACGCCAGCGGTGAAATGCTCGGGCACGGCGGAGAGCGCCAGGTGGAGCGACAGATCGCCGACGGGCAGGAGCACCGCCTGCTGCCACTGACGGCTCTCGTGGTGCTCGAGCTCGAGCCCGTAGGCGAGCCCGCATCGCCCGCCGGCGACCACCGGCCAGGCGCCCCAGTGGCGGAACCGGGGGTGCAGCGCCGCGGCGGCGAGGATCCGCTCGAGCTGCTCGTCGAGGCTCGCGTCGTCGTTCGGCACCAGCCGGAAGGTGATCGGCGCGTACGCGCCTCGGTCCGACGAGGGCCCGGCGAACACCAGCGCGCTGCCGCCGGCGGTCGACTCGATGCTCGAGCGCCAATCGGCAGGCACCGCGAACCCGATGGGCGCCACCGGGTGCTGGAACCACCCCTCGGGCGGAGGGTCGGCGAGCGGCCGGCCGGGGCCGCAGCCGAGCGCCAGGCCGGTGACCAGGGCCGGCGCCAGGATGCCAGATCGTGTCAAAGCGTGTAGTATCATACCAGACCGTGGGCCGAGGCCCAGAAGGGGTGTGCGATCGTGGCGGACGATGATCTCCGCGTCGAGGTCCGGAGCACGATGGTCGGGCGGGGCAACGCGACGACCCCGGAGCGGATCGCGGAGCTGCAACAACGCGCCGCCGAGGTCGAGCGGCAGAGCCGTCCGCCACCGAGCCGGCCTTTCGCCCAGGTGCTGGCCACCGGGCAACCGGCCGTGCGGCCGGAGAGCAAGAAGGAGCGGCGGCGTAAGGCGCTGCCACGGCGTGGTCCGAGGCCGGCGCTGGTCCATCCGGTGCAACGCGAGGTCTTCGGCCGGGAGGACGACGTCGACGAGCCGGTTGTCCTCAAGGGGTGAGGGTGGCTCGCCGTTGTGTCGTGCGGCAACCTCTCTATAATGAGCATCCGATGAGGGTCGCGCCTGCTGACTTCTGCACCTCGGCTGACGCCGGTCGCGTCGCGCTGGGCTTGGTCGTGCTCTGGGGGGGGGCGCTCGCCGGCTGCCTGGAGCAGGGCGCGCCGCCGCCGGCGCGACCACGCACCTGCGTCTCGAGCCGGGATTGCCGGGCCGGGGAGGTGTGCAGCGGCGGCGTCTGCGGTGCGCTGCCCGGGGATGTGGCCGTCGACCAGGACCCCCAGCCGGTGGTCCGGTTGCTCACCGACGCGCTGCGCTTCGCGGATGTGGGTCGCGGGCGCACCGCGACGCGGAGCCTGCGCATCGCCAATCTCGGCGGCGCGAACCTCGAGATCAGCCGCGTCGACGTGCCGGGGGCGGGCGGCCGCGTGGCGGTCACGCCGGATCCGGCGGGCTTCGTCCTGTTGATCCCGCCGCAAGGAGAGTTCGGGCTGACTGTGCGCTTCACCGGCAGCGATGGGGCGCCGTTCGTCGCTCTGTTGACCCTGACCACCAACGACCCAGCGGCGCTGCACGTCTCGGTCCCCCTGCTCGTCGACTACACCGGGCGGCCCGAGGTGATCGTGACCGAGACGATGCTCGGCCAACACGGCGAAGACCTCGACGGCCAGGTCGTCGATCTCGGCCCGGTGCCGGCGGGGCGCGGGCTGCGCCACGCCCTCTACCTCAAGAACCTGGGGGTCGGCGGCATGTTTGCCGTCTTCGATCCACCGGCGCTCGTCGGCGACGACGGCTTCGCGCTCTCGGTGATGACGCCGAGCGACGAGGATGGTCGCCACCGCCTCGGCCGGTTCGCTGCGTTCTGTGCGGTCGACGAGGATTGTGGCGTCGCGGCCGCGAGCTGTGTCGAGCGGGTCTGCACCGCCGACGGCCGGCCCGTCGATCTGGTCGCCGTCCAGGTCGACGTCGACCTGGCGGTGGGTGTGGTCGGCACAGCGGAGCTGCGCGTTCCGTACGGTGCGGCCAGCGGTTCGTTCGCCGGCGAGGCGCGGGTGACGCTGCAGGCGCGGGGTGCGCCCCCCGATCTCTACCTCGAGCCCGCGGCGGTAGAGTTCGAATCGGTCAGCGTCGGCTTCCCATCGTCGCGGCTCGTCCGGCTGTTCAACTTCGCGGAGGTGCCGTTGACCCTCGACGCGGTGGCCGTGACCGGGGCGGCAGCGACGCCGCCGGCGTTGATCATCGCGACGCCCCTGGACTTCACGCTGCCGGTCGAGCTCGCGCCGTCGTCGGTGGGCCTGATCCGCGTCGACTTCATCGCCAACGTCGAGCGGCTGGGGCCGACCAGCGGGACCTTGGCGGTCACCGTGAGCGAACGACCTGGCGTGGACTACGGCGTTCCCTTGACCGGTCGGGCGCGCATCGGGCCTCTCTTGGTCACCGAGCCCTTGCTCGAGCTCGCCCTCGGCCCGGTCCACGTCGGCCAACCGGCCCTCGGCGCCATCTGGTTGCACAACCTCGCCGCCGCGGGCGCCGATCCGCTGCTCGTGCTCGACGCCTGGGTCAGCGACCAGCAGGGTGGGCAACTCGGCGTCGATCTGCCGCTGCCCGCGCCGGTGCCGGCGGGGTCCGCGGCGCCGCTGGTGGTCCGCTGTGCGCCGGCGGCCCGCGGCGCGAGCGCCGGGCGCTTGACCGTGGTGACCGACGCGCCCGACAACCCGGTCCGCTCCTTCCTGGTCGGGTGCGTGGGTGTCGATCCACAGCTCAGCCTGACCTACGCCAGCCGTGATCAAGCGGTGGTGCGCGAATGGTCGCTCGACGATGAGCACGCGTGTCGGGACGACGTCAGCTTCCCGTCGCCGTGCATGGACTTCGGCGCGATCTACGCCAGCCGGTCGGTCACCCTGCCGGTCCGCCTGACGAATGGTGGCGCGGATCCGCTGCGCATCGTCAACCTATCGGTCGAGCCCGCCGGCCCGTTCTCGCTGCCGGCGCTCGACGTGCCCTTCGTCCTCACGCCGGGCCAGGCGTTCGGCCTCGAGCTGGGCTACGCTGCGTCGGCCACGCCGGCGACCGAGCTCGGCGCCCTGCTCATCGAGCACGACGACGCTGATCGGCCGCCGGTGTTCCTGCGCCTGGTCGGTTCGACCACGACCTGTGAGCCAGGGCTGCGCGACTGCAGCGCCTCGAGCGCCTGTCAGGCGGAGAACACCGTCTCCGCCTGCTGCCCGAGCCTCGATGACCCGGAGGCGTGTTTGTCCTGCGCGCCATGTCCGGCCAAGAGCCACACGGCGCAGAGCTGCGTCAGTGACGCGTGCGTCTATCAGTGCGTGCCGGGCTGGCACGATCTGGACGGGGACGGCAGCGGCCTCGGCGGCCCGATCGAGAACGGGTGCGAGTACCCGTGCGTCGTGACGCAGGGCGGGGTTGAGGGTTGCGATCGCATCGACAACGACTGCGACGGCGTCATCGACGAGCAGCTGCCGCTCGGCGACGGCGGCGGTGAGGCGCCGGCCGAGTGCGCGCCCGGCGGCGCCGGGTTCCTCGGCAACTTCTCCGAGGGGGACCTCGGCCAGGTGGTGGCCGGCGTCGGGGAGCTGCTGCCGATCGTGAGCGCCACCGGCCGGATCTACGTCCCGGTCGGCTCACCCGCCGGCGACGTGGATTGGCTGCGGGTCGGCTTCACCGAGGGGGACGCGTGCACGGCGGTCGGCTTCCGCGTGGCAATTCGGCTCACCGCACCGCAGGGCACCGCGCTCGAGCTGTGCGCGGCCTTGTTCGATCCGCTCGGGCAGCCTCCGACCAGCGCCGCGTGCACGGTGGCCCCGCCGTTCGCCGGCTGCGCGTCGAGCGGCGTCGGGGGTGTCGCGCAGGTGGAGCTCGATTGGCCGGAGATGTGTGGCGTGGCCGACGATCGTGTCATCGACCTGCGCGTGCGCGCCGAGCCGCTCACGCCGGAGCACTACTCCTGTGAGACCTATCAGGTGGAGGTGAGCGGCGCGGCGATCTACTGACGCGGACGCCGCCGGCAGCAGGGGAGGCCGGGCGGACGGGGATCCGCGGTGGGTGGGGTGGCCGATCCAGGTCGGGGATCGTCGGCGGGGTCAACGCGACGTCGTGCCCGGGCCGGACGCGCCGCGCCGGAGCGGCGGACGTTGCGCGTCGAGGCGCGCGTGGACAGCCAGGAGCTGCTCGCCGATCGCCTCGTCGAGCAGCTCGCGCAGTTCCAGCTCGGTGTAGGCGCGTGGCGGCGCCGCGCGCTCGGGCGCGGCGGTGGCGAGCGCGATGATGCCGCTGGTGGCGAGCATGGCCAATGAGGTCGCGATGACGGCGTAGAGAGTGTTGCGCATGGCACTTCTCCCGTGGTCACGATGTGGTAGGTAAGGCGCTGAGGTCATCGTAGGTGGGCTCTCGCACCAGCGCAAAAAACCGGCGGGCGCGGGGATTCTCGGGATGATTGGGGCAGGGGAGCAGTTCGGGCGATACCTTCTCCGCGGCCGGTTGGCCTTCGGAGGGATGGCCGAGATCTTCCTGGCCGAGCTGCGCGGCGAGGAGGGCTTCGCCCGCCGGCTGGTCATCAAACGGATCTTGCCGCAGTACTGCGCCGATTCGACCTTCGTGCGCATGTTCATCGACGAGGCGGTGCTTGCCGCCCGGATCTCCCACCCCAACGTCGTCCAGGTGATCGATTTCGGCCACGTCGATGGCGTGTATTTTCTGGCCATGGAGCTGGTCGACGGCGTCGACCTGCGCCGGATCCTCGCCCCCCCCTCGACCCGGCCGACCTTGACCGCGGCCGAGACCGCGGCGATTGGTGAGGCCGCCGCGCGCGGCCTGGCGTTCGCCCACAGCCTGGCGGACGACGCGGGGCGGCCGTTGAACCTGGTGCATCGCGACGTCTCACCGCACAACATCCTGATCGCGCGGACCGGCGAGGTGAAGCTGACCGACTTTGGCATCGCCAAGGCGGAGGCGCGGGTCAGCCGCACCGGGGCCGGGATGATCAAGGGCAAGCTGAGCTATATGTCTCCTGAGCAGGCGGCCGGCCGCTCGCTCGACCAACGCAGCGACCAGTTCAGCCTCGGGATCGTTCTCTGGGAGTGTCTGGCCGGGCGGCGGCTGTTCGGCGGTGGCGCGGATCTCGAGGTGCTGCGCCGCGTCGTCGAGTGCGAGGTCCAGCCGCTGGCCGAGGTCTGCCCCGCGGTCCCCGGGCCCCTGGCCGACGCTGTGGACCGCTGCCTGGCGCGCGAGCCGGAGCGACGTTGGCCGAACCTGGGCGAGCTCGCCGACGCGCTGGCTGGCTTCCGTTTCTCCCTCGGTGCCGCCGGCGCTGTGCACCTCGGGGCGTTGGTGCCGCCGGCTGCGCCGTCCGAGCCACCGCGCCGGACGTTGGCGCTCGACCCGCCCGCGGCGCGGCACGACGCGCGGCCGGAGACGCCCTCGCCGCTCGGGGAGATCACCCTCCGGCCCGCGGCCGATCGGGTGGCCACGGCGACGCTCGATTCGGGCCCTGAGCCGGGCGGCGGGGCGGCGCAGCGGCTCGAGCCACGCGGCGTGCCGACGCGGCGGGGCAGGGCGGGGGGATGGGTCTGGGCGGTGGGAATGCTGGCAGCGGCGCTGGTGGGGATCGCCGGCGCAGGCGCGGCGCTGCTGGCGCAACGCCAGCGCTCGGTCCCGGCGGCCGCGGCTCCGACGGCGGTCACGATGTTGCGGATCGAGAGCACCCCCGCGGGGGCGCGGCTGCTGGTCGGCGGTCGGGACACGGGCCTGGTGACCCCGGTGAGCCTGCCGCTCGGCGACCCGGAGGCCCCGCTGGCCTTGGGGCTGGCCCACCGCGGCTACGTCGACTGGCAGGAGACGGTCTGGCCCGGTCGGGTGCGCGGCCGGCTTCAGGTCGTCCTGACGCCTGGTGTCGCTCTGACGCCTGCCGAGGCGAAGGGCGCGCCGGCGGCGCCGGCGCCGCGGCACGCCAAGGCCGCCGGCTCACCCAGGCCGCGGTCGCCGCGCCCGGTGGGGCGGGGTTTCTTGTCGTTGAGGACCACCGGGGCTTGGGTGGAGGTCTACCTCGGTGAGCGCAAGCTCGGCACGACGCCGCTGCACCGCGTTGAGCTGCCGGCCGGGCGGGTTCGGCTCCGTCTGGTCAACCCGTTGGCCGCCGTCGACCAGCAGCTCGAGCTCGAGATCGTCGAAAACGAGGAGTTGCGCCGCACCGTGACGACGCCGTAATTATTTTAAATATATCGCTGGAAAAGATATTTTAGATGCATTATAATGAATACACGATAAACAATGATTCTAAGCAACCGCCCATGCCCGACGTGAGGCGGCGTCCGCGGTGACCGACGGAGCCGAGCGGTCGTGTCTGAGCGGGTGATCTAAACGGGGGTGCGCGATTCGCGCACACCCCGTTGTCGGTTTTCTCTCGGGCGAAGCCGCTGGTGGCGATCGGGAATCGTGACCGTCCGTTTAGCGTGGGGCGGGGTTGGCGGCCGAGCCGTTTTTCGCTATGCCTCTCGCCGGTGAACGCGACGGCCGACGGCGGCGCTTATGGGCGAGGAGCAACGAGCGTGATCGATGAGGGGGCCATCGCACGGTTGTACGAGCGGTACGGTCCGGCGCTCTACCGGCGGGGCCTGCGGCTGCTCGGGAATCCGGAGGACGCGCGTGAGCTGGTGCAGGAGGTTTTCCTGCAATTCTGGAGACATAGGGAGCGGTTTGAGGGGCGCAGCTCGGCGTTCACATATTTGTACCGGATCGCGACTAACCAGGCGATCGATCGGCTGCGCCGGCGGACGACCGCCGGTCAGCAGGTCGCGGTCGAGAAGGTGGAGGCCCAGACTGCGACCCGGGTGGGGCCTGATCGTCAGGTCCACGCCCTGCTCGACCTGACCGAGCTCACGGCGGGGCTCGACGAGGAGACGCTGACGGTGGCGGTGATGTCGCATGTCGATGGGTTGACGCAGGACGAGATCGCCGAGGCGCTCGACCTGTCGCGGCGCACCATCGGCAAGCGTCTGAAGCGGTTCCATCAACTCACCCGGGCCCGGGCCGGGGTCGACGCGGAGGCCGAGGCGGACCGGGTCGAGGTGGTGAGGGGCCATGGCGGCTGAGGACAAAGCGGGCCGGTTCCCGCCCGTGCTGCTCGAGCGGTACCTGGCCGGCGACCTGCCCGAAGGGCGTCGGCGGGAGATCGAGGCCGCCTGCGCCGCCGATCCGGCGCTGCGCGACGAACTCGACCGCCTGCGCGAGGGCAACCGCGCCTTCTTGGCCGCCGATCCGCCGGAGCTGTTCGCGCACCGGCTCGCGGTCCGCCTGGCCCTCGAGCAGCCCGCGCCGGCGCCGTCCAGCCGGCGCTGGGCGTTCATCCTCGCCCCGTCGGCTGCCGCGGCGCTGACGCTCGTGCTCGTCCTGGTTGTCCACG
>JBFYZW010000354.1:0-5601 GCA_041309305.1 Deltaproteobacteria bacterium | reverse complement strand
GGGCGCTCGACCAGCGCGAGGCGGACGCGCGCGGGCGCACAGCCGAGCTCGACGCGGCCGGCGAGGCGCTGGCGGCGCGGGAGACGGCGCTGGCCGAGAACGAGGCGCGGCTGAGCGATCGTGCGCGACACCTCGACGAGCAGAGCGCCAAGCAGGACGAGTACGAGGCGAAGCTGGTCGAGCGCTTCGATCGGCTCGAGCAGGGCGAGCGGCGGCTGGCCGAACAGCTGGCCGAGCTCGGCGACCGCGAGGTGAAGCTCGACCAACGGGCGGCCGAGCTGGCGCGCGGCGAGGCGGCGCTGGCCGATCGTCAGGGGGCGGTGGCGGCGGGCGAGGCGCGGCTCGAAGAAGCACGCCGGGCGCTGGCGGAGGGCGAGGCGGCGCTCGGCGAGGCCCGCCGGACGAACGACGAGGCGCAGCGGGCGGTGCGTGAGCGCGAGAACGCGGTCACCCGCCGGGAGGCGGACTTCGAGGCCGAGGTGCTGGCGGTGCAGGAGAACCAGAGCCGGCTGCAGGCGCGCCAGCGCGAGCTGGACGCCGCCGGGCTCGAGCTGGCGACGCTCGAGAGCCGACTCGAGTCCGAGCGGGAGGCCCTGGCGGCGCGGGTCGAAGAGCTCGACCAGCGCACCGCGCAGCTCGACGGGCGCGAGCGCGAGGTCGAGGCGGGCAACCAGGAGATCCAGCGGGCGATCGGCGAACTGACCAAGGAGCGGACTGACCTCGAGGCGGAGCGTGAGCGGGTCGCACAGACGGCGACCGAACTGGCCGCCGAGCGGCAGGCGCTGGCGAGCGAGCGCGAGCGGCTGGCGCGGGTGGAGGCCGAGGCGGGCGAACAGGTGGCGGCGGCGGCCGAGGAGCGGCAGGAGCTGGCCGCGGCGCGCGCGGGCCTGGCGGCCGGCCAGCAGGAGCTGGCGGCGCGCGAGGAGCAGCTGGCGCTCGAGGCGACGGCGCAGGCCGAGCGGCTGCAGAGCATCGACCAGGCGCAGGTGCTGCTCACCGCTCGCGAGCAGGAGCTGGCCGGCAGGCTGGCCGAGGTCGAGGAGAGCGAGCGGCGCGCTGCGACCGCGTTCGCCGCCGAGCGGGCGGATCTCGACGCGCTGCGGGAGATGATTACCCGCGATCAGGCGCAGCTGGCCGAGGAGTTCACCCGCCTCGAGCAGGCGCGCGACGGCGTCGGCACGCCGTCGGCCGCGCCGCAGGGAGGCGCGGAGGACGAGCTGGCCAGTCGGGAGCAGGCGCTGCGTGAGTGGGAGGCCGACCTCCAGGCGTCCCAGGCCAGCGGCGCGATGTCGCCTGAGGACCTGCGCGAGGCGACGGAGCAGTTGGCACGCGAGCGGGCCGAGCTGGCGCGGCTGCGCGCGCGGGCGTGACCGGCGAACGGTGGCGTCCGCCGCCCGGGTTAGGGGTCGATGAGCACCGATCGCGCTGACGTCCTGGTAGTCGATGACGATCGGTTGATCCGCGCCATCGTCGGCGACGCGTTGACCGCGCACGGCTACGCGGTCGAGCAGGCGGAGGACGGCCGCCAGGCGCTCGAGCAGCTCAGGGCGCGTGAGTTCGACCTGGTGATCTGTGACCTGCGCATGCCCGGGTTCGACGGCTTCGCGGTGCTGCGCGAGGTGCAGCGCGAGTCACCGGACACCGAGGTCGTGGTCCTGACCGCCCACGCCGACGTCGAGGCGGCGATCCTGTGCTTGCGCGCCGGCGCCTTCGACCTGGTGCGCAAGGAGCGGGAGATGGGCGAGCTGCTGCCGGCGGTCGAGCGGGCGGTGGAGCGCCGCCGCCTGCGCGCCGCGAGCACCCTCGCCGAGTCGGCGCAGGTGATCTTCTCGACCTCGGAGCGCCACGACCTGCCCGAGCGGATCGTCTCGGTGGCGACGCGGACGATGGACGCCGACGACGCGGCGTTGATGCTGCCCGACGTCAACGGGCAGCTCTACATCGCCTTCTCGAACGTGCTGCCGGACGAGGTGCAGCGGACGGTGCGGGTCAGCGTCGGCGAGGGGATCGCCGGCCGGGTGGCGCAGGAGCGCCGGCCGGTGCTGTTGCACGGCCCGCAGCCAGCGGACGGCCGGACGCCGACCGCGCGGGAGGTGGTCTCGAGCGTCGTCTACCCGTTGCACTCTGGCCCCGATCTGCTCGGCGTGCTGACCTTGAACCGCTCGCGGCCGGGGCGGCGCCTGTTTCGTGAACAGGATGTGCAGCGGGCCGCGGTGCTGGCCTCGCAGATCGTCCTGGCGATCGAGAACCAGAACCTGATCAAGCGTGTCACCGCGGCCGACAAGTTCACCGCCATCGGGCAGCTGTCGACCGCCATCGCCCACGAGATCAATAACCCCGTGGCAGCGATCTTGACCAGCGCCGAGCATGTGCACGAGCGGCTGGAGAGCCTGGCGCAGCACGCCTCCCACGAGGCGCCGAGCGGTGGCGGGAGGGTGTCGCTGGCCACCGTCGGTGGCGTCGACGGGCTCGAGGAGCTGTGCGTCGCGATGCGCGACATCCGCGACGGCGCGCAGCGGATTCGCGGCGTGGTGCGTGACCTGCGCAACATGGTGCGGGCGGACCCGGCGAGCCGGGCGCCGTTGTCGCTCGCCGCGGCGGTCATGGCCGCGGTGCGCATCTCGACCGCCGAGCTGCGCTCGGTGGCCGAGGTCGAGACGACGCTCGACGAGGCGCTGGTGGTCAACGGCAGCAGCGGGACGTTGTCGCAGGTCTTCGTCAACCTGTTGATCAACGCCGCCTACGCGTTGCGCACCGCTGGGCGGCACGACGGTCGGGTGCGGGTCGAGGCCCATCGGGACGGAGAGTGGGCGAGGGTGGTCATCGAGGACAACGGCCCGGGGATCGCGCCCAACGTTCTGGCGCGCGTCTTCGAACCGTTCTTCACCACCAAGCCGGTCGGCGTCGGCACCGGGCTGGGGCTGCCGATGTGCCGCGAGATCGTCGCCTGGCATCACGGCACGATGCGGGTGCGCTCCGAGGTCGGCGCCGGTACGAGCTTCGAGATCCTCCTGCCGGCGATGCCCGCCGGGACCGCCCCGGTGAGCGTGGACGAGGCGCCTGGCGGACCGGCGGCGGCGCCGCGGCTGGTGAAGCCGCGCGTGTTGGTGGTCGATGACGAGGCGGGGATCCGGCGCTCCTACCGGCGCGGGTTGGTCGACGTCGAGGTGGTCGCGGTGGCCGGCGTACGCGAGGCGATCGCCGCGCTTGAGCAGGACGCCGACTTCTCGCTTTTGCTGTGCGACGTGATCATGCCCGAGCAATCGGGGACGGCGCTGTTCGAGCTCATCAACGCGCGGTTCCCGGCGCTGCTCGAGCGGTTCGTCTTCATCACCGGCAGCGTCGGCTACGCCGATCTGCGCGAGGTCCTCACCGCCCGCGACGTGCCGGTCCTGGAGAAGCCGATCAGCCTGGAGGAGCTGCGCGCGCTGGTCCGCGACTACGTGCGGCGCTTCCCGCCGCGTGGCCAGTGCCCCCCCCCGGTCACCCGCCCTCGCTGACGATCTCGGCCAGTGCGTGCTGGAAGGCCTCGCCCGGGTCGACGAAGGTCAAGGCGATGCCGTCCTCGGCGTGGCGCACGACCCGCGCGGTGCAGCTGACGGTCTCGTCGCCCCAGACCAGGGAGACCTCCTGGACGGAGCCGACCGGCGGGCGCTCGCTGGTGGCGAGGAACATGCCCGAGAGGCTGACGTCGCGCGTCCGGCCAAACGGGTGCTCGTCCTCGCCGCGGCCGACGAAGACGGTGACGACGAAGCGCGGCGCCGGCCGTTGATCTCCCTCGCCTCCCATGGCTGTCAGCCTACCCGATGGCGGTAGGCGAGATCCACTTCCCCGGTCGCGCGGCCGCGGGCTAGAGTGGCCCAGTGGGTCAGGCGCGTGAACAACTCGAGCCCGGTGTGGTGCGCGGTGAGTTTCACACCGCGCGGCCCGACGGCCGCGTCCGCTGTGAGGTCTGCCCGCGGCGCTGTCTCTTGCGTGACGGCCAGCGCGCCTTCTGCTTCGTCCGGGCGGCGCGCGGCCAGGAGGTGGTCCTGACCACCTACGGCCGGTCGACCGGGTTCTGCCTCGACCCGATCGAGAAGAAGCCGCTCAACCACTTCTTCCCCGGCAGCGCGGTGCTCTCGTTCGGCACCGCGGGCTGCAACCTCGGCTGCCGGTTCTGTCAGAACTGGGACATCAGCAAGGCGCGCGAGGTGGAGCGGCTGAGCGGCGCCGCGGAGCCGGATGAGATTGCCGCCGCCGCCGTCGAGGCTGGCGCGCGGTCGGTGGCCTTCACCTACAACGACCCGGTGATCTTCCTCGAGTACGTCGTCGACGTCGCCGAGGCTTGCCGCGCGCGCGGCGTCGAGACCGTCGCGGTCACCGCCGGCTACGTCACCCCGGAGGCGCGCCGGCGGCTGTTCGCGCCAATCAGCGCGGCGAACGTCGATCTGAAGGCCTTCAGCGAGGAGTTCTACCACCGCTTCTGCGCCGGGCACCTGGCGCCGGTGCTCGACACCCTGGTCTACCTGCGCCGGGAGACCACGGTCTGGCTCGAGCTGACCACGCTGCTCATCCCGGGCGCCAACGACAGCGCCGACGAGCTGGCCCGGTTGTGTGACTGGGTGGTCGAGAACCTCGGCCCGGACGTGCCGCTGCACTTCACCGCCTTCCATCCGGACTACCGCGAGCTCGATCGACCGGGAACGCCGGTGGAGACGCTGCGACGAGCGCGGAGCCAGGCGCGGGCCGCCGGGCTGCTCCACGTCTACACCGGCAACGTCGCCGATCCCGAGGGTCAGAGCACCTACTGCCCGGGTTGCGGCGCGCTGGTGATCGAGCGCAGCGGCTACACGCTCGGCGCTTGGCGCCTGCGCGGCGGGGCGTGCGCCGCCTGCGGCGCACCGATCGCCGGACGGTTCGACGACGCGCCGGGCGGTTGGGGCGCGCGGCGGCAGCCGGTGCACATCCGTTGATCGCGCGGTCGGGGTCCGCCTTGCGGCGCGCATCGGCTTTGCCGATAGTGGGGCGGCGCACAGACGTGCGGTGGCGGAGCGGACGGGAGCCGCGGATGGTCGAACCCGACAGCTGGTCTCTGTGTCACGCTCGGGTCGTGACGCTCGATCCGGACCGGCCCCGGGCCGACGCGGTGAGCGTGGTCGGCGAGCAGGTCGGCGCCGTCCTGGACGGGGTGCCAGGCGGCAAAGGGCCGCGTCGCGCGCTCGACGGCGCGGTGGTGCTGCCGGGCTTGACCGACGCCCACGTTCACCTCGCGGCGCTCGGCGCGGCCGCCCGGCGGCTCGATCTACGCGGCGCGCGGTCGCTAGACCAGGCGGTGGCGCGGGTCGGCGCTGCGGCGGCATCGACGCCGCCCGGGGAGTGGCTGCGCGGCGGCGGGTGGGATCAGAACGCCTGGCCGGGCGGCGACTATCCGACGCGCGCGCCGCTCGACGCGGTGGCGCCAGCCAACCCGGTCTGGCTCGAGCGGGTCGACGGGCACGCGGTGTGGTTGAACGGCCCGGCCTTGGCGCGGGCGGGGATCGACCGGGGCAGCCAAGAGCCGCCGGGCGGGGAGATCCGCCGCGACGCTCGCGGCGAGCCGACCGGGATCCTGGTCGACGC
>JBFYZW010000353.1:0-3668 GCA_041309305.1 Deltaproteobacteria bacterium | reverse complement strand
ACACCGTACGACAACACCTCCGCGCGCTCACCGGCCCTGCCTTGCTCGCCGGTGTCCTGCTGTTCTCGGTCGGCCTCGCGGTCTCCTGCGGCGAGGAGCTCGACGACTGGAACTCGAACGCCGTCTGCAACGATTACTGCGACAAGAAGTACGACTGCGACAACGCCGACCCGTCCAACGCCGAGGTCGAGGCCTGCGTCGGCGCCTGCCGCCAGTCGATCGAAGACGACTGCGGCAATGAGCATCAGGCCGCGGCCAACGACAAGATCGGCGAGTGCGTCGACATGGGTTGCACCGACTTCTGGGCCTGCATGGTCTTCGACACGGCCCCGGAGTGTTACGGTTTCGTCAGCTTTCAGTAGGGATCGCATCGGCGCGCGCTCGTCGACCTTGGCGAGGCGCGCCGATGGCTGACCTTTCGAACGGCCAACAACAAGGAGAGAACCATGGAAAACAAGGGCAAGTACACCACAGGACACGTCGTCATCGCGGTCCTCAGCGGTGGCGTGATCGGCGCGCTGGCCGCCTTCCTCTTGGCCCCCAAGTCGGGCCGAGACACGCGACAGCAGCTCGCCGGCTACTTCACCGACGCGACGCACGCCCTGTCTCGGGTCCCCGAGGCCTTCAAGAGCGCCACCCACGCCGCGGGCGAGGCCATGGCGGAGCCGCGCGCCTGAACGACCGCTGTTGATCCTCCGCAGGCCGAGAACCGGCCCGCTCGGCGGCAGCCAGGCCTCCTCTTCGCGGAGCCTCACACTTCGACTCAGACGCCCAGCGCCGCCGCGGAGGCAGCCGCTCCCGCCCCCGTTCTCTCCTGAACCACAACCGGTAAGGGTGCGACATGACCCGGCGGGCCCTCGCCCTCGTGGTCTGTTGCGCGGCCAGCGAATGACACCGTCGTCGAGTCGCCGGCGCTCCAGCTGAGGACGACGCTACCGCTCGCCGCCATGGCGAACAGGTGATGAGGGGCGGCGGGCCGGTCGACTCCGCCGTCGGTCGGTCCAGGCCACGCGTCTTCTCGCAACCCGGTCCCCACCGCCCGCTCGAGACCAGCCCGGCCACAACCCGCGAACAGCGCCGCCCCGAGGCACAAAAAAGAAGACACGCAAGTTGAGCGTCTGGGCCGCCATTCCTGGGGCCACGATACCACGAATCCGCCATGGCGCGGTCGTCGGGTCGCGCGGGCGGCCGTCGTTCGCTAAACGGACGATCATGATTCTCGAACACCAGAACGTGCACCGCCCGAGGGAAAACCGTAAACGGGGTGTTCGCGAATCGCGAACCCCCGTTTAGCTTCCAGTCCGCGGGCTTCGAGTCGGAGGACAGTCACGCCGACGGGCGGCATCGCTCGGCGCCGCTCGAGCTCGGTCTCCACGACCGACCCGATCAACGCTGCAGGACCATGCCGACCGAGTTTCACGCTCTCGAGCTCGTCCTCCGCCGGACGGGTCCCTCGGGCTCGCAGACGGGTGCTATGGCCGGACAGCAGAAGCGCCGAGTCCCGTGACGGGCTCGGGCTGCCGATTCAGCGAGGAGCAGGTCAGAAGCTGTGCGTCCAGCCCAGGACCTGCCGCGTGCCGGCCGGCACGATGAACCGCCGGCTGACCGCTTCGTCGTCGCGGTTGGCCCTGACGATCACCTGCACCACGCCCGCGCCGACGCCGACCAGTGCCCCGCCGCCGGTCCACCAGGCCAGGTTCACCGGCTGGCGGTCGTCGGGGTCCTGCAGCAGGTAGATCGCCCCCCCGATGAGGAAGCCGACCAGCGCCCCCCCGAGCGTGTTGGCCGCGATCGTCAACATATAGTGCGACTCGCTCGGCGCGGTGTTGACGTACACGTGCTTGCTGGTCGCGCCCAGCAGCAGATCGTCGATCGCCGGATAGAGCTCGAGCCGAGGGCTGGTTGGCGCCGCCAGCGCGGGGCCGGCCAACCGGTCGGTCGGGCTCGCCATGGCGACGCCGGCAGTCAGCGAACAGAGCACAAACGAGGATGCCAAACGAAACATGGGACCTCCTTGGTCCAAGCGGGATCGCCCACCTGTGGTTCGCATGGTACGAGCGTCGGCGGCCGGTCGACTATGAGGTATTTGCACGGTCAGCGGTCGGCAAACTCGACCGCTGGGGGTTCGGGGGGACGCAGAGCGGCGGCACCGCGCGTCTTCTCTGGCACCGGGTGGGGACGCCGCGGGCGGTCCCCCCGAGTACTCAGAAAAACGCCAACGACTGAACGAAGCCGAGGTAGACGGTGACCAGCGGTTGGCGCCGGCCCGGGCACCGTACCAACGGCACGCCGACGTCAACGGTGATCGCAACCGGCAGTACGCCCAGGGCGTCGCCGATGAAGCGCATGCCGTAGCCAACGTCGGCGAACCAACGCTCGCCGCAACCACGTGGCTCGATCAGGTCGAGATACACGGCGTCAGCGAACAAGGCGCCCTCCCAGCGAGTCCAGGTCACCAGACCACCGAGATCGGTGTTCGCGTCCCCGGCCCACAGGTGACGATACTCACCGGTCGCCACCACCCGGCCGCTCCCCAGGGCGTCGTCGCGCAGGTAGCCGCGACCCGCGCGGTAGAGATCGCCGACGCTGAGCAGATCCTGCGGCGGCGCCTCGCCAACGTTGAGATCGCCGCGCAGGCGGCCCACCACCGAATGGCCGAACGCCAAAGGCTGGATGCCGAGCAGGCCGACGCCGAAGTTGGCGAACGAGTAGGCGTCGCCGTCCACCTCGCGCCCCAAGGCCCAGGCGGCGTGCATCGACCAGCCGGTGCCCTCGAACGACCAGTACGGGTTGAGGCGATCGTCGTAGCGATAGAAGGCGAGCAGGCTCGCTTGATCGCCGGGCCGCGCGCCAGCGCCGTCGCTGCGCAGCCGCTCGTAGCCGAACAACAACCCGAGGCGATGGGCCAGGGTCAGCGGGGTGATCGCCGCACCGAAGCCCCAGCTCGCGCTGGTGGCCAGGCCGAGCTTGGTCGGGCCGTAGGCGGCGACATACTCCCAACGCCACTGCAGATCGTGTAACCGCTTGAGCGAGAAGCTCGCCACGACCTCGAGCTCACGATTGGTCGGCGAGACCACGCTGGCCAGATTGGTCAGCATCAGCCGCCGCGGCACCGGCTCCTGGTTGTCGAACGCGGCGCCTCGGCCTGGCGCGTGCCAATGCTCCACCAACCGCTGCCCGGGGTCGAGCACTACGCGCTTGGCCGGCCCAGGGACGGCGAAGCGCACCGCTCCCGGCCCGCGGCGTTGCTGCCGGTGGGTGACCCCCTCGGCATCCACGACCTCGACGGTGATCGGCTCGCGCAACCACGCCGCGTCGGGCCCATCCGCCTCGACGAGGATCAGCACCGAGCCCGGCTCCTCGACCTGGCGCACCGCGTAGTTGACGCGGGGGTAGGCCGACAGCCAGGTCGCCAACCCATCACCGACTCCCGGACCGCCGCGGAGGTTGGCGACGTTCACGAAGGGAAGGTCCTCCCGGAGGTAGGCCGCGACGAGCTCGGTGACCGCGGCCTCACCGAGGAGGTCGACGAGCTTCTCGTAGAGCAGCTTGCCGCGCGGCAGCGAGTGCTCGAAGTCGTCCAACCGCCAGCGTACGCGCGGCGTCTCGTCGATGGTGGCGAAGTAGGTGTCGCGAAAGGTCACCTGCGGCGCGAGCATGAGCGAGTC
>JBFYZW010000352.1:0-4994 GCA_041309305.1 Deltaproteobacteria bacterium | reverse complement strand
ACGTCTACGTCGGCGCCCGGCGCGGCGAGGCCGACGCGGCCACCTACGCGCGTGAGATCGAGCGGTTCAAGGAGGTCCAGGCCAAGCGGCTGGCCGAGGCCAACCGGGTGCGCGACCGCCTGTCGGCCGCCGACATCGCCGTCGGGATCAAGAAGGGCTATCCGCTGCTCGAGCGTTGTCTGCCACGCGCCCGGCAGGAGCGCCGCCTGGCCGAGCGGCTCGACACGCTGGTGCTCACCTGGTCGATCCGCAAGGACGGCACGACCCACTCCGCCCGCGTCGAGGGGCCGGGGAGCCTGTCGCTCACCGAGCACGCCGAGTGCCTCGAGCGGGTGGTCAACAGCTGGCGCTTCCCGCGCTACAGCGCCGGCTCGGAGATCACCGCCACCCGAGTGCCGATCAAGGTGCGCGGCACGCCGCCGCCACCGCCGCCGAGCGCCGCACCGCGGCCGCCGGTCGAGGAGGCGCCGCTCGACGAGCCCACCTTCGCCCAGTGCGAGCGCTCGCCCGACGAGGTGCAGAGCCACATCCGCGCCCGCCAGGGCCGGATCCAGGCCTGCGTGCTGGCCGAGCGCCGGCGCGCTCCGGCGGTCAAGCTCCCCGACAGCCTGCCGATCGCCTTCGTCATCGACGCCGACGGGCCGGTGCGCGACGTCGCGGTCGAGCACCGCGCCTACCGCGGCGGGCCGCTCGCCGCCTGCATCGACGCGGCGCTGGCCGGGGCACTGCTGCCGACACCGGGCGCAGACTGCCCGGCCGAGTTCGCGCTCGATCTCAAGCAACTGGCGCCCCGTCGCCTGTGAAGCCGCCCCGACCCTGGTCCTCCGGCCGAGGGGCTGCTACGCTGCCCAGGCCGTGAACGATCTGCTCATCCGCGGCCGGTTGCGGGACGAGAACATCGCCGTCTGCGTCGCGATCACCACGCAGCTGTGCCGCGAGGCCCAACGCCTGCACGACCTGGGCAGCACCTCGGCGATCGCGCTCGGGCGCCTGCTGACCGCCGCGGCGCTCACCGGGCTGATCCACGAGCGGCCCGGCTCGCTCAGCCTGCAGGTGGTCAGCAACGGCCGGCTGCGGCAGATCTACGCCGATGTGACCAAAGAGGGCGCGCTGCGCGGCTACGTCAAGCCCGCCGACCTGGCGATGCCGACGCTGGCCGACGAGTCGGCAACCGGCCGGCGGGCCATCGCCCACGCCGTCGGCGAGGGGCTGCTCTCGGCGATCCGCTTCGCCGACAACGAGCCGTACACGCAGAGCTCGGCCGAGATCGTCTCCGGCGAGATCGACCGCGACGTCGAGCACTTCCTCGGCACCTCCGACCAGGTCGCCTCGGCGCTGATCACCGACGTGCTGCTGGTCGACGACGATCAGGTCGCCACCGCCGGCGGGGTCTTGGTCCAGGCAATGCCCGGCGCCGCCGCCGCGCGCGTCAACGCGCTGCGCACCAGCCTGCAGAGCGGCGTCTTCACCCGTGAGCTGGCGCGAACGGCCGGCGCGGCTCAGCTGCTCACCACCCTCTTCCCGCAGGTCGAGCGCCTCGAGCCGTCGACCGCGATCCACTGGCAGTGCCGCTGCTCGATGGAGCGGGTCTTCTCGTCGATCAAGATGCTCGAGCCGGCCGACCTGGCTGACCTGGTCAACCGCAACTCTCGGGTCGCGGTCACCTGCGACTTCTGCCGCAAGAGCTACGACGTCGAGCCGGAGCAGATCCGCGAGGCCTACAACGCGACGATCCGCGGCAGCGGTTGAGGGCGCCTTTCGCCGACGAGGGAGCCATGTCGACCACTCTTCCCGATGACCAACACGCGCTCGTTGCTCTCGATCAGGCTTTCGCCGCGGCGCACGCCGCGAGCCGCGCCGGCGAGCCGCCCGACTACCGCCAACGCGTCGCGCACCTGCGCGCGCTGCTCGCCGCGGTGCGCGCGCAGCGCGATCGCCTGGCCGAGGTGGTGAGCGACGACTTCGGCAACCGCTCGCGCCACGAGTCGCTCCTCGCCGAGGTCTTCCCGACCGTCAGCAGCCTCGAGCACACGATCGGGCACCTCAAGCGCTGGATGACGCCAGAGAAGCGCTCGGTGGCCCTGCCGTTCCGCCCCGGCTCGGCACGCATCGTCTACCAGCCGCTCGGCGTGGTCGGCGTCATCTCGCCGTGGAACTACCCCGTGCAGCTGGCGCTCATTCCGCTGGCCACCGCGCTCGCCGCCGGCAACCGGGTGCTGCTCAAGCCCTCGGAGCTGACCCCGGCGACCGGCGCCTGGCTCAAAGAGCTGCTCAACGGCCTCTACCCCGCCGATCTGGTCGAGGTGATCCCCGGCGGCCCAACGGTCGGCGCCGCCTTCGCCGCGAAGCCCTTCGACCACCTGTTCTTCACCGGCTCGACCCGGGTCGGCGGGATGGTGATGCAGGCGGCGGCGAAGAACCTGACCCCGGTGACGCTCGAGCTCGGCGGGAAGTCGCCGGCCATCGTCCACCCGTCCTTCCCGGTCGAGCGCGCCGCCGACCGGATCAGCGCCGGCAAGCTGTTCAACGCCGGCCAGACCTGCATCGCCCCCGACTACGTGCTCATCGACCGGGCGCGGGTCGAGCCGTTCGTCGCCGCCTTCGCCGCGCAGGTGAGCAAACGCTTCCCGCGCCTGCGCCAGAACCCCGACTACACGGCGATCATCTCCCCCGCCCACCAGGCCCGCCTCGAGGGCCTGCTCGACGACGCGATCGCCAAGGGCGCCACCGCGCACGAGGTCAACCCGGCCGGCGAGTCGTTCACCGACAGCCGCAAGCACCCGCCGGTCCTGCTCACCGGCGTCAGCGACGCGATGGCGGTGATGCAGGAGGAGATCTTCGGCCCGGTGTTGCCGGTGGTCGGCGTCGCCGACCTCGACCAGGCCATCGCCTACGTCAACGCCCACCCCCGCCCGCTCGCCCTCTACTACTTCGACCGCGACCGGCGCCGGGCCGACGGTGTGCTGGCCCGCACCACCTCGGGCGGCGCCTGCATCAACGACACGCTGCTGCAGGTGGTCCAGGACGACCTGCCGTTCGGCGGCGTCGGCCCGAGCGGCCTCGGCCGCTACCACGGCCGCGAGGGCTTCCTCACCTTCTCGCACCACAAAGGCGTCTTTCACCAGGCGGCACTCAACACCGCCGGCTACATGTCGCCGCCCTACGGCGCTGCGGTCGAACGGCTGCTGCGCTGGGTGATCGGGCGCTGAGCGGCACAGAGAGACCGACGGGACGGGGGAGAGGACGGGCGGCGGGCCGAAGCCCGCCGCCACGCCCGGAGGGAGGGAGCTAACCGCCGATCTTGCGGATGATCGCCATCGCCGTGTCGTGCAGCATCTTCGACATGTTCGACATCATCTGCAGGGTCTGCTGCTGCTTCTGCAGCATGTTCTGCAGGTCGACGTTGGCGAGCTGCGCGTCGTCGCCGATGGAGTTGAGCCGCTCCTCGAGGTTCTTGATCTCGGTCTCGAGATCCGCGACGGTCGAAACCTTCTCGCCGGTCTTCATCAGGTAGGGCGGCTCGGTGGTCGTGGTCACCGCGTCGATCGAACCGTCGCCCCGATCCATGTCGAAGTCGCTGTCGATCGCCGGGTCCTGCGTCGTCTGGGCGGCCTGCGTCTCCTTGAGCTTGGCCTCCTCGGCGGCCTTCAGCTCCGCCTCGGCCTTCGCCTTGTCCGCCGCCGCCTTCTGGTCGGCCAGCAACTTGGTGTAGGCGCCGAGCAGCGTGCCGGGGTCACTCGAGGTGTTGCCGGTCTTCGCCTGGATCTGCGCGATGGTCTGGCTGTACTTCGCAGAGAAGACGTTGGCGAACTCGCCGTTCGTCAACGGCAACGCGAACCAACCCTTTTTCTTGACCGTGTCCTTCCACTCCGCCACCACCTTGGTCTGGAACTCGAGGACCTGCTTCGGCGTCATCCGCGCGGCGATCTCGGCCGACATCGACTTCAGGTTGTCGCACAGCTTCATGTCCGAGCCGTAGAGGTAGCGCATCGCCTTCATCAGCTCGTCGGTGGTCATGTACGGGATCGCGGCGAGGAAGCGCTCCTTGGCCCCCGGCGTCTTGTCGAGGTAGTCCTCGAGCCGCGTCCGACCGTGGATCGAGCCGTTGAGCAGCCCGGTGAACTCGGCGACCGCGATGTGCTGATCCGGGAAACGCGACGCACGATCGGCGGCGCTGGTGACGTTCGGATCGCTGCCGGCGGTCAACGCGCCGCTGCCGGTCTGGACCAGACCACTCGCGTCGGTGCCGGACGAGGAGGGGCCCACGCCGGCGAGGTCCGTCGCCGCCTTGTCGTCCGACTTCACGCCGGCCAGCGCCGACTGCATCTTGCGCAGCTGCGAGAGGTGGTCGCGCACCGCCCGCTTCATCTCATTGTACAGGCGGACCTTCTGGGCGTGGTACTTGAGGTCCTCGAGGTTCGCGAGGTAGGCCTCGCGCATCACCCACTGGACCAGGTCGTTGATATCCTGCGGGAAGTGCGGCGCGAAGCTGCCGACCGACGCCTGGCCGGCCTGGGTCAGCGCGCCCGTGGCCTTGGCGAAGGAATCGACCACCGGGCGGAGCTGCGCCGACGTCTGGGCGTACGGGAGCTGGAACAGGCGGGTCGAGTCCAGCTGCTGGGCGGCCTGGCCCCCGGCGTGGTAGGCACCGAGCGCCATCAGGAGCCGGCCCTGCACGAAGATATCCTCCCCCTTCATCGCCTGGCCGATCTGCCGCAGCACCTCGGCGTGCTCGGGCCCCGGCACGCTGAACAGCGCCCCCTGCGCGACCGCGAAGTCGACGTCGCCGCGCTGCGCGATCTCCTTGCCGATCGGCCCCATCTTCTTGTTCAGCTGGGCCAGGTTGGTCAGCACCTCGGCACCCATCGGCTGCGCGGTGGCCAGCGTCTGGTCCTGGCCGCGCACCTGCACGCCGCGGCTCTGCTCGACGCCGTCCTGCGGCGCCCGCGGCGCCGGGACCTGCGCGGCCGGCACCGCGGCCTGCCCGGTCTGCA
>JBFYZW010000351.1:0-11012 GCA_041309305.1 Deltaproteobacteria bacterium | reverse complement strand
CCGCGCACCTACCCCGGGACCGACAAGGTCAAGGAGCTGTTCGACAGCCTCGCGCCGCTCGAGGCGGCGCGCGCGCTCGGCAAGCTCGGCGGCGACAAGCTCGCGGCCCTGGGCCTGAAGAAGCCGAGCGCCACCTTGACGCTCCGCTCCGACACCGAGGAGCAGGTGGTCCAGATCGGCGACGCCGCCTACGGCAGCGGCGACCTCTACGTCCTCGCCCCGAACGGCGAGGTCTACCTGCTCGCCTCGACGACGCTGAGCACGATCCGCTACGGCGCCACCGCGTTGCTCGACAAGGAGGCGGTCGGGGTGGCGCGCGAGCGGGTCAGCCGGGTGACGGTGGCCGCCGGCGCGCAGGGCCGCGAGCTGGTCCAGCGCCACGCCGCGGAGGCCGACAAGCGCTTCGTCGCCGACCCGGCCGAGCCGGACACCAAGCTCGAGCTGGCGAGCAACTGGCTCGATCGGTTCTGGCGGCTGCGGGTCATCGACCTGAGCGACGCGACGCCGGCTGGTGACCCAGCGCTCGAGATCGAGCTGTTCGGCGAGCAGGAGAGCCTGGGGGTGGTCAAGCTCTGGCCGCCGGACGAGCGGGTGGCGTTGGCCACCTCGACCCGCTTCCGCCAGCCGTTCACGGTCGCCAAGGCGAGCGCCGAGACGCTGCTCAAGGACCTCGAGCCGCTGCTCAAAGAGGGGCGCTGAGCCGGCGCGGCCCCCGCTGCTCAGTCGGCCTTGGCCACCGCCCCGATCTCCTTGTCGATCAACGAGCCGATCAGCTTGACGTCGGTCGGGTTCTCGACCCGCTTGCCGTTGAGGAACAGGGTCGGCGTTCCGCCGACGAAGACCTGCTCGCCGAGCTTGAAGTCGGCGTCGACGCGCTCCTTGTAGATCCCCTTGTCCAGCTCGCTCAGGAAGCGGGCGACGTCGAGCCCGAGCGTCTTGGCGTGCTTCTCCAGCGACGCGCGGTCGAGCGCCTTCTGGTTGGCGAAGGCGAGGTCGTGGAACTGCCAGAACTTGCCCTGCGCGTCGGCGGCCAGTGACGCCTGGGCGGCCAGGTGCGCGTCCTGGTGGAAGTTGAGCGGGAACTGGCGGAAGATGAAGCGCACCTTGGTGCCGTACTGCTTCTTCAGCTCGCTCGCGGCGCTCGCCGCGCGCGCGCAGTAGGGGCACTGAAAGTCGGAGAACTCGACCAGCGTGACCTTGGCGTCCTTCGGCCCGAAGCTCGGCGCCTCACCGGCGGCGATCAGCGCCTGCTTCTCGGCGTCGAGCGGCTTGTTGGCCTGCTCGCGGCGCTTGAGGTCGGCGAGCACGTCGGCGTAGCGCTCCATCATCTGCGCGCAGCGCTCGGGTGGGAACTCGGGCGTCTTGGTCTTGACCAGGTTGCAGCTCTCGGTCTCGGCGCCGAGGTCGGCGCACAGCTTGGTGACCAGCTGGTCGCAGACCGCGCGCTTGTCCTTCAGCTTGGCCAGCGTCGCCTCGACGTCGCTGAGCGCCGCGCTGCAGGCGGCTGGCGAGAGCAGCTCGACGGTCTGCTTGACCGCCTGGCAGGTGGCCCCTTCACCGGCGGCGGCGCAGACCTTGGTGGCGTACTCCTCACAGGCCTTGGGATCACCACCCGCCTTGCAGCCGCTGAGCAGCAACCCGGCGGCGAAGACCAGGGCACCAACGAACGCAACGGATCGCAACATGGTTAGACTCTTTCTTTGGCGAGGCCCCGCGTGGGGGCGACCGCGATGTGCGGCGTCGGAGTTGACGCCGGAGCGGGATGAGTGCCCGATCCGGGGGCGAAAGTCGAGGGGCTCGCCGCTCAGTCGAGCACGTTGGCCTTGAGGTAGCGCAGCTCGGCGATCGACTGCTCGATGTCGAAGCGCGCGGTGTGCTCCCGGTCGGTCGGCTTGGGGTAGACCTTGCCGTACCACCAGTCGCACAGCTCCTTCACCGACGAGACGTCGATCTGACGGTAGTGCAGGTAGCCCTCGAACGCCGGCATGTAGCGGGCGAGGAAGCGGCGGTCCTGCCAGACCGAGTTGCCGCACAGCCGCGCGCTGCGGTAGGTGGCGTGCGCGGTCAAGAGCTCGAGCGCCTGCCGCTCGGCGTCGGCGACCGAGAGCTTGGCCGCGCGCACCCGGGCGAGCAGCCCGGACTTCTCGTGCATCTCGCGCACGAACGGGTTCATCGCCGCGAGCACCGGCTCCGGCTGCCAGACCACCACCTCCCACGGCGGCGCCAGCGGCGCGAGCTGGCGATCGGTGAGGATCATCGCCATCTCGACGATGCCGCACGTCTCCGGCTCGAGCCCGGTCATCTCCAGATCCACCCAGACCAGCACGTCGTCTCGTTGGCTCACGTCTGCCTCCCGCCGCCTCACTCTACCCGAGGTGGCAGCTCGGCCGAAACCCACTCGACGTTGACGCCGACCATGTGCGCCCAGCCGGAGTAGCGCCCGTTGGCCGACGGGCTGCCCAGCCCCGAGTCGCGCGGTGCGCTCGGGTTGAACAGCGAGTTCTTGACCCGGAAGGCGACCAGATAGATCCACGAGTAGGTGCCGGTGAGCTTCAGCCGCTCGCTGACCCGCCACACCAGCCCGACGCTGGCGTGCAAGGTGGTGAAGTCCAGGTTGACCGGGTTCACCGTCTCGTCCGGAATGTAGCGCGGGTCGACGTCGAGCCGCACCCCGAGCTCGCGCCGGTCGTCGAGCCGGCGCGACAGGCGCAGGCCGGCGCGCCAGTCGTCGCGCACGCCCTTGACCGAGACCTGACGGCCGGAGATGAAGTCCGGCTCCGCCTCGCTCACGGTGGCGAGCACGACCTCCTGGATGCTCTTGTCGATGAACTGGAACATGCCGGCGACCGCCCAGGAGCCGAGGCGCAGCTCGGCCTCGAGGCTGAGCTGCCAGGGCATCGGGTAGCCGATCGCCAGCTGACCGCGCGGGCTCAGGTTGAAGCCCGGCAGCGCCCGCTGCAGCGCCGCGGAGGAGTCGACCGCCACCGTCCCCTCGAGCACCACGCCGCGCTGCAGCTGCAGCCCGGCGCCGAGGCGCAGCCAGGGGACCGGCGCGGCCCAGACGCCGATGAGCGTCACCGCCGACCAGCCGCTGGCGTTGAGTCGGATCGTCCCCTCGAGCAGCGGATCCTCGAGCGGAAAGAGCGGCGTCCCGGGCGGCAGCGCCCCGTTGGCGAAGCTGCCGAAGTCGACCGAGTTCTCGAGGATGACGTGGCCGTAGTAGGGCCCGGCCATGATCGCCAGCCCGACCTTGCGCCCGAGCTCGACCTCGACGCCGGCGGCCAGCGCGTAGGTGACGAACAACGAGCGGGTGCCGAAGTAGCGCTGCGCCCCGTCCTTGGGCCAGAGCGTGCCGTTGACGGTCGGCGCGAAGCCGCCGAGCACCAACCGCAGCGCCGGCAGCGGCGTCGGAGCCACGGCGGCGAAGGTGAAGTCGGGCGCCGGCGAGACGAACGACGCCGGCGCGTACGACTGGCCGTCGTACGGGCTGACCCCGTCCCGCTCGTAGGTGAGCTGGATGACCGAGCCGGCGAGGTCCGCGGCGAAGGCCCAGACGCCCGGCTCGAGCTCCGCGGCCGCCGCCGGGTTCCAGTACACCGCCGCGCCGCCGAAGCGCGCAGGCCCGGCGAACAACCCGCCGGTCGGGACCGCCCCGGCACGCCCGCTGGCGCCGAGGAGGAGGAGGCCGACGACGAACGCTCTCGACTGCACGTTGAACCTTCGCCCATCGAGGTACCCGCTCGGCGAGGGCCGCGCAAGCCCCGCCGACGCCTCAACGTGGAACCGAGTCCCCAGTGTCCCTTCGTCCCCGGGGGGACGTCCACCATGTTGCCTAATGTTTTCAGACTTTTGCGCTCACAGTCCGGTTGGATCGCTTCTTGAAACACCCACAGCAAACCCGAGCCGGGAGGACGAGATGAAGCGCTGGGCGGTCACCATCATCGGGAGCGTCGCCATCGTCGCGGGCGGCTGCGGCGACGGCCTGGTCGAGAGCGTCGCGGTGCGCGAGGTCGCCGCGCCGCTCGCGGCGCCCCAGGTGTTCATCGCGCCGAACGTCGGCGGCCTCGACTACCTCGACTACTTCCGCCGCCCGGAGCTGTGGGCGAGCGCGCGGGCGAAGGTGGACGTGTTCAAGTTCTACGAGGTCCACCTGCGCGGGCCGAGCGAGCCGGCCTGCGGCGCGGTCAACGACGCGACCTTCGCGAACCTGCTCTCGGTCGGCGCCTTCGACAAGCTGCGCGACTGGGGGATCGAGATCGGCGTCGAGATCCCGGCGCTCAAAGACTGGGACTGCACCGGTGAACAGACGGCGCAGTTTGTCCTGGCGATGCTGCGCCGGCTGTCCGGCTACGGCATCCGCATCGGCTACCTGTCGATGGACGAGCCGCTGCTCGCCGGCGTCGAGCCGTCGGCCAACGGCGGCTGCGCGCTGCCCCAGGCCGAGGCAGCCCGACGGGTGGCGCGGCACATCCGCACCGTGCGCGCCGAGTTCCCGGAGGTCAAGTTCGGCTCGATGGACGCCTACCCGCACTTCTCGGCCACCACGATCCGCTCCTGGCTCGACGATCTCGAGTCGGCCCTCGGCCAGCCGCTCGACTACGAGCACCTGGACGTCGACTTCAACGCGGTGAAGAACAAGCGCAGCAACCTCGGCGCCGACTTCGGCCTGCTCGCCGCCTACTGCCGCGAGCGCGGTGTCGCCTTCGGGCCGATGACCACCGCCAACGAGTACGGCGCGCCGAACGACCACGCCGGCCAGAACCGCTTCTTCTACCAGACGGTGATGACCGAGGTGACTCAGGTGCGCAACGCGATGGGCACGCCGGAGCAGATCGTCATCCCGAGCTGGTTCTCCACCTGCGGCAACATCGGCGCGCCCTGTGATGGCTTCCACTGCCTCATCGTCCCCGACAACCTGCCGGAGACCGGCAACCACACCTTCACCCGGCTGGTCAACGACGCGCTCGCCGGCTACGGCATCACCTCGCCGCCGCCGAGCACCCCGCCGCCACCAGCCGGCGTCGACGGCGCGACGCTCGTCGGCCACACGCTGCCCGGGCAGCTGCTGGTCGGCGAGCAGCGCCAGGTGACCGTGACGCTGCAGAACACCGGCACCAGCACCTGGAGCGCGCCGGCCTTCAGCCTCGGCAGCCCCGACGACCACGATCCCTTCGCCGACGCGCGCGTCCCGCTGCCCGGCGGGCGCGCGGTCGCGCCGGGCGAGATCGTCACCTTCACCTTCACGATCTCGGCGCCCTCGACGGCGGGGGTCGGCGTCACCGACTGGCGCATGGTCCACGAGTACGTCGCCTGGTTCGGCCAGACCCTGGCGGTGACCGTCGACGTGCGCGACAACGGCGGGTCGACCGAGCCGCCTCCCCCGCCGCCTCCCCCGCCGCCTCCCCCGCCGCCACCGCCACCGCCGCCGCCACCGCCGCCGCCGCCGCCGCCGCCGACCAGCGCCGATCACCGCCTGAGCAGCAACGAGGAGCTGGCGGCGAACGAGAGCCTGGTGGCGGCGAACGGTCGGCTGGAGCTCTTCTACCAGCAGGACGGCAACCTGGTGCTCTACCAGGACGGCGCGCTCGTCCTCTGGTCGAGTGGCACCGCCGGCACCTCGGCGGGCTCCACGGTGATGCAGGGGGACGGCAACCTGGTGATCTACGACGCCGCCGGCGTCGCGGTCTTCGCCACCGGCACCACCGGCCACGCGGGCGCCTTCTTGAACCTGCAGGACGACGGCAACCTGGTCGTCTATAGCGCCGCGCTCACGCCGCTGTGGGCGACGCACACCGCGCTGCGCTGAGACGCACCCCAAAACGGACGGTCACGATTGCCGATCACCAAAGCGCGGCCTCGGCCGAGGAAGAATCGCAAACGGGGTGTGCGCGAATCGCGCCCCCCCGTTCAGCGGCGACGGCGGCGGAGAAGCAGCAGCAGCGCCGCCGCGGGCACGAGGCTCGGCGCGGCCGAGCAGCTGAAGGTCGGCACGGCGTTGATCGCGAAGGTCACCTCGGCCTCGCCGATGTTGCCGGCCTCGTCGACCGCGACGAGCGTGACCCGGATGATCGCGTCCTCGGGGAGGTCGGTGAGCTCGAGCAGCTGGCCGGGCCGCAGCTCCCCCTGCCGGAGCGGCAGGTCGTCCCCGACGCGCTGGACGATCGCGGCCTGGTAGCGGAGCGCCAGCCGGCTGGTCGCGGTGACGTCGTCGGTGGCGGCGAAGCGGATCGCCGCCTCGTCGACCGACAACAGGCCCGCCGGCGCCTCGAGCACGGTGACCACCGGCGGTGCGGCGTCGACAAACAGCGCGAGGTCGACCGGCGTCGGGTCGACGTTGTCGTTCAGATCCACCGCCGCGACGCGCAGCTGGTGATGGCCGGCGGCGAGGTCCTCAAGCACCAGCGTCGTGCCGGAGAAGAGCTCGGGCAGCGCCACGCCGTCGAGCTCCACTCGGTGGCGCACGAAGTCGGCCGGCGCGGTGTCGTCGACCGACGCGACGGTGATGCTCACCAGCGGCGGTGACGGATCGCCGGGCGCTTCGGCCAGGACCGTGACCGGCGGCGTGTGGTCGTGGCGGTCGATCGGCACGAGCTCGAGGTCGGCGCGCAGGTGGGTGCCCTGCTGCACCCCGACCTCGACCAGCCGGGTCGCGACCGGCGCGTAGACGAACAGGCTGGAGGTGAGCGGCAGCTTGGTCAGGTAGTCGCTGAAGGTCGGCAGGATCAGGTTGTCGAGCAGATCGGCGAGCGCCGTCGGCGAGAAGATCAGCTCAGCGCCGGGGGCGGTAATGCTCATCCCCTCGGTGCCGACGTGGGTCAGGCCCATCACCAGCGCCTGCAGCGCGGCGTCCATCCCCAGCTGGCCGGCGAAGTCGGCCCCGGTGTTGATCTCGACGAAGCTGGTCGCCAGCTGCGGCGCGCCGATCGCCAGCTGGGCGTTGAGCGCCGTGACCTCGACGACGATCGGCCGGGCGTCGGTGACGCCGCCGAGCCGAACGTTGGGCGGCTCGCTGACGGTGACCAGCGCGTCGAGCGTCGCGTCGGGCACCAGGTCGGTGAGGTAGTCGCCGAGGCCGAGATCGTAGTCGCGCGTGTCCCAGCACATCCACCCGGCGAGCCAGGCGGCGCGCAGCGCGCGCTGCACGAACGGCTCGCTGGCGGCGACCGACAGGTGCGCGACGCTCATCAGCGCCGCCGGCGCCTCCTTCTCCTCCGGCGGCAGCGTACTGCCCGGCGGCAGGCAGTCGGCCGGCCCGTCGATCGGCTCGAGGGTGGCGGTCAAGGTCGCGGTGATGCCGTCGGCCGCCAGGCGCAGGCTCTCGGGCGCGGAGACGAAGCGCAGGCCGTACAGCTCCATACCGCTGGCGAAGATGTCGCTCGAGAAGGTCTCGATCAGCGCCGGCACCTCGGTGCGCACCCAGGCGTCGATCGCCTCGACCGCATAGTCGATCAGCGACTCGCGGAACCAGTCGTAGACCAGCGTGCCGATCTCGTCGTACAGGCCACAGCCGCCGAGCTGCACCTCGGTGGCGTAGGGCGCGACCTCGATCGTGAGCGCGGTCAGGTTGGTGACCAGCTCGCAGGCGTCGACCCGCGGCGTGGCGCGCGCGAAGACGGAGACGTGCTGCGCCGAGAGCGTGGCGGCGCAGCTCGCGTCCGGCATCGCGCACAGCTGCAGCTCGAGCTCCGCCTCGGCATGGATATCGAGCTCGGCGTCGAGCTCGATCGCGCCGTCGCGCAGGCTGACGCTCGCCCGGCGCACGCCGAGCCGGAGGGCCCCGTCGTGCGGGGTGACGACCGTGTCGTCGAACAGGCTCGGGCAGTCGGCCAGCAGCGTCGGCTCGGCCGGGATCTCGTACTCGCCTGGCAGCTCGCTTTGCAGCATCCCCTCGAGCACCGGTACCGCCGTGTGGTCCAGCCGCACGGTGATCGCACCCGACACGCCGTCGGCGGGGCAGACCGCCGCCGCACGCCCGGGGAGGAGTGCGAGACACGAGGCGAGGCAGAGCGCACGCCAGGGCATAGGGATCTCCCAGGCTAGGGCTTGCCCTGGTTATCGGTCGGCGGGGGCGGGGGTTTCGCCGATCAACGGGCGGCGCGATCGTGGATCGCGCGCTGCGTCAATCGCCGAAACGGGGGTGCGCGATTCGCGCACACCCCGTTTGCGGTTCTTCCTCGGGCGAGGCCGCTCTCTGGTGATCGGGAATCGTGACCGTTCGTTTAGAAGCGGGCCGAGAAGGTCAGGTACGGGATACCCATCAGCAGCGGGCCGACGTCGACGTCCGGGTGGATCGGGCGCAGGAAGGTCAGATCCACCGCGATCCGCTCGCCGAAGAAGCGCACGCCGTAGTTGAACAGCAGCGCCTGCTCGACCAGCTCGAACTCACCGCCGCCGATCGCGCCAGGCAGCACCAACTCGCCCATCAGCTTGACGATCTCGGCGACCCGCCAGGTGACGGCGCCGCCGAGCAACAGGCCAGCGCCGTCGGAGACCTCGTCGAACGTGCCGGCGACGAAGAGCCAGTTGGCGCTCAGGCCGGCGCTGAGGGTCAGGTCGCCCGCGTCGTCGACGATGTAGTCGTACAGGAGCTGGAAGCCGAAGGTGCCGCCGGTCTCCCCGCTCGAGTGCGCCAGGTTCAAGGTCGGCTGGATGCTGAGCAGCATGTTGTCCATCGCGATCAGCCGGTACTTGGCGCTGACCAACGCGACGAACGGGATGTCGCTGACGATCGGCAGGAGCGTCGTCGCGGAGACCTGCAGGTCGTCGGTGATGCCGTAGGTCAAGCCGACGAGGAAGATCTCGTAGTCGTTGAAGGTCAGCTGCCCGGCCGAGATCGTCTCGGCCGACGGCAGGAGGATGTTGCGATCGACCGCGGCGTCAGCCTGCTTGCGCGCGTCGGCGCCCGACGCCCGGGCGTCGCTCCCCGGCACGGCCAGCACCACGGCGACGGTTGCGACCAAGACCCACGACGAGAGCTTGCGCATCTTGATTTCCCCTTGTTGTGAGGACGGCGATCCCGCCCCGAGTGGAGAAGACCCCAAGGCCGGGGGTCGTGTCCAGTCACTATCGGTCGACCTGCGACGGCGGTCGCGGCCCCGGTATTCAATCCCCTACAGGCGCCAGTCGACGCCGAGCAGCACGAGGATGTCCAGTCGGCCGGGGCGCAGGCGCACACCGCCGTGGAGGAAGCCCACCGCCACCGCCCGGTAGGGCAGGCCGACGCCGCCGACGAACGCCAGCGTCGGCGACAGGCGCAGCCCGTCGCGCGCCGGTCCGACCCCGTCGCGGACACGGCTGGTCTCGAGCGCGAGCCCCGGCTCGAGTTCGAGCTGCACGCGCAGGCGCTCGAACGAGTGCAAGAGGCCCAGCGGCACCGCCAGGCAGGTCTGGGTGTTCCAGTAGTCAAGCTGGCGGGTCCCCTCGTGCAGCCAGCCGCCATCGAGGGCCACGCCGACGCCGAGCCAGTCACCGAAGGGCAGAAGGTCGTCGAGCTGGCGCCGGGCTTGCAGGCGAAACATCAGGCCGTTCTCCTGGCCACCATAGGCGGTGCCCCAGGACATCCAGCCGGCGGCGCCGCCGACGGCGTAGCGCCCCGCGCCGGCCTCGGCGCTCGCCGCGCCGAGCAGCACCATCAGGCTCAGGGCGCAGCGCACGTCAGCTCCCCGGCGACCGCGTCGAGGCGCGCCTGGAAGAGTTGGCAGGCGACGGCGCGCACGCTCGGGTCGAGCTCGTCGACCAGCGCGTCGACGAACCAGGTCAGGCGGAACGACGCGCTCGCCGGGGTGTGCGGCAGCGCGCGCAGCACCGCCGCGGCGAGCTCGTCGCGGGCCACCGACCCGCCGAGCGCCCACAGCGCGCTGGCGACGACGGTGCCGAGCGGGTACGGATCGTACTCGGCCGTCCCGTCGCCACCGACCTCGAGCGCCAGCTCGACGTCGTAGTGACGCTCGACCGCGAGATCCCTCTTGTCGCTGAGCTCGCCCGGGATCGAGGCAGCGAGGAAGCGCGGGTCGCCGGTGAACAGCGCGGCGAAGAAGTCGGCCAGGCCCTCGTCGAGCGAGCGCAGCTCGTTGACCGCCTCCTCGGGCCACTCGACCAGGAGATACGGCGGCACGCGCTGGTCACCGTAGGCCAGCCGGTTGAACACCGCGTGGCTGTACTCGTGCGCGACGACGCCGCGGTTGGCGTACAGCGGCACATCGTCGAGCGCCACCCGCGGCGGGATGAGGAAGGCGTCGAGGGTGACCATGTAGGCGGCGTTGTCAGTGATCAGCGGCAGGAACAGGAACGGGACGCGCACGTCGGCGAAGTAGTAGACCGACAGCTTGCGCACCGACTCCGGCGCCACGCCGGCGGCGGCGAAGCCGTACGCCGCCCGCTCGAGGTGATGGTAGAGGGTGAGCATCATCGCCGAGTCGAGGTCCCAGGGGATCGCCGTCCCGCGGGGGTTGACGTCGAAGCGGATGCTCGGCTCCTGGTCGCCGTGCATCGTCAGCGCCCGGCGCCACTCGGCCTCGGTGCTCGGGGTCGCGAGCGAGACGCGCACGGTGCCGCCGCCGCGCAGGCGGGCGAGCTCGCCGTCGCCGCGCTCGGGATCGGTCAAGGTGTCGATGACGGCCGGCTGCAGGCGGTAGCGTCCGCTCGCCGGGTCGAGGTCGTAGACCAAAAACGCGCTCGGCGCCGGCCCGCCGCCACAGCCGGCGAGGCAGAGGAGCGAGCAGAGCGCGCGGCGCATCGCGCCATCATGGGGCGCGCTCCCGCCGCAGTCAACGCTGCGCGAAGAGCGGCAGCAGCGCCCCGGGATCGTCCGACATGATCCCGTCGACGCCCGCCGCGAGCCAGCGCGCGGCCCGCGCCGGGTCGTTGATGGTCCACAGGTGCACCTCGAGGCCGTCGGCGCGCGCCCGGCGCACGAGCCCACGGGTGACCACCGGCACCAGCCCCGCGAGGTAGCGCGGGTGGCGTGGGGGCACCTGCAGCGCCCGCCCGGCAAACGGCGCGAGCGACGCGCC
>JBFYZW010000350.1:0-16723 GCA_041309305.1 Deltaproteobacteria bacterium | reverse complement strand
CGAGCTCCCGCCGCAGGTGTTCCGCGCCGTCAACGTCACCTGCGCCTTCTGCGGCAGCGTCAACACCCACGAGCCCGGCACCCGCGTCCGTCAGGTCGAGCACTTCTGCGCCCATCACCTGAGCCAACGGGCCGCGCTGCGCGAGTGGCGCGCGCTGCGCGACCTCGAACGCCAGCGCCGCGGGCTACGCGGCGAGCGGATCGACAACCTGCGCGCGCTGGAGCAGGCCTGGCGCCGCTACTGGGAGGTCTACTTCCGCGCTCGCGCCGCGCTGGTCCCCGCCTACGCCCCGGACCTCCAGCGCGACGTCGACGGTCGGATGCGCGCCTTCTACGACGAGATGGCGCGCAACGCGACCTGGCTCGCCCACCAACGCTGAGGTCGGGGTGCGGTTCCTGGTCAATGGGGTGGCCGTCTCTTCCGGAAAGAAACCGCGGGCGCGGTCACCGGCGTCCGCGGTACCCCGACTTTGCGGATCCGCGCCCGCCCGAGCCTTGCTGGACCCACCGAGTTGCACTAAACAGACACCTGTTGGCCGACAGGCGGGCACGAGCCTCGGCCTGCGGCCAACGCGAACCTGCGCGAGACAGAGGTGACCGACGCCGCCCCACCGACGGGCCGGATTGTGAGGACCCCGATGCCTTCAGCCCCGAGTTCCACGAGCCCCCAGGCCGCGCCACCCGCCCAGGCCATCGCCCTGTTTCACGGCCTCTTGCTCGCCGCCTGCCCCGACGGCGAGGTCAACGCCCGCCGGCTCGCCCACCTGGACGGCTACTGCCGCACCCTGGCCGACCTCGGCCGGCAGAGCTTCGACCAGCTGATGGCCGGCGCCCGGCGGCTGATGGCCGACTACGCCTCGCTCCCCGAGTCCGTGGCCGCGCTGACGCGCATCGAGAGCGCCGCAGCGCGCGCGCGCCTGTTCGTCCTGGCGGTGGATCTCACCCTGGCCGCCGGCGAGGGCGGGACGCAGAGCGACGAGATGCTCGCCGAGTTGGCCGAGCGGCTCGGCGTCAGTGAGGAGGCCGGAGCCAAGATCCTCGCCGTCTTGCAGCTCAAGCACCAGGGGTAGGCCGAGATGGTCTACGCCACCCGTGAGGAGCTGCGCCGCGCCGCCGGCAACCTGATCGTCTTCGGCTTCGCCGGCCAGAGCGCCAGCGCCGAGCTGAGAGAGCTGCTGCGCGAGGTCCGGCCGGCCGGCCTGATCCTCTTCGCCCGAAACGTCGACGCTCCAGCGCAGGTGCGCGAGCTCATCCGCGAGGTGGAGACGCTCTCGCCCTCCGAGCCCAGGTTGATCGCCGTCGATCAGGAGGGCGGACGGGTGGCGCGCATCCGCGCCCCGGCCAGCGAGTGGCCGGCGATGCGCGAGCTGGGTCGGATCGGCGACCCGGAGCTCACCGCCCGCGTCGGCGAGGCGATCGGCCGAGAGCTGGCGGCGATGGGCATCACGGTCGACCTGGCACCGGTGCTCGACGTCGACACCAACCCGGACAACCCGGTGATCGGCGACCGCTCCTTCGGCGCCGACCCGAACCTGGTCGCCGACCTCGGCCTGGCGCTGGCGCGCGGCCTCGAGCGCGCCGGCGTCGCGCCGTGCGGCAAGCACTTCCCCGGCCACGGCGACACGGCGCTCGACTCGCACACCCACCTGCCGCGCGTCGCCCACGACCTCCCCCGGCTGCGCGCCTGCGAGTGGGTGCCGTTCTCCCGCGCGATCCAAGGCGGCCTCGGCGCGATCATGACCGCCCACGTGGTCATCGAGGCGCTCGACCCCGACCACCCCGCGACCCTCTCGGCGCGCGCGCTCTCGCCCCTGCGCGACGAGCTCGGTTTTCGCGGCGTGGTGATCAGCGACGACCTGGAGATGAAGGCGGTCGCCGAGCGCTACAGCGCCGAGATCGCCGCGCCGCGGGCGGTGAACGCCGGCGTCGATCTGTTGCTCGTCTGCCACCAACCCGAGTTGATCCTCGCCTACCACCGGGCGCTGATCATCGCCGCCGAGAGCCAGACGCTCAGCCACGACACCCTGCTCGCCGCCGAGCGGCGGGTCCTCGCCTGGCGCCGCCGCTTCGCCCGCCCGACCCCGCCGGCCGGTGAGCTCACCCGCGTCGGCTGCGCCGCGCACCAGGCGCTGGCGCACGAGATCCGCGTGCGGGCGGCGCAGCTGGTCTGAGGCCGTGGCGACGCGCGAACGGTCCCCCCGCTCCAGTGACGGCGGCGAGCCCGGATTCACTCCGGGCGAGCCGCGGGGGCACGGGGGGACCTGAGCGCGGCCGCTCCGCCCGTCTTCTCCGGCACCGCGTGGCGACGCGCGAACGGTCCCCCCGCTCCTATGACACGTAGTCCGCGTCCTCGGAGCGGAACGGCTCGAGGATCTCGTACAGCGTCCGCTCCGGATCAGCTTTGAGCACCTCTCGAGCGCGCGTGGTGTCGAGCACCGTGTTGTAGCGGATGTGGTCCAACTCTGGCGCCGGGAACGAGGTCAGGCGGTACTTCCAGGCCTTCTCGAGGAAGAGGCGGAAGAGCGGGTGCGGCACCGGCAGGGTCGGCTTGGCCAGGATCTTCAGGATGCGCGACAGCGGCACCGGCTCGGTGCTCGACAGGTTGAAGACGCCTCGCACCCCTGGCTGAAGGGCCGCCTCGACCAGGCGCAGGAGATCGTCCTCGTGGATCAGCTGGACCATCGGATCGAAGCCGAGGATCGTCGGGATGACCCGCAAGCGGAAATACTTGGACGGCGCGTTGCGCACGTTCGGGCCGACGATGTGCACCGGGCGGAGGATGACCGTCTCGATGTCCGGGTGGCGCCAGAAGAACGACTGCACCGTCCGGTCGACCGCAACCAGCGTGCGGATCTCCGGGAAGTGCTGCGAGCCCATCAGCGGCGCGTCCTCGTCGATGAAGTGGCTGTTGGTCGGCATCGGGCCGTAGGCGTCGCCGCTGGACAGGAGGACCAGCTTCTTGATTCCGTACTTCGAGACGTACTTGAGCAGCGTCTCGGTGCCGATGACGTTGCGCGCGTAGAGCCGCTCGGCCGGGATGCGGAAGTTGTGCACGACGCCCAGGTGGACGACCGCGTCGATCTCCCCCTGACGGAAGACGTCCTCCGCCGGCCGGCGACGGATGTCGACCCGGTGGTGGATCACGTCGGTGGGCAGCGCCGGACACGGGCGCGGGTCGATGCCGATCACCTGATGGTGCCGGCGGAGGCGGTGGGCGGCGCGGCGCCCGAGGCGGCCCGCGATACCGGTCAACAGGATGCGCACGTCAGCCTCCCCTCGTCACCAGAACACGTGCTCGCGCGCCGCGACCCCATCGTCGAGCATGCGCTGGATCGTGGCGCGGACCTCTTGCACCTTGCCGAGGATGACCTCGTCCTCGTCGTTCGCGTCACCGCCGAAACGAAGCGGCGCGCCGAAGTAGATGCGGTACTTCACCGGATAGGGCAGCAGGCCGACCACCGGCACCAGCGGGTTGGTCGGCGTGACCGGGAAGGCCGGCATCCCGAACAGGCCACCGACCGACGGCAAGTTGAGCAACGCCGGCGCCTGCTCCTCGGCGCCGACCACCGCCACCGGCACGACCGGGGTCTCGGTCTCGATGGCCAGGCGCATGAAGCCCTGGCCGAACTCCTGCAGCCGATAGCGGTCCTTCCAGGTCTTGTTCAGGCCGCGCACCCCCTCCGGGAAGACCAGCAGCCCCTCCTCGGCGCGCAGCAGCCGGAGGCAGTTCTCCGGCGTGCCGAGGATCTGGCCGCAGCGGGCCATGAACACCGAGACGAACGGGGTGTTCGGCACGAACCGCTCGATCATCGAGCGAAAGAACCGCGGCGGCTCGCGCTCGAGGAAGGCGGCCAAGGTGATCATCGCCGCGTCGAACGGCAGCTGGCCGGAGTGGTTGGCGACCAACAGGCAGCGCCCGTCGGGGATCTGCTCCACGCCGCGCACCTCGCAGCGGAAGTAGTGGCGGTAGATCCAGACCGCGAAGCCGAGGTACTTCTTCAGGTAGTCGGGGTCGAAGCCGAACGGGTCGACGCCGTGCGGCCCGACCTGGCCGGCGAGTCGATCGACGCGGGCCTGCAGCTCCGGACTGGTCGCGATCTCACCGATGTTCTCGGTCAGGCGCGAGGCGAAACGGGCCAGCTTGGCCGCTGCAGTTGCCAGATCCACGGGCCGTCCCACTAGCCTACTGGCCCTCAGGCTGTCAATCCGCGCCGCGCAACAGACCGCCGCCGCAATCCATCCCTGGTCGTCGTCGGAGAGCGCGGGCACCCTCGCGCAGCCCGAGGATCCCGGCCCGGGAGAGTCGGTGAACGGGTTGCAGATTGTTCCAGGGACATGGGTAACACCTGTGGGCAAGGAGGTTCACCTTGCCTGGGAAGGAGAGATCACCCATGCAGGAACGCGAGATGCTCGTGAACGCCTATCTCGAGCGGCCGCACACGCGGGGATGACTCAGGCGCCGCCCTTGGCGAGCTTCTCGACCCGCTCGGCGAGCTCGGGCGGCAGCTCGTCAGCGAGGCCCTCACGGCTGCCGATCGGCAGCGCCTTGGCCCGGCCGAGCGCGCGGAGCATCGCCGCGTGCAGCCGGCCGTTCGAGGCGACGGTGCCGTTGGTCTCGATCGTCGCCGGCCCGCCGGCCAGGTCGCTGACCCGCCCGCCGGCCTCGGCGACCATCAGGAGCCCGCCGGCCACGTCCCACGGGTTGAGCTGGTACTCCCACGCGGCGTCGAAGCGACCGCAGGCGACATAGGCGAGGTCCAACCCGGCAGAACCCACGCGGCGCACCCCCTGGGTGAGCAGGTTCAGGCGGCAGAACTCGCGGTGGTTGTCGTCGGCGCGGAAGAGCCGGTCGTACATGAAGCCGGTGGTCACCACCGCCTCGATCAGCCGGCTGGTCTGCGACACCGCCACCTGGGCGCCGTTCAGACGCACGCCGTCACCGACGAGGGTCGAGAACAGCTCGTCGCGCAGCGGGTCGTAGGTCACCGCCAGGCGGGTGACGAACTGATCGCCGCAGCGCTCCTGCACCGCCAGCAGCACCGCGAAGACCGGGAAGCGGTGCGCGAAGTTGACCGTGCCGTCGAGCGGATCGACGAGCCAGCGGAACGGGCAATCGAAGCGCCCCTGGCCCGACTCCTCGGCCCAGATGCCGTGGTCCGGGTAGCGCTTGGTGATCTGGGCGAGGATCCGCTCCTCGGCGCGCTTGTCGCTGTCGGTGACCAGATCGATGAGCGTGCTCTTGTGGCTGACCTCGCCGCCGGTGGCCGAGAAGGCGCGGCGCAACAGCCCCCCAGCGTCACGGGCGATCACCTCGGCGTCGCGCAGGATCTCCTTCATCGCCCACTCCCGCCCGCCCCGAGCCGTGCGAGCAGCTTGCCGTGCAGCCCACCAAACGGGCCGTTGGAGAAGACCAGCACCACGTCCCCCGCCCGCGCCTCGTCGGCGATCACCCGCGCGATCTCGTCGACCTCGACGATGGCGCGGGCGTCAACTCCCCGCGCGCCCAGATCGGCGGCCAGCCGCTCGGGGTCGAAGCGCTCCGCAGCGGCGACCTCGTGCAGCCGCTCGTGGCTGCCGACCACCACCCGATCGGCGCCGCCGAGCGCGGCGACGTACTCGCGCTGGAAGACGTTGCGCCGGCTGGTCGCCGAGCGCGGCTCGAAGACCGCCCACAGCCGGCGGCCGGGCCAGCGGCTGCGCGCCGCGGCCAGGGTCTTGTCGACCGCGGTCGGGTGGTGGCCGAAGTCATCGACCACCGTGACGCCGCGCGGCTCACCGCGCACCTCGAGGCGCCGGCGCACCCCGGCGAAGGACGCCAGCCCGGCGCGGATCTCCGCGGCGGTCAGCCCGACGCCGCGCAGCGCACCGATCACCGCCAGCGCGTTGCCGACCGAGAACTCGCCCCACAGCGGCACGGTCATCTCGCCGAGCGCGACGCCCCGCTCCACCGGCGCGAAGCGTACCCCCTCCGGGCCGCTCACGAAGCCGTCGCTCCACAGGTCGACGCCCTGCCCGGCGCGCTCACCGTAGCAGGTCACGTGCGCGGTGCGGCTGTGCTGCTCGACCAACCGGCGCGCCCGCTCGGCCCCCTGCCAGACGACCAGGTGGCCGTGCGACGGCACCCGCGCGACCAGGGCCCGGAAGGCCTTCTCGACCTCGTCGATCGAGGCGAAGATGTCGGCGTGATCGTACTCCAGGCTGGTGACCAGCGCGGTGGTCGGCCGGTAGTGGACGAACTTCGGCCCCTTGTCGAAGTAGGCGGTGTCGTACTCGTCCCCCTCGACGACGAACAGGTCACCGCGCCCGGCCCGGAAGGACTCGGTGTAGTTGATCAGGGCCCCGCCGACCAAAAAGGACGGATCGCGGCCGGCGCTGACCGCCACGTGCGCGGCGAGAGCGGAGACCGTGGTCTTGCCGTGCGTACCGGCGACGACAATCGCGTGCCGGTCACCGATGCCGAACTCCGCCAACGCCTCCGGCATCGACAGAGTGCGCAAGCCCGCCTCGCGGGCCAGCGTCGCCTCGGGGTTCTGGCGACGAATGACGTTGCCGATCACCACGACGTCCGGCCGCGGCTCGAGGTGACCGGCGTCGTAGCCCTCGAGCACAGGGATCCCCCACTCGGCGAGCTTGTCGCTCATCGGCGGATAGACGTGCTCGTCGCTGCCGCGCACCCGGTGACCGAGCTGCTTGAGCAGGCCGGCCAGCGAACCGACGCCGGTGCCGCAGATGCCGACCAGGTAGATATCGAGGGCCTTGTGCTGCACGGCGTCGATGGCTCCCTACTTGGTCGGCCCGCGCAGCGGGTTGTGCAGCGGGATCGAGGTGCCGACGATCGGCCCGGAGTAGAACGCCGCGGCGCCGGTCTTGTGCGCCGCGTCCCGGGGCATCGCCTCACCGTGCTTGGCGATCAGCTCGTACATCCGCGGCCGGAAGCTCTCCATCTTCTCCTTCTTGCCCTCGGGCGACGGGTGGGCGGCGTTGGTCAATACGACACCGATGACGTCGGTGTTCAGGTCGACCCAGATCGACGTGCCGGTGAAGCCGGTGTGCCCCACCGAGCTCTTCGAGAAGCGCTTGCCGCAGCTCGGCGTGCCCAACCCAGGCGTGTCCCAGGCCAGCGTCCGGGTCGTGTCGCGCAGGCGGCGCGACCGGGTCCAGAAGCGCTGCACCAACCCGCCGAGGAAGTCGCGCCCCTGGCCCTTGAAGCTCGACCACAGCGCGTGGGTCAGCTTCCACACCGCGTCGGCGGTGCCGAACAGCCCGGCGTGGCCGGCGACGCCGCCGAGGATCCAGGCGTTCGGATCGTGCACCTCGCCCTGGAGCAGACGGCCGCGCCAGGCGCACTGTTCGGTGGCGACGAACTGGCGCTGACGCAGCCGCTGGCCGGCGCGCGGGTCGTCGAGCCGGACGAACAGCAGATCGCGATCGAGCCCGAGCGGCGCGAAGACCTCACGCGCCAGGTAGACGTCGAGGGGCTTGCCGACCACCCCTTCGATCACCCACCCCAGCGCCAGAAAGCCGAGGTCGGAGTAGACGGTCTTGGTGCCGGGCTCGTACTCCAGCCGGGTGTCGGCGAGCAGCTCCTGGACCTCAGGCACCGCCTTCGCGGTGCCGCCGACCCGCTCGCCCTCCGGCCGCTTCTCGTCGCGTGCCCGCACCTCCTGCCAGAAGTTGCGCGTCGCCGGGAAGCCGCTGGTGTGCTCGAGCAGCATGTCGATGGTGACGCGGGCGAACTTCTCGTCCTTGAACGTCGCGATCGTCTTGGACAGCGGCGCGTTCAGGTCCAACCGGTTCTGGCTGACGAGCTTGAGCGCCGCCAGCCCCGCGCCGAGGGGCTTGGTCAGCGAGGCGAGATCGAACAGCGCGTCGGTGCGCAGCCGCCGCGGCGGTGGCGGTTGGCTGAGGCTGCCGTAGACCTGGCGATGGAAGACCGTGCCGCCGACCGAGGCGACGACGCCGCCGGCTGAGAAGGTCTGCTCGTAGATGCCGGTCTGCACACAGCGGTCGATGTCCGGGACGCTGACCTCGGGCAACGCCTGCGCGTCGGTCTTGACGGGCTTGGCCACCGCCGGACGATACGCAATTTCAGCCGCCCGCGCCACCGCGGAGCAGGCCGGCGGCCGGGTCGAGCTCGACCTCGCCGCCGAGCAACGCCGCCCGAGCGCTCCCCTCGTGGCCGAGCGGCAGATCGCTGACCACCGGCACGCCGAGCGGCGCGAGCACCTCGAGCAGCGCGTCGAGCGGGCCGTAGTCGGCGTTTGGCTCGACCGTCTCCCGGCAGTCGGTCAGCTGCCCGAGCGCGACGCCGGCGACGCCGCGCAGCGCCCCGGCTTGGACCAGCTGCGTCACCGCCCGGTCGAGCCGGTACGGCCGCTCGCCGATGTCCTCGAGCAGGAGGACCGCGCCCTCGGGCGGGGGTAGAAAGCCCGTGCCGCACAGCGCCGCCAGCACCGTCAGGTTGCCGCCGACCAGCGGGCCCGCGACGGCCCGGTTGCCGGCCCGCCCATTGCCACCGAGCTGCGGCGGCGCACCGCCGCCGAGCAACGCGAACAGCTCGGCGCGCGCTTCGCCCGACCACTGGCCGAGGGTCGTGATGTTCGGCCCGTGCACGCTCATCACCCCGGCCCGCTGCCACAGCGCGTGCAGCGCGGTCGCGTCGGAGAAGCCGACCAGCCAGCGCGGCCGCCGGCCGACCGCGTCGACCGAGAGGCGCGGCAAGAGCCGCGTCGCGCCGTAGCCGCCGCGGGCGACCCAGATCGCCTTGGCCTCCTCATCGGCGAGCGCCGCGCTGAGCTCGGCGAGCCGGCGTGCGTCGTCCCCGGCGAGGTAGCGGTGACGGGAGAAGACGCCGTCGTCGTAGCGCGGCACGAAGCCGGCGGCGTGAACGAGGTCGACGCCGGTGAGGAAGCTCTCGCGGGCGAACGGCCCGCACGGCGCGACGATGCGCACGACGTCGCCGGCGCGCAGCGGCTCGGGGCGGATCATCATCGCCCCGGTCTACCCTCCCGGGCTCGGCGAGTCGAGTAGGATGCCGGCGCTCCCTCGCCGCCGGGCGCTGCTACTCCAGGGTCACCGAGGTCGTCGCGCTCGCCTCGATTCGGCAGGAGCTCTCGCGTCCCTCGGCGAGGATGGAGACCGGACCGGGAGGTGCCAGTGCGCCGAACGGGTTGTCGAGCGAGCCGCGGTAGAGCCAGGTGGCGCCGGCGACCTCGAGGAGCGGGACGACGACGACGATCGTCCCGTCGCCGGCGGAGAGGGTCGCGGCCGTGGCCGCGAGCGGCACCCGCGTCTCCCAGTCGACAACCAGGGCCACCGGCGCGCCGCGCGGGACGAGCGCGGGCGACGCGCTCAGGCTCAGCGAGGCGTCATTGCCGGCGCACTGCTCGTTCATCGCCCCCCGGCTGTCCATCCCGGCGCAGCCGCCGACCATCGCGGCGCAGAGGAGGATCGACACGCGCTGCGCTCGGAGCATCGCTCACCTCAACGCGAAGGAGGTCGTCGCGGTGGCGCGCGTGCGGCAGTCGGCGAGCGGGCCGCTGTCGGCGAGCACCACGACGTCGCCGGCCGGCGCGAGCGCCCCGAACGGGTTGGGCAGCTCGCCGGCGTAGAGCGGGCCGCTGGCGACCTGCGCGGTCAGCGGCAGCGTCACGTCGATGACCGTCGGCTCGCCGAGCTGCAGGGTCGCCGTGGCGCCGTCGCCGAGCGGCAGCTCGAGCGCCCACTCGACCCGCAGCGTCACGCTCGCGCCGCGGTCGACCTGGCCCGGGGTCACACTGAGCGCGATCGTGTTGGCGTTGTCCGGGCAGCGAGCGCCGGGGGCGAGGTCCATCGCGTCGGCGCTGCAACCGACCAGCGCGCCGAGCAGCACGATGGCCCAGGCGCGGCTCACGGCTCCACCAGTGGCACCGACGCGACGGCCGTGACGTCTCGGCCGCCGATCGCGGCCGCGGCGGTCAAGCTCAGCGCCTGAGCTGGCACGCCCGGCCCGAAGGCGTTCGGCAGCTCGCCGGCGAACTCCCCGTCGGCGGCGAACCGATCCGGTGGGCCGCCGTCGTCCGCGGCCGCGGCGTGGATGGTCATCGCCGGCGTACCGGCGGCGAGGGACAAAAAGACCGCCTGGATGGCGATGCCCGGGCAGGGTGGCTCGGGAACGACGCGGACGAGCAGCTGTTCGTCAGCCCCCCGGGTCAGGACCGCGGGGGTCACCTCGACGATACGCACCTCGGCGGGCCGCTCGAGCGTGAACGGCGGGCCGATGTCGGCGCACTCCTCCCAGTAGCCCTCGACGCACCACTGCACGCCGAGGCCGCAGTAGCCGCCCTCGCGCCCGACGCAGCCGCGCGCCACCTCGTCGCACGCGCACCCCTCGTCGATCGAGCCGTCGGCGTCGTTGTCCTTGCCGTCGCAGCTCTCCGGCGCCAGCGGCGTGTCGTCCGGCGGGACCGTCGAGCCCTTCGACCGCCCCTCCGGCGTCGGCCAGGTGCCGATGATGCAGCCCTGCGCCGCGAGCGCGCACACCACGACGAGGCTGCCAAAGGATCGTCTCATAGTCCCTCGCTTGCCTCTGCTGCAGCCAGCAAGCCACAGGCCAACAAAAAGGCCAATGATCTCGCGAAACGCATGTCCACGCCGGTGGACACTCCCCCCGATCCTGCGCCTTGGGATCAGGGCCTCACCCGCCGAGCGCGGCGCTCTCGGTGCGGTTGCGGCCGTTGCGTTTGGCGCGGTAGAGGAACTCGTCGGCCATCGCCACCAGCGCCTCGGAGGAGTCCGGCCTGCCGCCCTGCCAGGTGGCGACGCCGGCGCTGACGGTGACCGGGATCCGGGTCCCTTCGAACTCGATCGCCGCGGCCTCGATGCGCCGGCGGATCCGCTCGACCGCGATGAAGGCGTTGTCCGGGCCGGTCTCGCGCATGATCAGCGCGAACTCCTCGCCGCCGTAGCGGGCGAGGACGTCGTCGGCGCGGACCGTGACCTGCATCAGCTTGGCGACCTCGCGCAGCACGTAGTCGCCGGCCAGGTGACCGTAGGTGTCGTTGACCTTCTTGAAGTGATCGATGTCGAGCATCGCGAGCGACAGCGCCTTGTTGTGGCGCGTCGCGAAGGCGAACTCGCTCGGCAGCCGCTCGAGGAAGTACTTCTTGTTGAAGCACTCGGTCAGCGAGTCACGGGTTGCCGACTCGTACTGGCGGCGCTGGAAGTCCTCCTCGAGCGTGTCCTGGAAGCTGAACTTGATGATCGTCGTCGTGCCGATCTGGATCTTGTCGCCGTCCTGGAGCATCCGGGCGTCGACCTTCTCGCCGTTGCAGAAGGTGCCGTTGGTGCTCTCGAGGTCCACCAAACGCACGTGCCCGTCGGCGTCGCGGACGATCTTCGCGTGTCGGCGCGAGACCCCGTCGTCGTCGATCCGGATCCCGGCGTCGGGCACGCGACCGATGACCATCTCGTCCCGGTCGAGCTTGTACATCTTGCCCGCCTGGCCGCCGGCGATGACGATGAAGCAAGCCGAGCGCCGCTCAGCCTCCGGCGCGGCCAGCTTGCTCAGCTGGCGGGCGTCGATCACCGAGGTCTTGTCTTCGAACTCCATCCTTCCTACCTACGCAGACGATAGTCCTGTATAGTCTGCGCCCACGACTCTTTCAATGGGATTTCGCCCGCGAGGTCCGACCTGACGTGTGTGTGCTGCGCCTACTCCCGTTGCTGCTCCTCACCGCCTGCGCCGCGCACCGCGCCGCTGAGCGCGCACACCTCCTGCCGACGTTCCACGAGGTGCACCTGCTCGGCTTCTCGACCTCCGGTGACACTCACCTCGTGCTCGAGCGCACCGACGGTCCCGAGCCGTCCTGCTGGCTCTGGGAGGTCGACCTCGACGCGCGGCGGCAGACCGCGCTCGCCCTCGACCTGACCGGGGCGCCCGCGCTCGCCGGCGCGTCGCCGCTCGCCACCGGCGAGGTGCTCGCGCTGCTCGAGACGAGCCCTTTGGCCGAGGAGCTCAGACGGCTCGGTTTCACCCCGCCGCGAGCGGTCGACGGGCCGCCGGGGCAGACTCCGTGGGGTGAGCTCCGGCGCACCGGCACCGCGCTCCGGCTCGCCGACGGCGATCTCGAGGTGCAGGTCGCCGAGCTGGCCGCGGAGCCGGAGCGCGAGGCGTTGTGGCTGTCGCCGGACGGCCGGCAGGCGGCGTGGACCGGACGCTACCCCGGCCGGCCCGCGGCGGCCGACCTGCGCATCGTCCGCCTGACGACCGCCGCCGCCCGCCTGCTGTCGCTGCGCGCCTTTGCCGCGCACGAGGCGGGAGCGTTCGACGAGGCGGCGGGGTTCTGGCTCGACGCCTGGCACCTCGCGCCGGCCGCCGACGTCGCCTACAACCTGGCCTGCGCCCACGCGCGCGCCGGCCGGACCGACCAGGCGCTCGCCTGGCTCGGTCCGGCGCTACGCCTCGGTGGCTCGCCGTTCCGTGCGCTGGCGCGCCGCGATCCTGACCTCGAGGCGCTGCGCGAGCTCGAGCCCTTCGCCACGCTCACCGCGGATCCAGATCCTGCCGAGCCTCGCCCCCCCTCGAGCGCGCCCGACTGCGCCTGGCACCTGCCGTTGACCCGTTGCCGTTGACCCTGCGCGCCCTGATGGCCGTGCGGCGCGATTGACGCCCTGCGTTGCAGGCGTTAGTGTCCGGCAGCCGGCCGCGCGGTGATGGCCGGCGAGAAACGTCCTTCCAGGGGTAGGTCCATGCTTCGCGCCGTTGTCGGCTTGCTCGCCTCGTTGCCCATCGTCGCCACCGCTCAGACCGAGCCACCAACCAAGGCCGCGCCCGCCCCCGCCGCGGTGGCCCCGGCGCCGCCGCGTTGCCAGACCGAGCGCCACAAGGTGGGCAAGATCGAGTACCGCCTGTTCGTCAAGCCCTGCGCGCCGAAGCCGGGCGCGGCGATGGAGATCGAGGCCGAGCTGTCCGAGATCCTCGAGTTCCCCGACCCGACCTGGGGCACGCGCAAGCCGCTCGCCGACGCCGACCTGAGGGCGATCCTGGTCAACGTCGATGACGCCAAGCCGGCGAAGGCGAAGAAGGTCAAAAAGAGCGCGCCGGTGCGGCTCGGCCGGGCCGCGGTGCGGCTCGGCGACCCGGGCCGCTACGGCTTCACCTTCAGCGCCGACGAGGGCGTCTACGCCGTGCACCTGCGCGGCACCAGCAAGACCGCCGGGGCGATCTCGGGCGGCACGGTGGTCAGCTTCGGCGTCTGGCCGCTCCCCGAGGGCTTCGACCGCAACAACCCTCCCCCGCTGACCGGCGACGAGCCGGCGCTCGAGATCGGCGACATGCAAAACGGGCGCAACATCTGCGCCGAGCGCTGCCGCACCGATCTGCCGGCGGCGCTGCCCAAGGGCAAGCCGCCGACCTTTCTGCGCTCCGACTTCGCGGCCGGCCTCAGCGACGACGAGTTGATCAAGGCGGTGCTCAACGAGGGCCCCAAGCTCTACAGCCTCGAGCGCAACGACCTGCTCTACTACCTGCGCAGCCTGCACTGGGGCGTACGCGAGTTCTATCCTGAGGCGAGCACGATGGTGAGCAAGCAGTTCACCATCAACGAGCACGGCCAGAAGCGGTTGAACGAGACCCTCGGCACCAGCTTCGCCGCCGACGAGCTCACTGCCCGGGTCTTCGTCCCCTACCAGGTCGAGGGCGAGGTGCCACCGATGGTCGACTACGACGACCGCGTCACCCGCGACCGGCTCAAGCGCAGCGCCAAGCTCGGCTACCTGCTGTTCCTGTCCATCCCCAAGGAGCAGAAGGCCTACGAGCTCGCCCTCGCGCTCGGCCGCGAGCCGACCTACGAGATCCTCGGCATCGCCGCCCGGGACGCCTCTGGCGCCCGAGACGCCGCGACCAACAAGCAGCTGCAGAGCTTTGTCGGCAAGGGGCAGTTCAACAACGCCAAGAGCCTGGCCAAGGGCGCGGCCGCCTTCGAGAAGCGCCTGGTGCCGATCTACCTGCGCGCCGCGGAGCTCGCCACCACGTTCTACACCGAGGAACGCGAGTTCACCGAGTTCGACGCCGAGTTTGAGGGCGGCGAGGACACCTCGCTGCAGGCCGGCGAGATGAAGTTCACCAAGGACAAGAAGAAGAAGTAGGACCGGCGCGCACCATCCGTCCCGGGCGGCTGGCGCCGCGGCGACCGCTCACTTGCGCGGCGCCGGATCGCCGACGCGGCGGTCGACCTCGACGGTGCGGATCCGCTTGTCGTCCGCCTCCTTGACCGTGAACGCCAGGTTGTTCCAGGCGATCACCGCACCGGTCGGCGGCAGGTAGCCCGCCCGCGCGGTGACAAAGCCGGCCAGCGTCTCGTAGTCGCCGCTGTCGGGGAAGCTCACCCCCAACGGCTTCTCGAGATCCCAGAGCCGCACCCGACCGTCGGCGATCAGCTTGCCGTCCCCGAGGACGCGGTACTGCTTCTCCTCGACGTCGAACTCGTCCTGGATCTCGCCGACGATCTCCTCGATCACGTCCTCGAGCGTCACCAACCCGGCGGTGCCGCCGTACTCGTCGACGACGATCGCCATGTGCGTCTTGCGGCGCTGGAACTCGCGCAGCAACTCGCTGATCTTCATCACCTCGGGCACGTAGAAGGTCGGGCGGACGAGCCGGCGCAGCTCGAAGGCGCCGGTCTTCGCGCCGGCGCTGGACAGGTCCTTGACGTTGAGCAGGCCGAGGATGTTGTCGATCGTCTCCTCGTAGACCGGGATGCGCGAGTGGCCGGCCTCGAGCGCCGCGCCACGCACCTCCTGCTCCGAGGCGTCGATCGCCACCGCCACCATGTCGGTGCGCGGCACCATCACCTCGCTGACCACCGTGTCGCTGAACTCGATGATCGAGCGGTAGAGCTCTCGACTGGCCGCGCCGGCGACGTCGACCCGCGCCTCGGCGGCGAGCGCCGCGACCTCGTCCGGCGTCCAGAAGGCGATGCCGCCCGACCGCTTCGGCCGCGCGCCGAGCCAGCCGCCGACCAGCTGGGTCAGCGCCAGCATCGGCGCGACCACCGGCCAGAGCAACAGGCAGGCGACGCGAACGATCCGGATGGTGGCCAGGGCCCAGTCGAGCGCATTGCCCTTGGCCAGCACGCGCGGGATCAGGTGGCTGACCAGGACCAGCGCCACGGTCAAGCCGCCGATCACCACCCCCTCGTGGACCGGCCCGATGCCGCGCAACCAGGCCCGGTGGGCGGCGACCGCGGCGGTCACGACCAGGGCCACGCGGACGAGGTAGAGCGTCACCATCACCCGCGCCGGCGTTTGGACCCAGACCTCGAGGTGATGCGCGTTGACCAGCCGACGCTCGCGCGCCAGCTGGACGCGCGGCCCCGACAGCCCGTGCAGCGCCGCCTCGATCGATGACAACAGCGCCACGCCGAGCCCGGAGGCCACCAGTATCAACGCGTCGTAGAGATCGGCGATGGACAGGGCGATCTACTCCAACCACTTGGGTGGCACGTTCTCACGCCGCGCGCGCTGGGGCAGCTCCTCGAGCAGGACCTGCCGGGCCCGACCGACGCGCTCGAGCGCCTCGGCCCGCCGCGCGTCGAGCGCCGCGACGGTGGCCTGCACCTGGGGCGTCTGCGCCAGCAGCGGGTTGAGCGCCGCCTGCGCCCGCTCGGCCTCGACCGCGACCAGCGCCTCGGTGGCGGCGCGCAGCTCATCGCGCCAGAACGCGACCGTCTGCCGCCAGTGCTCCCGGCGAGCGATCTCCTGGTCGACGAGGCTCGGCTGCGCCGCAGGAGGATCCGCTGGCGGCTCGACCTCGGGGACCACCGCCGGCGCTGGCGCTGCAACCGCGGCGCCCTGCTGCGCGCGCAGCGCCTCGCGCCGCTTCAGCTCGGCCAGGTAGGCGCCGTAGTAGGGCTCGGGCACGTCGCCGAGGCGGTCGGTGACGTGGAGGTTGCCGGCCTTGTCCACCCAGCGGAAGATCAGCGCCTCGTCCGCCCCGGCCGGCGCCGCCCACAGGCTGCACGCCACGGCCAGCGCAGTGACACGACACCCGATCACCTCACGCCCCCGTCTGACCAGTGGTGATCAGGTAGTCGGCGAACTCGTGGGCCAGGTAGTTGAGGACGTTCACCTCCTCACTGGTGAACGAGCTGCCGCTCTTCTTGTTGATCAGCTCGATCGCGGCAAAGACCCGCCCCTCCTGCGTCGCCGGCGCGCAGACGATCGAGCGGGTCTCGTAGCCGAGCGCCTGCGAGATCGCGGCGTAGAAGCGCGGGTCCTTGTGCACGTCCGAAACGGCCAGCGACACCCCCTCCTGGGCCGAGAAGCCGACGATCCCCTTGCCCATCGGGACGCGGAACTTCATCACCTCGCTCGCCTTTGGCCCGGTGGCGGCGGCGAAGTAGAGGTCCTGCTGATCGATGTCGGCGATGAACACCGCCCCGGAGTCGCTGGGGATGCTGCGGTGCGCCAGCTCGAGGATGAAGCGCGCCGCGTCACGCAGGTCGCCGTGATCGTAGAGGCCCTGCGTCGCCTCGAACAGCTCGCCGAGGATGTCCTCGACTGACCGGCTGGTCTCCTTCGCGCGGCCGATCGGCGGGGACGGCGCGGCGGCCTTCTCCTCGGTGACCACCTCCTCCTCGACCAGGGCCTGGAAGCGCCCGGTGGTGGTCGCCGGGTTGCGCGCCGGCGGCGCCTTGGGCTGCGGAGCGACCGGCGCGGGCGGCGGAGCCGCCGGGGGTGCGGCG
>JBFYZW010000349.1:0-3499 GCA_041309305.1 Deltaproteobacteria bacterium | reverse complement strand
GGCCGAGCGCGACCCACATCACCGTCGCCGCCGGCGGCTCGCCCGGTCGGATCCCCTCGAAGACGCCGTCGGAGACCGAGCTCGAGCGGTTGATGGTGTCGCGCGCATCGATGACGCCGCGCGCCGGCATCGCGGCGCGGGGATCGACGCCGGTTAGCGGGTGGCCGAGGTCGAGCGAGGCGGGGCCGAGCAGGAACCGGAGCCCGATGCCGCGGCCGCGCTGCCACTCGGCGGCGACCAGGTCGGTGATCCGTTGCATGCGGATGTAGCCGCCGCCCTGGTCGGCCGGCGCGGCGTGGGCGAAGTTGGTGCGCAGCAGGTACCCCTCGGGCACCGCGGCGGCGTCGTAGAGCGCGCGCTTGTGCGGCCCGACCTCGAGGTAGACGGCCCGGCCGGTGGCGTCGATCAGGCCGATGTTCGTGCTCACGTCGCGGCCGCCGGCGTCGCCGAGCGCGAGCAGCTCTTCGACCTCGGCGACGGTGGCGCAGGACTGGAGGATCACTTTGAGCAGGCGACCCTCGCCGTCCTTGGCCCCCTCGGGCTCGGCCAGGTCATCGGAGGCGGTGTTGATCACCGCCAGCCCCGCGGCGTTGACCCCCATCCACACCTCGCGCGCCGCCTCGTCCCCGCCGTTGACCACCGCGACGTAGAGGTGCTTGCCGTCGTCGCGCAGCGCGACCTCGTTGTGCTGGCTCGGCGAGTCGCGGTGCTTCCACAACAGCGGCCGGCCGCTGGCCGAGGCGGCGGCGCTGACCACCGCGCTGGTGCACGGGCGCGCCGGGGCCGGCGTGACCAGCAGAGCGACCAGCAGCGCGTTCGCAGGACCGAAGAGGCGCATCTACTTCTCCTTCGCGGCCCGCGCCGCGCGCCACTCGCGCAGCCGCGCGGCGATGGCCTGCTCGTCGCCCTGGTCGCTCGGCTCGTAGTAGCGGCGCGTCGCGAGCGCCTCGGGCAGGTAGCTCTCGGCCACGTAGTGGCCGGAGAAGTTGTGCGGGTACTTGTACTCCTTGCCGTAGCCGAGCTGACGCATCAGGCCGGTGACCGCGTTGCGCAGCCGCTCGGGCACCGGCAGCGGCCCGCGCTCGAGCACGTCCTTGCGCGCCGCGCCGTAGGCGGCGATCACCGCGTTCGATTTGGGCGCGCAGGCCAGGTAGGTCGCCGCCTGGGTCATCGGCAGCACGCCTTCAGGCAGGCCGACCAGCTCGAAGGCGCTGAGCGCGTCGGTGGCGACCTGGAGGGCGCGCGGGTCGGCGTTGCCGACGTCCTCGCTGGCGAAGATGATCATGCGCCGTAGAATGAAGCGCGGCGGCTCGCCGCTCTCGAGCATGCGCACCAGCCAGTAGACCGCCGCGTCCGGGTCCGAGCCGCGCAGGCTCTTGATGAACGCCGAGACGACGTTGTAGTGCTCCTCGCCGGCCTTGTCGTAGAGCAGCGCGCGGTGCTGGGTCGCCTCCTCGACGTGGCGCAGCGTCAGCGCCGTCGCGCCGTCCTGCTCGCACAGATCGGCGGCGATCTCGAGGGTGCTCAGCGCCTGGCGCGCGTCGCCGTGGCTCGCCTCGGCGATGGCGAGGATGACCTCGTCGCTGACCGCCAGGCCCCGGGCGCCGAGGCCGCGCTCGGCGTCGAGGGTGGCGCGGCGGACGAGGGCGGAGAGCGCCTCGGGCGTCAGCGCCGCGAGGACGAACACCTTGCAGCGGGAGAGCAGCGCCGCGTTGACCTCGAACGAGGGGTTCTCGGTCGTCGCGCCGACCAGGGTCAAAAGGCCGCTCTCGACGTGCGGCAGCAGCGCGTCCTGCTGCGCCTTGTTGAACCGGTGGATCTCGTCGATGAACAGCACCGTGCGCCGGCGGCGCTGGTCGCGCAGCGCACGGGCGCGGGCGACCACCTCGCGGATCTCCTTGACCCCGCCCATCACCGCCGAGAGGCTCTCGAACTCGGCGTTCAACGTGGTCGCCAGCACGCGGGCGATGGTGGTCTTGCCGGTGCCGGGCGGGCCCCAGAGCAACAGCGACGGCACCTCGCCGCGCTCGGCCAGCGCGCGCAGCGCCCGGCCGGGGGCGAGGAGCTTCTCCTGGCCGACGATCTCGTCCAGCGTGCGCGGGCGCATCCGCTCGGCCAGCGGCCGGCCGGTGCCCGCCTCGGCCGTGGCGTGGGCGAAGAGGTCGCCGGTCACGGGCTCACCTCGGCCGGGGCGACGCTCGCCGGCGCGGCGGCCCATGGCGCGCGCAGCCGCACCTCCTCGGTCCGCGCGAGGGCCGCGTCGACCAGCGCCGCGACCGCGAGCTGCTCCTCGGCGCGCTCGACCTCGGCGAGCTTGGCGTGGGTCTCCGGATCGCGAGGGACGAAGAGCGTGCAGCAGTCCTCGTCCGGTTGGATCGAGGTCTGGTAGGTGCCCAGCCGCGTCGCCTCGTCGATGATCTCCTGCTTGTCCATGCCGATCAGCGGGCGGAGGATCGGCAGCGGCGCGGCGGCGTCGATGACCACCAGGTTCGACAACGTTTGCGAGGCGACCTGTCCGAGGCTCTCGCCGGTGACCAGCGCCCGCGCGCCGTCGCGTGCCGCGAGCGCCCCGGCCAGGCGGACCATGAAGCGGCGGTAGAGCACCACGCGCAAGGGCGGCGGCGCGGCGGTGACGATCGCCCGCTGCAGCTCGCCGAAGGGCACGAGGTGGAGCAGCGCCTCGCCCTGGGCACGGGCCAGGTGCGCGCCGAGCTCGCGCGCCTTCTCCTGCGAGGCGCGGCTCAAGAACGGGTGGGAGTGGAAGTGGACCAGGGTCACCCTGCAGCCGCGCCGCTGCATCCGCGCCGCGGCGACCGGCGAGTCGATGCCGCCCGAGAGCAGGCAGGTCACCCGCCCGGTCATGCCGACCGGCAGGCCGCGCGGCCCGGGCAGCTTGTCGACGTAGAGGTAGGCGCCGTCGGGCAGCATCTCGATGTAGACCTGCAGCTCCGGCGCGTCGAGCTGCACGGTGGCCGGGTGGACCGCGACCAGGTGGGCGCCGACCTCGCGGTTGACCTCCTGCGAGCCGAGCGGCTGGTCCTTGAACACCCGGCGGGCCGAGACGCGGAACGTGCGGTAGCTGCGCCCCTCGACCAGCGTCGCCGCCTTCGCCTTCAGCTCCTCGAGCTGCAAGGGAGCGCGCACCGCCGGCGAGTAGGAGGCGATCCCGTAGACCGTCGCGAGCCGCTCGCCGAGGAGCGCCAGGTCGACCTCGGCGCGACACGGCAGCCAGAAGCGGCCCGAGAGCCGCCGCACCGGGCCGACCGGTAGGCCGGCGAGGGCCGCCTCGATGTTCAACGCCAGGCGTTGGAGGAACTTGGGCCGGTTGCGGCCCTTGGTCGCGACCTCGGCGTAATGGACGATGAGCCCGGCCGGATGCATCGGGGGTTAGATAGCCCGGGGCGGCGCCGACCGCCAGGGTGGTCAGCGCCGGCGGCGGAGGACCGCGAGGAGCACCAGCAGCCACGCCGGCGCGACGCCGGCGGCGCAGGCGCAGCCG
>JBFYZW010000348.1:0-10629 GCA_041309305.1 Deltaproteobacteria bacterium | reverse complement strand
GACCCAGCGCGGTGAGCAGGCGGCGGTGGCCGCGGCTCGTCGTCTCGCCGGTGCCGATCGCGCGCGTCACGCCGAGATCGCCCTGCAGGCCGGTCAGCCCGATCATCGACGCGAACGGGGTCTCGGTGCTCGGCGTCAGGTCGCGGGTGGCCTCGGCGAGCTTCTCGCCCAGCGCGCGCTGGACGAAGGCGGCCACTGCCTTCTGGCTGTCGGCGGCGGTGACGCTCAACCGGTCGAGGATGTGGGCCAGCTCGTCGGCGACGTCGGCGCAGCGGGCGAAACGCCGGGCCGGATCGCGCTGCAGCATGCGCATGATCACCGCCTCGAGGTCGCCGGGGAAGTCGGGGACGAGCTCGGAGGGCTTCGGGATCGGCTGGTGGACGATCTTCTGGATCGAGAGGAACTCGTTCTCCGCCTTGAACAGGCGCTGCTGGGTGGCCATCTCCCAGAGCACGATGCCGAGCGAGAACTGGTCCGCGCGACCGTCGAGCTCCTTGCCGGCGATCTGCTCCGGCGACATGTACTGGAGCTTCCCTTTGACCAGGCCGGTGCGCGTGCGCGTCGAGCGGTTGGCGGCCCGGGCGATGCCGAAGTCGACGACCTTGGCGACGCCGTCGTCGCGCACCATGATGTTCTGCAGGCCGATGTCGCGGTGGACGATGCTGAGCGGCTTGCCCTCGGTGTCGCTGGCGTGGTGGGCGTGATCGAGCGCCAGCGCCGAGTCCTGGACGATGCGCACCGGCACCGGGAGCGGCACCGGGATGCTGCCGACGCTCGCCGCCTGCAGCAGCCGGCCGAGGTTCTCGCCGCGGATGTACTCCATCGCGATGAAGTAGAGACCTCCCCACTGGCCGACCTCGTAGATCGAGACGATGTTCGGGTGGTTGAGCGTCGCGGCGACGCGCGCCTCGTCGAGGAACTGATCGACGAACCCCTCCTGCTCGGCGAGCTCGGGGAGCAAGCTCTTCAAAATCGCCAGCCGGTCGAAGCCGGCGACGCCGGTCTGGCGGGCGAGGAAGATCTCGCCCATGCCGCCGACCGCCAGGCGGCGGATCACCTGGTACTTCCCGAACACGAGCGGGGAGGTCTGGGTCGTGGTCGAGGAGATGCCTTACTCCCTCAGCTTGACGAGGCCGTCGGTCTTCGGCAGCGCGACGGCGTTCTCGTAGAGGAAGTAACCGCCGACGCCGGCGCCGACCAGCACGACGCCGCTGGCGATCCACAGCCACGGCGACTTGTAGAACGGCCGGGCGTCGGCGACCGTGCCCGGTGCGATCTGGATGCCGAGCGGGTTGGTCGGATCACCGACCGAGAGCAGCGGCGCGCCGGCCGCGTCGGTGGTCGAGACGTAGTATTGCAGAACCAGGCCGTCGTCGTTCTCGGTGTACTCGCCCGGCAGCTCGGCGCGCCACAGCCCGGTGTCGTCGACCTGCAGCGCCAGCGCCGAGAACGGCTCGCTCGCCGAGCGCCGGTAGTGGACGCTCATCGCCTGCACCGCCCGGCCCGGATCGCGCAGCTTGTACTCGAAGGCGAGCGGCACGCCGCCGGTCGACTCGGTCTCCATCTCCGCGTCGAGTTTCAGCTCGCGCAGCACCCGGGCGCGCTCGAGCTCGCGCATCTGGTCGACGATGGCGCGCTCCTCGACCTGGACCTTGCGGAAGACCGCGAGGATCTTGGGCGGGGTCTCGGCCGGCATGTCGTAGTCCGGCCGACCGCGCAGGAGGAACCGGAACGGCTTCTCCGCCTCGATCGCGTCGCCGACGATCGCCAGCGCGCTGCCGTGCAGCAGGTAGGCGTCGAGGCGCATGTCGATGGTCGTGTCGTCGCGCGCCAGCACCGCCTCGGCGACCGGGATGACCGCCTCGTACTCCAGGGAGGCGTACAGCTGCCGGGCCTTGGCCAACAGCTCCTCGGTCGGGTTGGAGGTGTCGACCTTGGCGGACGGCCTGGCGGCCACCTCCTCGACCACTGCCGGGGCGGCGGGCGGCGGCGCGACCGGAGGGGGGGCGGGGGCCGGGGTCGGCTCCGCCTGCGGCCCCGGCGCGGGGGCGGGCTTCTTGCCCTTGGCCGGCTTCTTCGGCTTCGGCTTCGCCTTCGCCCACGCGGTGTCGGCGCCGAGCGCAGCCGGGAACGGCGATGGCAACGTCCAGCCACAGGCCACGACGAATAGCAGGAGCGCCGAGCGAAGGTGCGACATCACGGCCTCCGGGTTGAGGGCGTTCTTCCGAACCAACAGCGTATCAGAAGATCGGGGCGCAGCTCAAACGCGGTTCAAGGCAGCGCGTCGAGCACCAGCAGGGTTCGCCGGCCGACCGGGCGGATCTCCTCCCCGGACAGCTCCCGGACCAACAGGCCGCTTTCCGGGTGGCAGTGGCCGAGCGCGGCGAGCGCCGCCGCCAGCGCGTCGAGCGCGTCGGCGGTGGTCGGCCGGTCGGCCTCGAGCTTGATCAGCCCGGCGTCGACGAAGCGGTCGACGAGGGTCGCGACGTGGCGCTGGCGGGTCGGCTTGCTCAGCTTGGCGTTGCGGTAGCCGAGGATCGCCCGCTGCAGGTCGCCGGCCGCCCGGGCTAACGAGCAGCGGGCGTGGGTCTCGTAGAACTCGGGCGCGGTGAGGACGCCCTGCTTCGCCTCGCGGGCGATCGACCAGACCAGGGCCGGCCCCTGCACGGTGGTCGCGCCGGGCAAGGAGTTCGGGGCGCGCAGCCAGGTGCTGGGCACCCAGGGTGGCACGAGCTGGCGCAGGCGCCGGTCGCAACGCCGCGTGCCGGCCACCGCCGCCGACCAGGTCAGCGGCGCGTCGACCGCCATGCCGGCGATCGGGCCCCACTCGCCGAAGGTGCCGACGATGTCGTTGATCGCCTCTTGGACGCTCGAGTAGAGCCGGGCGGTGAAGTGGAGCGCCGGCCAGCGTCCAGCCCAGAACAACCCACAGACCGCGAAGCGGCTCTTGCCGCCCGGATGCACGCCGACGACGACCGCCATGCCTCGAACCTACGTCATCGGCTCAACTTTGCAACTTTTCGTCGCCGGCGAGGTAGCGCCGGCCGAGCTGTGAGCGGGCGGCCTCGATCCGGTTGGCCAGGAGGTAGAGGCGCTGCACGCCGTTCTCGAGCCGGAAGTAGTGGACCAGGTAGGCGACCAACAAGAGGAGCAGGCAGCCGAACACCGCCAGCCCGGCGAGGCTCTCGTGGGTGGTGACGAAGCCGATGGTCAGCAGCCAGAAGAGGGCGATCGCCAGCGTCACCAGGAGGTGGATGAGGCGCTCGTGCTGCAGGTAGGCGAGCTGGCGCGCGTGCAGCTCGCCGAGCGCCGCGGCGTCGTCCGGGTCGAGGCCGGCGAGCAGTGCCCGGCCGATGAACGCCTCGTGTCGCTTCAGGTAGTCCCACATCGTGGCCTCCTCACGGGGTCAGCGCGGCGATGACCAGACAACCCTGCGCCAGGTAGTAGGTGCCGAGCTCGAGCGGGTAGGGGATCGGCCGAGCGGCGAAGCGCCGCAGGGCCAGCAGGCTGTCAGCGACCAGGAACAGCACCCCGCCAGCGGCGCCGAACAGGGCGCTCGCCGCGCCGATGCTCGGCTCGTCGATGCGCGACAGCATCCGCCAGCTGAGGCCGATCAGCACCCCGACGTAGACGAGCACCGGCCCGCGCAGCCGCCCGAGGTGAGGCCAGAGCCGGGTGACGACCGCGACGGCGATGGTCACCGGCACGACGGCGTAGAGCAGGCTGTGCGGCCTGAACCCGACCGCGAAGGAGAAGTGGACGATGTAGGCGCTCAAGCCGGCCAAGAAGCTCGCCAGGCCAGCGATGAAGACCCGCTGCGGCAACATCAGCAAGACGTCGCCGAGGGCCGAGCAGCCCAGGGCGACGAGCAGCCAGGGGTGCGAGCGCGGGTCGAGGGCGGCGACGACGATGAGCAGCACGAGCGGCAGCGGCTTGGTCAGCCAGAACAGCCAGCGCCGGCCGGAGGTGCGCCCCCAGATCGCCGCCGCGCCGGTGCCGAGGTAGGCGGCCGCAACCAGGACCAGCGCAGACATGGCCCCTTCTACCACCGCCGCCGGTCGGGTCCAGCCCGGGGCTTCTCGACCGTGGGGGTTCTGGGGTAGAAGGGCGGCTGGCCGCGGCCGGCGGCCCCGGATGGAATGGCCAGGCATCTCCCGCTCGAGCGCGTGGGGGCGAGGTACGTGATGGAGCAGCTGCTCATCGGCATCGACGTCGGTTCGACCAACGTGAAGGTCTGCTGCCTCGAGGGCGACGCGCCGCAGCGCTTCGGCGTGCTGGCGCACGAGGGGAACCTCGGCGCCGCGGTCGCGCGGCTGGTGACCGAGCTCGAGCTGACGGCGCGCTTCGACACCGCCCGGGCGCTGGTCACCGGCGCCGAGGGGCGGCACCGGATCCGCCTGCCCGAGGTGATCGCGCCGGTGGCGATCGAGCGCGGCCTGGCGGCGCTGGGCCTCCTGCCCCGCGCGGTGGTGTCGATGGGCGGCGAGGATCTGGTGGTCTACGCGCTCGACGCCCACGGCCGGATCGTCAGCACCTTCGCGGGCAACAAGTGCGCCTCCGGCACCGGCGAGTTCTTCCGCCAGCAGCTCGGCCGGATGGATCTCGGCCTCGCCGACCTCGATCGGGTCGCGGCCGGCGCGACGGTGCACAAGCTCTCCGCCCGCTGCTCGGTGTTCATGAAATCCGACTGCACCCACCGGCTGAACAAAGGGGAGGCGACCAAGGGGGACATCGCGCTGTCGCTCACCCGGGTGATGGCGGACAAGGTGAGCGAGTTTCTGACCAAGGCCAAGGTCGCGGCAGGGCAGGTGGTGCTGATCGGCGGCGTGACCCAGAACCGCTACCTGGTCGGCTTTCTCACCGAGGCCTGGCCGGGCATCGACTTCGTCGTCCCCGAGCAGGCGCCCTACTTCGAGGCCTTCGGCGCGGCGCACCTGGCCAGCGAGTGTGGCGGGAGCTACACCGACGGCGAGACGCTGGTCGCCGACGGCAACAAGCTGACCTTCGCCACCTACCCGCAGCTCGATCCGCAGCGCGACCAGGTGCACGTCGTCCCGTCGCTGCGCGGCGTTTACGACCCGGCCGGCGAGTACATCCTCGGCGTCGACGGCGGTTCGACGACGACCAAGGTGGCGCTGGTCAACCGGCGGACCAACGAGATCGTCGCCGAGCACTACGGCCGCACCCACGGCGATCCGGTCGCCGCGGTCAAGGAGTGCCTGCGCCAGGTGATCCGCCAGCTCGACGGCTCCTCGCCGACCATCGTGATGACCGCGACCACCGGCTCGTCGCGCGAGCTGCTCGGCGTCTTCCTCGAGACGCGCGCGGTCTACAACGAGATCATCGCCCACACCGTCGGCACGACCTACTTCGACCACGAGGTCGACACGATCTTCGAGATCGGCGGCCAGGACGCCAAGTACGTGTTCATCAACAACGGCGTGCCGATCGACTACGCGATGAACGAGGCCTGCTCGGCCGGCACCGGCTCGTTCCTCGAGGAGTCGGCGGCCGGTGATCTGAGCATCCGCACCGCGGCGGAGATCGGCCCGATCGCGCTGGCGGCGACGCGGCCGCTGAAGTTCGGCGAGCACTGCTCGGCGTTCATCAACTCCGATATCCGCAAGGCGGTCAGCCAGGGGGCCGAGCGCGCCGACATCGTCGCCGGCCTGGTCTTCTCGATCGTCTCGAACTACCTGAACCGGGTGGTCGGCAACCGGGCGATCGGCGAGCACATCGTCCTGCAGGGTGGCGTGGCCAAGAACCCGGCGGTGCCGCTGGCCTTCGCGCACATCACCGGCAAGCGCATCGTCGTGCCGCCCGACCCCGAGCTGATGGGTTGCTTCGGCGTCGCCCGCCTGGCGCAGCGCAAGCTCGAGGACGGCCTGCTCAGCGAGGGGCGCTGGCAGCTCGAGGCGCTGGTCGACAAGGAGATCATCTATCGGCAGAGCTTCGTCTGCAAGGCGTGCGAGAACCGTTGCGAGATCCGCCGGCTCGAGGTCGGCGCCAAGCGCTACCCGTTCGGCGGGCGCTGCTCGCTGTACACCAACATGCGCAAGCAGCGCGCCGTCGCCGACGACCAGGCGACCGACTACACCGCGGTGCGCAGCGAGATGCTGTTCGTCGAGCACGCGCCCGATCCGGAGGCGCTGGTGCCGCGCAGCGAGGCGGTGGTCGGCATCCCGCGCGCCTTCTCGGTCCACTCGCTCTGGCCGTTCTACGCCTGGTACTTCCACAACCTGGGCGTGCGCACCGTGCTCTCCGACCGGGTCGTCCCCGAGGGGATCGCCAAGCAGGAGAGCAACTACTGCTTCCCGGCCGAGATCGCCCACGGCGCGGTGCAGGATCTGATCGACAAGAAGGTCGACTACCTGTTCCTGCCCCACTTCCGCGACATGCCGTCGATGGAGCCGGACCCGGTGCACGCCTGCGTCTGCCCGTTGACTCAGGGGCTGCCCTTCTTCGCCCGCCAGGCCTTCGGCCTCAGCGACGCGCGCATCCTCCGCCCGCTGGTCAGCTTCAAGGCCGGCTGGGACGCGTCGCGCCGCGCCTTCGAGGACCTGGCGGTGCAGCTCGGCTTCAGCCGCCTCGACGGAAGCCGGGCCTACGATCGGGGCCTGCGCGCCTACCAGGAGTTCCTCGCCGCCTACCAGGCGCTGGGCGAGAAGGTGCTCGCCGAGGTGCGCGCCCACCCGGATCGCCTCTACGTCGCGCTGCTCGGCCGGCCCTACAACGCCTTCACCCGCGAGGCGAACATGGGCATCCCGCGCAAGATCACCTCGCAGGGGGTCACGGTGATCCCGTTCGACATGATCTTCTCACCCGACGCGGAGATCCTGCCCAACAACTACTGGTACTACGGCCAGCAGGACATGAAGGCGGTGCGCAAGGTCAAGGAGGTCGAGAACCTCTACCTGACCTGGATCTCCAACTTCTCCTGCGCTCCCGACTCGTTCATGCTCCACTACGTGCGCTGGATGATGGGCCAGAAGCCCTACCTGGTGCTCGAGATCGACTCGCACACCGCCGACGCCGGGCTCGACACGCGGGTCGAGGCCTTCCTCGACATCGTCGAGAGCTACCGCCGCCACGTCGTGCCGGCGCCGGAGCGGCCGTTCGCGCGCCGCTTCTCGGTTGTCGCGAAGGACGAGTTCTGCGACCTGGTCGACCACCGCACCGGCGAGCGCTTCGACATCCGCGATCCGCGGGTGACGTTGGTCTTCCCGTCAATGGGCGATCTCTCGGTCGAGGCGATGCAGACCGCGTCACAGAAGCAAGGCATCCGCACCGTCAGCCTGCCGCTGCCCGACGTGCGCAGCACGCAGTTGGCGCGCGAGGTTGCCTCGGGCAAGGAGTGCATCCCGGCGCTGCTGGTGCTCGGCTCGATCCTCAAGTTCTTCTATGACCACCCGCCGAACCAGGCCGACGAGGTCTTCGTCGTCTTCACCCCCTCGACGCTCGGCCCGTGCCGCACCGGCCAGTACCACGTCTTCTACGACCGGCTGTTCGACGAGCTCGGTTGGGACAACGTCGTCCAACTGGTCGGCGCCTCGGAGAACTCCTACCGGGAGATGGGGCCGACCTTCTCGCGCGACGTCTGGCGTGGCCTGGTGCTCGCCGACTACTTCTGGGACGCGCGGCTCGGCATCCGCCTGCTGGCCAAGGACGTCGAGGCCGGCATGGCGGTCTTCACGCGCGCCTGGCAACGCGTGCGCCAGGCGCTCGGGGTCAGCCCCGAGGCGCTGCGCAGCGCGCTCGACCAGGCGTGTGACGAGCTGCAGGCGATCCCACGCTGGCGCACGCTCGACCAGGTGAAGAAGGCGATCATCGTCGGCGAGATCTACGTCCGGCGCGACAACTTCTCGGTCACCGAGGTCACCGACTTCCTGGTGCACAAGGGGATCTACCCGAAGATCACCGGCGTCACCGAGTGGTTCCACTACACCGACTTCGCCCGCCACTTCCTGATGAAGGATCGCCGCCGGCGGGACGGGCTGATGAAGTGGATGTGGCAGGGCGGGCTCAAGGAGGAGGCCTGGTTCTTCGTCGAGGAGTGGTGGAAGGGCTCGGTCGAGGAGCAGATCCACCGGCAGATGATGCGCACCGGGCTGGTGCCCGAGGTGCCCCACGACATGGAGGCGGTGATCGGCGAGGGCGCGAAGGTCTTCGTCGCCCCCGATCTCGAGTCCGAGGCCACGGTGTCGCCGGCGGTCGGCGCCGCGGCGATGAAGGACGGCTACTCGGGCGTGGTGATCATCGCGCCGTTCGGCTGCCTGCCCGGGCGGTTGATCGAGGGGGTCTACGCGCCCTGGGCCAAGCAGCGCGGCTACCCGGTGATCGCGCTCGAGAACGACGGTCAGCCCTATCCGCCGAACATCGTCTCGCGGCTCGAGGTCTTCGCCCACAACGTGCAGCGCTTCGAGCCCGGACGCGAGGGGCTGGCCTCGCCCCGCTTCGCCGACCGCACGGCGGACGCGGGGGGCGCCGCGCTGTCGACCGAGCCGGACGCGCCCCCGGCGCGCCTGTCGGTCCAGCCGCTGCCTCCTCCGGCCGACGTCGCCGAGTCGTGAATCGCCGCGGTCGGGCGCTGCTCTCCGTCGTGGCGCTCGTCGCGGCGGGCGGCTGCAAGGCGCGCGATCGCGGCTGGGCGGTGGAGCAGGCCGAGATCGAGGGCGAGCTCGAGGAGCTGCGCGCGCTCGGCTACATCGACTATGCCGAGGCCCCGGACGCCGCCGCCAGCGGCGCGATTGTCCATCGCGCCGCGGGGCTTTCGCCCGGCTACTACCTCTACGGCACCTCGACCGGCTGCGCCGCGCGGCTGGTCGACGTCGCCGGCCGCGAGGTGCACGCCTGGCGGATGCAGCCGTGTCGCTACTGGCGCGCGACCGAGCTGACGCCGGAGGGGGACCTCCTGGTTCTCGGCATGGATCCGCCCGGCGGCAGCGGCCGGCCCGAGTTCATCGCCCGGCTGGCCTGGGACGGCGCGGTGCGCTGGAAGCGGATGCTGACCACCCACCACGACCTCGAGCTCCGGCCCGACGGGACGATCCTGGTCTTGACGTTGACCCACACCGTCGTGCCCGAGTACGCGCTGCCGATCCTCGACGACCAGCTGACCTTCCTCGACCCGGACGGGCAGGTCCTGCGCCAGTTGTCGATGTGGCGGATGATCCACGCCGGCGCGACCGGCTTCGTCCCCGAGCGGGTCACGGCGCGGCGCGGCACGCACGACGTGCTGCACACCAACTCGGTCGAGACGATGCGCCGCGCCGAGCTGGTCGCGCGTCACCCGCTCTACGCGCTCGGCAACGTCCTGGTCGCCTCGCGGCGTCAGAACGCCGTGTTCGTCTTCGACCCGGTGGGCGAACGGTTGGTCTGGAGCTTCGGCCCAGGGTTGCTCGACGGCCCGCACGACGCGACCGTGCTCGACGACGGCAACCTGCTGGTGTTCGACAACGGCTGGCGGCGCGGGCGGTCGCGGGTGGTCGAGATCGATCCGCTCGCCGGCGCGATCGTCTGGGAGTATCCGGGCAAGGCCGGCCGGGAGTTCTTCTCCAAGTCGCGCGGCTCGGCCCAGCGGCTCGGCAACGGCAACACGCTGCTCGGCAACTCGAACACCGGTCAGGCGCTCGAGGTCGATCGGAGCGGCCAGCCGGTCTGGGAGTTCAACAACCCGCACCTCGACAGCAAGGGCCGGCGCGGTGTCATCCTGCGTATCCGGCACCTGCCGGCCGCGCTGGTCGAGCCGCTGCTGGCGCGCGGGCGCTGACGCGCGGCTCAGGGGGCGAAGACCGCCACGCCCTTGGGTGGCAGGGCGACCAGGAGGCTGCCGTCGCCGGCCACGGTGTGGGCGGCGAGGCCGGCGTTGTCGAGCAGCGGCGTCAGCACCGTGCCGGGCGCGAAGCCGACCTGCATCGTCCGCGCCTGGTCGCGCGTCTCGCTGCTCTCGGTCGCCGAGGTGTTGATGACCACCAGCAGGCGCTCATTGGCCGTGACCCGCTCGAAGGCGGCGATGCCGGCGTCGGTCTCAGCGCCGACGTGCGCGGTGACGTAGACGAAGCGGGTCTCGCCGCGGCGCAGCGCCTCGTGCGCGTGGCGCAAGGCGGTCAGGCGGGCGATCCAGGTGAAGGTCTCGCCGGTCTGCGCGTAGGCGGTCGGCCACAGGTCCTCGCGGTTGTCCGGGTCGATGCCCCCGGACAGCTCCTGCTCGGTGCCGTAGTAGAGGGCCGGAACGCCGTCGGTGGTCAAGAGGTAGGCGAGGGCGGCGTGCAGCGCCGGCCGGCTCGGGGCGAGGTTCAAGAAGCGCGGCACGTCGTGGTTGTCGAGGAAGTTGAAGAGCAGCCGCGCCGGCGGCGCCGCCGGTCCGTTGGCGTGCGCGTCACCGCTGAAGGCCGTCTCCTTGTTGCGGTGGTGCTGCTCGAGCAGCGTGGTCGCGCCGCCGCGCACGAAGACGTCGTCGACCACCTGGTACTTGAACGCGAAGTTGAGCATCGAGTCGAAGGTGCCCGTGTAGTCGGCCAGCGTCTCGAGGTTGCCGTCGAAGACCTCGGCGGCCGAGAGCAGGCCGTCGTCGAGGTCGCGGGCCGCGGCCGCCGCGGCGCGCCACGCGGGCAGCGCCTCGGCCCACAG
>JBFYZW010000347.1:0-2527 GCA_041309305.1 Deltaproteobacteria bacterium | reverse complement strand
GAGCGCCCGGTCGGCGTGGGCGCGCATCGCCTGGCGCGCGGCGTCGCGATCGCGGCGGCGGATCGCGTCGACGGCGCGGCGGTGCAGCGCGGCGTCGAAGACGTCGCCCTGGTAGAGGGCGATGAACTGGCGCCGCTCGCCGAGGTAGAAGTCGCGCACGACGCCGGCGAACAGGGTGAGGAGCTGGTTGCCGGTGATGCGCACCAGCTCCTCGAAGAAGGCGTAGTCGAGCTCCTGCAGCTCCTCGGGCGTGGCCCCCTTGGCCTCGAGCCGCAGCGACAGCTCGGTGAGCCGCGCCACCGAGGCGGCGTCGGCGCAGCCGGCGGCCTGCTCGGCGCACCAGCCGAGCAGCATGCCGCGCAGCTCGTGCAGGTCGCGCAGCATCGCCGGCTGGAGCTCGCGCCCGACCGCGAACAGGTGCGGGAGCAGCGAGACGCCGGCGGAGACGAGCAGGTCGCGCACGCGGGTGGCGCCGCCGTGACGGATCTCGACCAGACCCCAGGCCTCGAGGCGGCGCAGCGCCTCGCGCACGCTCGAGCGGTTGACCGCGTACTGCTCGGCGAGCGAGCGCTCGGAGGGCAAGGCCTCGCCGGGGCGGAGGGTCCCGCCGAGGATCAACTCCTTGAGCCGGTCGGCGATCTGGTCGGCCAGGGTCCGCCGCTCACCCGTCTTGACGCTCGCGCCTCGCATAACTGGTCGGACCAGTTAGCCACCCGAAGCCCGGAATGTCAATCTAATTAGGTCATATTCTAAGTTTATTGTGGTCCGGCCAATTGCGCCAAACCTCGGCTGGAAGCGCTCGGGGATTGCGGGTAGAGTTGGCCGGCGCCTCCTTTATATGGCGAGGATGGTCATGGTTGTCAGGGTTGGGTCGCTGCCTGGCCGTTGCCGGCGGGCGCGCGTGGCGCTCGTGGTCGCCTGCGGCCGGAGAGGTCGATGATCGGCTGCTGGACGCTGGGCTCGGCCTGGCCGCTCGCGGCCGCGTTGCTGGTTGGCGCCGCGGCACCGGTGGTCGACCTCGAGCTCGACGTCGCCGAGGACCACAGCCCGGCGCTGCGGCCGGAGCAGGCGCCGGAGGTGGCGCTGGCGCTGGCGCTCTCGGGCGGCGGCATGCGCGCGGCGAACTTCGCCGTCGGCGTGATGCTGGCGATGGAGCAGCAGCCGACGTTGGCCAGCAACCTGCTGCTCGAGACCGACTACCTCTCCACCGCCTCCGGGGGCGGCTTCGCCGCCGCCGCCTTCCTCGGCGCGCGCTTCGAGCACCTGCACCAGGCCGCGACGCCGCGCCCGGTGTTCAGCTTCGCCGCGCGGGTTGCGCCCGAGACGCCGCTCGGCGAGGCGCTGCGCACCGGCTACGGGCGGATGCTCACCGCGCCGGGCTGCAAGACGGTCACCGTCGCGCGCGATCGCGGCCATGGCTTCGAGCAGCTACTGCACGACCGGCTGCTCGCCGCGGCGAGCCCGACCGCGGCGGCCCGCGGCCGCACGCTGGTGCTCGGTGATCTCTTCCGCCCGGTCGCCCTGCCGGTGGCCGCCGAGCAGCTCTTGCCCCAGTGGGTGGCCAACGCCACCAGCGCCGAGAGCGGTGTGCGGGTGCCGTTGACCCCGGGCGTGCTGGCGCGCGCCTTCGTCACCGGCTACGTGCACCGCTGCGCCGACCGCACGCTGCACGACCCGTATGCGCTGCCCTGGTCGGTGGCGCTGAAGGCCAGCGCCAGCCTGCCGGGCGTCATCCCCGAGACGGTGCTCGCCACCGGCCACGCGGACACGGCGAACCGGCTACACCTGACCGACGGCGGCGTCGCCGACAACCAGGGGATCATCACCGCGCTCGAGATCTTGCGTCAGGTCGGCCTGCGCGAGCCGGGTGTGCGGCGCAAGATCCTCATCGTCGTCGACGCCTACCGCGGCGACGACGAGGCCGACTTCTCCGCCTCGCCGAGCGGCCGGGTCGCGGCGGTCGCCGCCGGCCGGGCGATCTACCTGCTCAAGGCAGCGCAGCGGCTCGGCTACAAGACGCTCGGCGAGCGCCTGGCGGCGGCGCACGGCATCGAGCTCTACTACCTCGGCTTCGCCAGCATCCCCGACCAGGCGCTCGGCGCCGCGGCGAGCCGCGTCGCCACCGACCTGAGCCAGAGCCGCGCCGAGCAGGAGCTGCTCTGGCGCGCCGGCGCCGCCGCCTTCGCCACCGTCGCCGGGCGGGTCAGCGAGGCGTTCCTCGCCCCGTGAGCGGACGTGTTTCCCTCTTCTCATCACTCCGCGCGCGCGGTAATGCTCGGGCTCGATTCCGAGGAGACGTCATGCTCACGCTGCCCCGATTGCTCGCGACGCTGGCCTTGCTCACTGCCCTCGTGCCGCGCGCCGGCCGGGCACAGACGCCGGTCGAGCGCCCGCGCGCGCTGGTCTGGACCTTCGGCGACGTCCAGGCCCCGGCGCTGTTGACCGAGCTGGGTAAGACGCTGGCGGCGCGCCTGAGCGCGGCGGAGCGCTACGCGGTGGTCGAGCCCACCGACGTGCTCGCCGGCCC
>JBFYZW010000346.1:0-6747 GCA_041309305.1 Deltaproteobacteria bacterium | reverse complement strand
GTCTCTGGAACGATCTGCCACCCGCTCACCTATCACTTCGGCACCGGGTGTTACCTATCTCTCTAATCCGGACCCCCTGTGCGGCGGGCAGGATTGTCAGACCGGTGTAGTTTACTGCCTGAATCAAAACATGCGTCGCACCCCGCCACAGCTCGAGATCGCCTTCGCCCCTCGCCGCGGCACATGGGGCGGCCGGAGGGCCGGGGCCGGCCGCAAGCGGTCACCCAAATCCGGCGTGCGCCACGGGCCGCGGCCGGTCTTCTCGGCCAAGCACCCGCTGCACGTCTCGCTCAAGGTCATCCGCGGCCTCGGCTCGCTGCGCACGCGGCGCTGCCACGCCGCCATCCGCGCGGCGCTGGTGGCTGGTTGCGAACGGCAGGGGTTCCGGGTGTGTCACTACTCAGTGCTCGCGACCCATCTTCATCTGATCGTCGAGGCCAAGGATCGGGCGGCGCTCTCACGCGGGATGCAGGGGTTGGTCATCCGGATGGCGCGAAGCCTCAACAAGGCACTCGGCCGATGCGGCCGAGTGTTCGCCGACCGCTACTTCGCCCGGGCGCTGACCACGCCGCGCGAGGTGCGCAACGCCATCGCCTACGTCCTCAACAACCAGCAACGGCATCGCTTCGGCAAAGGCGCGGGCCTACGCGAGCTCACCTTCGACCCGTTCTCGAGCGCGTCGACGTTCGACGGCTGGCGCGTGCAGGCGCCGAGGCGTCGCGTCGAGCCGGGGCCGCCGGCGGTGGCGGCGGCCCACAGCTGGCTGCTGCGCGTCGGCTGGCGTCGGCACGGCCTTTTGGTGCCGGCGTATGTGCCGCAGTGGGGCAACCGTTGGTGAGGCCGCCGCCGGCCGGACGCCCCGCTCGGCGGCGTTCGGCCTCGGTTGTTCGCCGGCGCCGCTCCGGATACCTTCGTCGCCTGGGGGCTCCGAGCTCGACCACAGGGAGGAGATCGATGCGCCGAATGCTGGCTTTGGGTGCGCTCATCGGGGTGGCGCTGCTCGCCGCGAGCTGTTTCTCGTTCACCCCGCCCGACCCGCGCTTACCGTGCGGCGAGGGCTACTGCGAGTCGGGCGAGATCTGCGTCGACGCGCAGTGCTTCCGCGTCTGCGAGAGGCACACCGACTGCAACGCCAACGAGGCCTGCCTGGAGCGCACCTGCCGCACCTACGCGGTCACCTGCTCGCGCTCCGGAGACGAGTGCGTCGACGGCTACTTCTGCCAGGACGAGGTCTGCGTCCGCCAGCTCGGCGTCGGCGAGCCGTGCGTCGACAACGACGGCGCCTGCCTGAGCGGCTTCTGCCGCGAGGGGCTCTGCTGCGCGAGTGCCTGCGACGGGACCTGCGTGAGCTGCCGCGCCACCGAGACCCGCGGCACCGACGGCGACTGCGCGAGCATCATCGCCGGCACCGACCCGGCCAACGAGTGTGACGGCGTCGTCGCCTGCGACGGCACCGGCGCCTGCTGGGCGCTCGGCCTGGGCGACGCCTGCGACGCCGCCCACCAGTGCACCTCCGGTCTGTGCGTCGACGGCGTCTGCTGCGACGACGCCTGCGCCGGCCCGTGCCGCGCCTGCAGCGCGGCGCTGAGCGGCGGCACCGACGGACTGTGCACGCCGCTGCCCGACGGCACCGACGACCAGGAGGAGTGCGCCGGCCCGCTGGCCTGCAACGGCGAAGGAGCCTGCTGGGGCAAGACCACCGGCGATGCCTGCGACGCCGGCTACCAGTGCGCCAACGGGCTGTGCGTCGACGGCTCCTGCTGCGCGTCGGAGTGCGACCAACCCTGCCAGCGCTGCGACGCGACCGGCGCCTGCGGGTCGGTCACCGGCCTCGACGACCCGGACACCTGCGGTGCGGCAACCACCGGCGGCGAGTGCCCCACGGCACCGTGCAGCTGCGACGCCGGCGGCGTCTGCCGCCCGTCGACCGCGGTGCCGTGCTCGAGCGGTGGCACCTGCCTCTCCGGCGTCTGCCGGGGCGGCACCTGCTGCGACGGCGCCTGCGCCGGCCCGTGCACCTCGTGCAACTCCTCCGACACCGGCCACCCGAACGGCGAGTGCTGGCCGGCGACGAACGGCAAAGACCCGGAGAACGAGTGCAGCGGCGTCATCGCTTGCGACGGGGCCGGCGCCTGCCACGACACCCCGCAGGGCACCGCCTGCGCCAACGACTTCGAGTGTGCCACCGGCGTCTGCGACGACCGTGACCTCGTCTGTTGCAACGTCGAGTGCACCGGCACCTGCCGCGCCTGCCACGGCAACCAGACCGAGGCCGCCGCCGGCACCTGCGCCGACATCGTCGATCACGCCGACCCGGACAACGAGTGCCTCGCCACCCGCACCCACCTGACCTGCAACGGCGCCGCCGCCTGCTACGACAAGGTCCCCGGCGCCGCCTGCTCCGCCGGCAGCGAGTGCCGCACCAACGACTGCTGCAGCGACGTCTGCCGGTGGGGGTGGAGCGTGCAGTATGATTCGCCGAACAACCTGCTCGCCATCTGGGTGACGTCCGGCAGTTCGGTCATCGCAGTCGGTCTCAACGGAGCGGTGGTCGAGTACGACGGCAGCAACTGGAGCGAGTCGGCGCTGATTCCGACAGGTTTGACCTACCCGGTGCCGTTGATCGACGTGCACGGTACGATCGACACATACGCAATTATCAGTGCCGATGATGACATCTGGACGCGCGCCAGCACGGGCAGCTGGGTTTGGGACAACCACGGCAACGGGGACGTGCATTACGCCGCCGTTTGGATGGAAAACACATCCCGCGCGTGGGTGCCGGCGCGAGAGGCCTCAATCGCGCGAGTGTACTACTACGCGATCCCGACTGCGACCACGTACATCTGCCCCGATTGCACCCCCCGCCGAGACACGAGCACAAGCCAAGATGTGATCATGACTGCGGCGACCGGGAATGGTCAGACCCTGTACACTGGGGGTTACTCCCCAGCTACGCCGCCCTTTGATGGGACGGTCTACTCATACACGCAATTGGATTATCCGAACAACGGCACCTGGACCAACCTCGCCTTCCCCTACGGCAAGCCGAACGACATCCAGTTCGTGCCGCAGTTCATGACCAGTCCGGACCGCCTTTATGTCGCCTTCGAGAACAGCACCGGGAACGGCATCGCACGATACGACCTGTCGGCCGGCACCTGGTCCGAGGTCTCCCCCGCGCCGCCGGTGGCGCCCAAGGCGCAACAATGGTTCCCGTTGGGCTCCCCGAGTGCGATGGTCGTCGGCGGCAACACGAATGTGTATCTGTACCGATACTTCATCAACAGCTGGTCCTGGGTCACGCAGCCCACCTCCGCCACCGGCGCGCTGAACGACCTGCACGGACCGAACGTCTGCGACATGTTCGCGGTGTCGCAGAACGGCGAGGTCCTCCGGCGCTGACCGACGATCGCGGGCCACGAAAAAGGGCGCCACCCCCCACGCGGGGGATGGCGCCCTTCTCGTTGACGCTTGCGCGCCTAGCTCAGCTATCGAACTCCTCGTAGTCCGGGGCCGGAGCCGGCTCGGGGGCCGGGGCCGGGGCCGGGGCGACCTCGGAGCCGGAGTCCCGGGCGCGCTCGCGCACCGGCTCGTAGGCGCCGCCCTCCGCCTTGTGCGGCGAGGCGACGAACTTCTGGGTGCCGTTGCCGGTCTCGACGTCGGCGTCGTAGTCCCAGTCGTAGATGACCGCGAGCCACGCGAACATGTCGTTCGCGGTGCCCGAGAGCATGTAGGTGCCGGTCAGCAGCCAGTCCGGGTTCAGGTGGGCGATGAGCTGGAACGCCTTGTAGTGCAACCGCGTGCCGACCATCAGCGACGTGGTGCTGGTGAACGGCGTGTCCTGGCTCAGCTCGGTCTTCTGCTCGCGGCGGTTCCGGTTGGTGTTGTCCTCTCGGCCCGGGGTCACCGGGGTGCCAACGGTCGCACCTGGGTAGTTGGTGTTGTCTGGGATGCGGTTGTCGAACGAGGTGGTGGTCTGCGCCTGCCCGCGGAACTGCTTGCTCGCGCCCAGGAACAGGTCCATCCAGTCGAACACCTTGCCCTCGGCGCCGATGTGGATGAACGGCAGCGCCATCCAGCTGGTGGAGGTCTCGGCGTACCAGGTGCTACCGATGCTGGTCTTGCTGGTGAACGCGTCGCGGCGGAAGCCGAAGGCGCTGTACAGCTTGGCCCGCGAGTTCGGGGTGAACTTGACCAGCGCGGCGAGCTGCAGCTGGCTCGAGCCCTCTTCGTACTTGATGCCGGCCGACGGGAACGGCTCGGTGCTGGTGGAGGCCGGATCGACCTGAATTGGCGGAGTGCCGGTCGGATCCGGCAGGTTGTTCAGTTCGTCCGCGGTCGGCGGCGTGAACAACGGGATGAGGTTACCGCCATCCCGCTGCAGCTTCGGCTCGAGGCCCATCGACGCGGTGTGGAAGCGGACAAAGCCGCCCACGGTCCACTGGTCGGACAGGTCGTAGTGCGAGCGCAGGTTCACGCCGAAGCCGGAGCCGCCGATGTCGACGTAGTTGCCGATGCCGTTCGGCTCCCAGCCGACGCCCAGCAGGTTGATGTTGAAGCCGAGGTCGGCGCGCAGCCCGTCGATGCCGCTCCACCCAGCGCCCAGGCCGAAGCCAAGGTCGTGCAAGCCGTAGCTGCTCTCCGAGACCGCGAGCTTGTCGCCCGGGGCGTCGACGCCGTTCTGCGCTGGATCGAACGAGGTCGCCGGATCGGAGTCCTTGTCGATGTCGATGGGTCCAGTCGACTCGTCGGGCAGGCCCGAGATGCCGGCCGAGCCCCACCAGAGGCGCAACCCGGCCTCGATGTCGAGCTCGGGGAGCCAGTAAGAGGCGAACAGGTCGACCTTGCGGCCGGCCTCGAGCGCCGAGGCGAGCGGGAAGAGGTTGATGCTGGCCATGTCACCGATGGCGTCGCCGTAGGCGTTCCAGCCGGTGGCGGCGACGCCGCGGCTGACGAAGGCGCCGTGGCCGGGGGCGTAGCCGGCGAGCCAGAGGCCGAGGTTGAGCCCGTCCATCAGCTCGAGGACGAAGCCGCCGCCCGGGGCGCCCTGCACCGAGCTGGTCACGCCGCTCGAGGTCAGCGCGCCGTCGAGGTTGTAGAGGTAGACGCCGCTGCCCGGCAGGCCCGGAGAGGGTGCGCCGTCCCACTGCAGCATGAAGCGGTTGTCGATGTTGCCGAGACGGTGCGGGAAGATCCACACCTCGGCCGGCGTGGTCCAGTAGTAGCCCTGGTCGCCGATCAGGGTCCCCTCGATGCTGGTCATCGCGGCGGCCGGCTGCGGCAGCCCGAGCCACAACGCCAGCGTGGCTGCGGCCGTGAGGCCCTTGAGCAGTCTGGACATGCGTACCATCGATTCCTCCTCCATGGGGTTGAACTGCTTCGTTCCGGCTCGGCCCGCCGAGGCGGGCAGAGCAGCCAAGACAACACTCGGCACACGCCGAGGCGCCCTGTGCCTAGCACGGGCCCGATCGGCGCACAACACCCCCGTTTTCGTGACCTTGCTTGACACTCCGGCCCGGCGTCGGCGAGACTGCCAGAGTTGGTTGAGCTGCGCGGTGCCCGCTCCACAGCGCGGCGATACATCGGCCATGGCCAAGAGAAACCTCCTCCTCGTCGATAGCGACGCCAAGAGCCTGCGGGTGATGGAGGTCTCGCTGCGCAAGGCGGGCTTCTCGGTCACCACCGCGGTCAACGGCGGCGACGCGCTCGAGAAGGTGAAGATCTCGGCGCCAGACCTGATCATCTCGGTCACCCAGATGCCCGAGATGGACGGCTTCGAGTTCTGCCGCCAACTGAAGCAGGACCCGCAGCACAACCTGATCCCCTTCATCTTCCTGACCTCGGAGAAGTCGATCGACTCGAAGATCAAGGGGCTCGAGCTGGGGGTCGACGACTACCTGACCAAACCGATCTACATCAAGGAGATCGTCACCCGCATCTCGATCCTGCTCGAGAAGCGCGACAAGGAGTCGCTCGAGCGCCGCGACCCGCGCGCCAAGTTCGCCGGGGACCTCGGCGACATGGGGGTCGTCGACCTGATCCAGACGATCGAGATCGGCCGCAAGACCGGCACGATCGCCATCGAGGGCAAGACCGGCCAGGGCGGCCGGGTCTTCTTCCGCAACGGCAAGGTGATCGACGCCGAGCTCGGCCGGCTGACCGCCGAGCGCGCCGTCTACCGGATGATGGTCTGGAACGAGGGGAGCTTCGAGATCCAGTTCGGCCCGGTGGACCGGCCCGACGTGATCGAGCTGTCGAGCCAGGGGCTCCTGATGGAGGGGATGCGCCGGGTCGACGAGTGGGGCCGGATGCTCGAGCAGCTGCCCGCCCTCGACACCCGCTTCGGCGTCGATCACGCCGAGCTGGCCGACCGGCTGGCCGAGATCCCGGACGAGGTCAACAGCATCCTCCGGCTGTTCAACGGCAAGAACACGTTGATCCAGGTGATCGAGGAGTCGGACTTCGGCGACCTCGAGGCGATGAACATCATCTCGAAGCTCTACTTCGAGGGCCTGATCTTCGACGTCAGCACCCGACCCCAGGAAGACCTGCTGCCCAGCGTCACCTCCCGCGCCGACGACGGCGATCGCGCCGCCCCCCGGGAGCCCCCCGCGCCGCAGCCAGAGCCAGGCCCCGAACCGGAGCGCGAGGCCGAGCCCGAGCCGGCAGCCGAGCCCGAGCCCGAAGCCCCGCGCGCCGCGGAGCCGGCCGCCCCGAAGAGAGCGCAGATCGGAAGAGCACACT
>JBFYZW010000345.1:0-4303 GCA_041309305.1 Deltaproteobacteria bacterium | reverse complement strand
GGCCTCGCTGGCCGACGCGATGGCGATCGCGCCGGCCTCGGCGACGCGACCCAGCTCGCGCGCGCCGAGGGTCTCCTGCGCCGCCGGTGAGGCGAGCTCGACGACCCCGGCCAGCACCGTGACCGCGGCGCCGCCGCTCGGGTCGGCGTCGACCACCAGCTCGGTGCCGCGCACGCCGGCGACGGCGTTGCCGCTCTCCACCTCGTAGCGCGCCTCGGGGTGGACCGCCTGGCTGACCAGCGCCCACAACCGACCGGCGAGCACGGTCAGGCGCGCGTTGCGCCGCTTCTCGGCCGGGCGCACGCGGTAGGTGGTCAGCTGCAGCCGGCTGTCGGCGGTGAGCGACAAGACGCTCTTGTCGGTCATCAACAGCCGCACCTTGCCGGCGCCGGTCTCGATGAGGTCCCCTTCGCGGAGATAGACCCCCCGCACCGCCGGCGCCCGCGCGCCGCCGACCGGGGTCACGAAGACCTCGCCGCTGAGCGCGACGACCCGGCCGATCGGCTCGCCGCCCGGCTCGTCGCTCGTCGCCGCCATCGCCACCACCAGACACGCCGCCGCGATGCTCACCATTGGCTCACCACCCCCAGCTGCCCGAGGACCCGGTCGTAGTCGAGGGCCAGGGTCGAGAAGTTCCGCACCCAGGTCACCGCCGCGAAGACCCCGAGGCGCTGGTGCACCATGCGGCTGCAGCCTAGCGAACTGGTCAGCCGGTTGTCCACGCGCATCGTCCCATCGTCCCGGCTCTGGCCGAAGACGCGCAGCGCGTGGTTCACCGTCAGGCGCAGCTGCCAGGGCCAGGTCGACCAGCGCCCGTACAGGCCGAGCTCGGCGCCGAGCTCGCGCTGGCGACGGCCGTCGGTGTGTGCCGCTTCGAACGACGCCTGGGCGCCGAACCCCCAGCGGCCAGCGCTGCCGTCGACCAGCGCGCCGGCGGAGTAGCGCGCCCCATCGCGATCGTCCGGGTCGCGCTCGAGGTTGAAGGCGGAGAAGTCGCGGTAGCCGCCCCGACCGAACAGCCCGAGCTCGAGCGCCCCGGCCGACCAGCGCAGCTCGAGGTCGCCGAACAGATCGCGCATGAACTGCTGGGCGAAGGTGTCGATCACCACCTCGTTGCCGGACAGCTGCGCGGTCAGGCGGGTGGCCCCCAGCCCGCGGCGCGCGCGCACCAGCGCCGTCGCCGAGGCGACGTCGAAGGTGGAGAGCACCTCGCGGTTGCCGAGGTGCGGCCCGTAGCGCAACACCGCCTGTAATGTCAGCTCGGTCGGCGCGCGCAGCGGGACGACCGCGAGCTGCCCCTGCATCGCCAGGCGGATCCCCTCCTCGCGCTGCGGCGAGTCGGGCACGACCGTGACGTTGCTGTCCCCCTCGAGGCCGACGCGCAGGCTGCCGGCGACGAGCCGCGCCGGCGCCGCCGCGCCTTCGCCGGCGACCAGGTCGCGCAGGCGCAAAAGCTCGGTCGGATCGGCGAACGAGCCGGAGAAGGAGGCCAGCTGCTCGCGCGCCGCCTGGCGCAACCCCTGCCGGGTGAGGATGTAGGCGCGCAACAGCCGCGCGTCGTCGCTCTCCGGCACGAGGGCGAGGAAGGGCGCCACGTCGGCGTCGAAGCGCGGGCTGTCGTTCTCGAGCGCCACGCGCGCCAGGTCGAAGGCGATGATCGGCTCGGCCGGCGCCAACTGCTGCGCGGCGCGTAGCAGCTCGAGCGCCGCGTCGATCGCCCCGTCGAGCTCGCGATCGAGCGCCGCCGCGTGCATCACCAGCGGTTGATCCGGCGGCACCTCCCACTCCTCGGCGACGACGAACAAGCAGACCAGAGCCAACGGCGCGATCATCTGCACACCCTAGCGCAGGCGAGGAGACGCCGGCAACGCGCGTCGCGACCGGGGCGGGCTCAGACGAGCACCTTGGCCATCTGCTCCTGCATCGCGGCCTGGATCTTGCCGGCGAACGGGCGGGCGAGCAGCCCCAGCCTGAGCTCGATCGTCACCCGGGCCTCGCCGACCGTCAGGGTGCCGGTGAAGCCCTTGCCGGTGAAGCTGGCGACATCGCCGCGCCAGCTCAGGTCGAGGCCGTAGCGGTCGCGCAGCTTGGGCATCAGCCCCTCCACCCGCTCGCGGGCGGCGCGCAAACCGAGGTTGTGGGGCTGCTCGATGACCATGACGGCGACCCTCTCGCTCACCGGTGAACGTAACGGCGATCGGCGCGCCTGTCCACACCCCCCTCTCCCGTCGCCGCGGCGGCTGCACTATGATGCCGGCCGAGAGGTGAAGGATGACTCAGCGCCAGCTCACCCGGCTGTTCGTGATCGCGTTGCTGGTCGGCGTCGCGCCCACCGCCGACGCTCAACCCCGCCAGGCGGGCCCCGACTCGGTGCGAGCGGTGCTCGGGCTCGGCAGCGCCGACAAGGGCCTCGTCGAGCTGCGCGGCGAGACGGTCAACGACTTCCGCCTCTACCTCGGCGCCGACACCTCACGGGTCGGCTGGTGGCTCGAGGACACGCTCTACCTCTACACGCTGCGCGGCGCGGGGCACGACGCGCGCGCGATGCAGCTCTTCGCGCTGCTCCGCCAGAACGGCCTGGCCAGCTTCCTGACCGAGCGTCACGGCAAGCGCCCGCCGGGGATGAGCCCCGCGGTCGAGGTCCGCGCGCTGCAGATGGCGACGATCCCGGGCACGATCACCGACGAGAGCCCGCGGCTTCAGGATTGAGTGCCAAACTGGGGTGCGCGATTCGCGCACCCCAGTTTGCGGTTCTTTTTCGTGCGAGGCCGCGCTTTGGTGATCGGGAATCGTGACCGTCTGTTAGGCGCGGCGCTGGCGGTACGAGTCCCAGACGCGCTGGACGCCGACGCCGAGCACGCTGGCGATCACCGCCAGCTCCCAGGCAGCGATCACCTCGCCCGGCAACGTCGCGGTGCGCCCGAACCAGATCATCGACGCGACGATGGCAAAGGCGAGCAGCGTGTCGACCGCCAGCCAGAACTGCTCGTGCCCGCCCCCCCCGCGTCGGTCGATGAGCCGCCCGAGGTTGGCCAAGAGGCAGAAGGCGAACCGCCGCGGCCAGACCAGCGCCAGGCCGTTGAGCAGCACGTCGATCCCCGCCCAGACGACGATCGCGACGCCGAGCGCCGGCGCGATGTCCTGAGCCGCAGCCAGCCCGCCGCCGAGCTTGAACACGGCGAACGGAATGCCGGTGAACAGCACCGCCCAGAGCCGCCGGCCGAAGCTCGCCTCCATCGGCCGCGAGCCTCCCACGTCCGCGGGCGGGTCGCAACGCGCTCCGTCGCCCGCCGCCCTGGAGACCGCCCGCTCGGCCTGGTATCGTCTGCGGGTGACGAAGACGGTGTGCACCACGATCCGGTTGCTGGTCATCCTCGCGTTCGTTCCCGCCTGCGGCGACGCGCCCGCGGGAACGGCGGAGGCCGAGCGCCGGGTCACCGCCGCGACCTTGACGCAGGTGTTCGCTCGCGAGGGTGACCACTGGCAGAGCCCCCGGCTCGCGGCCGACGGCGCCGCGCGGGTCGCGGCGATGCTGACGTCGATCGAGGTCGACGCCCCGCTGCCGCCCCTCGAGGCCCGCGGCGCGACCGACGCCGCCGCGTCGGCGTGGACGCCGCTGTGGCTCCTCTGGCGCGAGGGACCGCTCGCGGTCCTCGCCGCCGACCTGGACGAGCCCTGGCCGACGATCGAGCTCCGCCTCCCGGCCGCCGGTGCACCGCTCGTCCGGGAGCTCGTCTGGTCGGCGGTGGTCGCGCCGCCGGCGCTCGCGCCCGGCGACGACGCCGCTCTCGTTCGCCCGGCCGAGCACGGGCTGCTCGACAACCTCGCCGCCTGGGGCGTGCAGCCGCGCGCCGTCTGGGGCGCCCGGCCGCCGCGCTGCGCCAGCACCGACGCGGACAAACGGATGCTGACGGTGCACCACACCGCCACCTCGCCGGGCGAGGCCGGCGACTACGCGGCCAAGCTGCGCCAGATCCAGGCCTACCACATGGACGGCCAGGGCTGGTGCGACATCGGCTACCATTTGCTGGTCACCCTCGACGGCGCGCTGTGGGAGGGCCGCGAGTTGCTCGACCTCGGCGCGCACGTCGCGTCGGCCAACCCGCGCAACGTCGGCCTCTCGTTCGTCGGTTGCTTCCACCCCTCGACCGACTGCGCCGGCATGGAGCCAGCCGTGCCCCCCGAGGCGATGATCACCGCCGGCGGCCGGCTCATCGGCCAGCTCGCGCACCTGCACCAGTTCCCAGTCACCGACGAGACCGTAAAGGGGCACCGCGACTTCCCCAGATCGGAAGAGCACACG
>JBFYZW010000344.1:0-2533 GCA_041309305.1 Deltaproteobacteria bacterium | reverse complement strand
CCACGGCTGGACCCGGCACTGGCCGACGCTCCGCCGCCGGGCTGGGAGCTCGATCAACTCGGCGAGGAGGTCGTCGGCGTCGAGGTTCCCAGCGGCGGCGCCGAGTCGGCGACCCTGGCCGCCTCGTTCGGGCTCGGGCCGCCGCCGGCCCCGCCCGGCGTGACGCCGATCACCGCCGACGGTGGCGGCGACGGCAGCGGGTTCGCCGAGGCGCTCCGGCGCGCGCGCGAGCGTGACGCCGAGCTTGGCGACCGGGCGGCGGCGCTCGACGCACCGGGCGTCGACGCGGGGCCGAGCGACGACGAGCGTTGATCGGATGGAGGTGTGCATGGCTGCGATGGCCTGTGCGAACTGCGGCGTCGTCGTCCCCGACGCGGCCCGCGTCTGTCCGAAGTGCGGCTACGTCTTCAGCAGCCAGCAGCGCGCCGCGGCGCGCGACATCCAGCGACCGCTGGTTGCCGTCGCGGTCGCTGCCGCCGCTGCCGGCGCGCTCCTCGCGTTGCTCTTCCTTTACTGACCGCGCTCGAGCTGGCGCCAGGCCTCGTAGGTGGCGATGCCCACCGCGGTGGCGAGGTTGAGCGAGCGCAGGCCGTCGCGCTGGGGGATGCGCACCACCTGCTCCGGGCCGAGCCAGGCGTGCACCGACTCGGGGCAGCCGGAGGTCTCGCGGCCGAACATCAGGCCGTCCTGGTCGGCGAAGGCCGTCTGCCACAGGCCCCGACCGCCGCGGGTGGAGAAGAGCCAGATCCGCCGCGGGCGGCGCGGGTCGTCGACGAACGCCTGCCAGCTCGGGTACTCGATCCGATCGAGGGCGCGCCAGTAGTCCATCCCGGCACGGCGCAGCCGCCGGTCGTCGATCGCGAAGCCCAGCGGATGGATGAGGTGCAGCCGCGCGCCGGCGACGGCGCACAGGCGGCCGACGTTGCCGACGTTCGGCGCGATCTCGGGTTGGAAGAGGATGACGTGCAGCACGAGCTCAGAAGACGCCGAAGGCGTAGAGCAGCACGATCAGGCCTGCCAGCGCCCCGCAGCTCAAGCCGACCACCAGCCACATCCACGGCTTCATCTCGCCGTCGGCACCCGGCGCGGCGGCGGCCTCGTCGACCCGCTTGGCGCTGCTCACCCGCTTGCTCGTCCGCGCCGTCTGCCGGCGCTCGACCGGCGAGAGCGAGGCCGCGTCGAGGGTGTCGCCGAACACGTCCTTCAGGTAGGCCTGCAGCTGCTTGGCGCCGATGCCGGCGTCGCGGCGGGCGAGGTAGGTGTCGAGGGCCTCGGCGAGCGCGGCGGCGGAGGGGAAGCGGGCCGCGGGGTCGGTGGACAGGCAGCGCTCGACGATCGTCTCGAGCTCGGCGTCGATCTCCGGCAGGTAGGTGCGGATCGGGTCCCGGTCCCCTTGGGTGATGCGCATCAGGACGAGGAACTTGGACGCGGCGCTGAAGGCGCTGTGCGCGGTCAGCGCCTCGAACAGGGTCGCGCCGAGCGAGAAGATGTCGCTCGCCTGGTCGAGATCGCGCCCCTTGGCCTGCTCCGGCGACAGGTAGTGGACCTTGCCGTACATCTTCGCCGGGCTGGTCTCGTCGGTGGCCCGCAGCGCCGAGTGCGCCAGGCCGAAGTCGACCAGCTTGACCCCGCCCTCGGTGGTGACGAAGACGTTCTGTGGGCTGATGTCGCCGTGGACGAGGCCGAGCAGCGCGCCGTCCGGATCGGTCGTCTCGTGGACGCTGGCCAGGCCGGTGGCGGCGCGGGCGACGATCCAAACGGCCAGATCGGCCGGCGGCCACTTGTTCTCGGCGCGGGCGCGCAGGAAGACCTCGGCGAGGGAGCGGCCGTGCAGCAGCTCCATGACCAGGTAGTGGCGCCCGTCGGCCTCCCCGCGATCGAGGACGTGGACGACGTTCGGGTGGTCGATGCGCGCCGCGGTCTCCGACTCGCGGCGGAAGGCCTCCAGGTAGGTCGGGTTCTGCGCGAAGGCGTCGTCGACCACCTTGATCGCCAGGCCGCTCTGGTGCGCGTCCTGCTGCAGGTGGCCGACGTAGAGATTGCCCATCCCACCCTGCGCCAGCCGGCGGGTCAGGACGTACGGGCCGAGGCTGTCACCGGTCGTTTCCACACTGCTCACCGTCGCAGGAGAGGTTACCGTGTCAGGCTGCGCGCGTCTAGGCGGGCGCGCGAGGCTTGCCTCGCCCGCGGGCGCGTGCGAGGGAGACGGCGGTGAGCGACGTCCACGCCACGAGCTCCTCGGGCCCGTCCTCCTGGCCGGCGCGGCTGTGGAATTGGTTGCGCCTCCGGCTCGCGGCCGGCGGCAAAGGCAGCCGCAAGGAGCGCTCCCGGCGCATCTACGACAGCTTCCGCGACATCCTGGTCCTCAACGATGCGGTCCTCGAGCTGATCGCCGACCTCGAGGAGGCCCTCGCCGGGCGCCAGCCGGCGGCGCTCGACGCGCTCAGCCATCGGATCCGCCAGGCCGGGCGCGACGTGGCCGAGATGGCCCGCCTGCTCAACGGGATGGCCGACAGCCGCCACCACCGGCTCG
>JBFYZW010000343.1:0-3692 GCA_041309305.1 Deltaproteobacteria bacterium | reverse complement strand
CCACGGGCGCTCGGCGAGCCCGGCGCGCAGCTCCTGGACCCACCGGTCGGGGATCGGCAGCGGCGGCGTGTCGGTGTCCGGGTACATCCGGTCCGGCCCGGGCAGGATGCGCTCGAAGCCGGTGGTCCCGTCCTTGTAGGCCTGGCGCGTCTCGGCCGGCACGCCGCGCAGCGCCTCCTTGGCGCGCAGGAAGACCTCGCGCACCGCGGTGGCGGCGTCCTCGGCCGGGCCCCAGAGCACGATCACCGCGTCCCACTTGTTCGCGCCGAGCCGCTGCTTGAGCGCCCGCCACTCGGGCGGGTTCAGGCCGTAGTCGGGCACGTCGGAGTGGATCAGGAACGGCCGGTCGGTCAGGCAGGCGATCACCCGCAGGCGGTCGGCGATCTCGCGCGCGAAGGTGACCCCCGGTTGGGTGCGCCGCTGCAACAGGCCGCCGAAGCCAGGCAGCCGGACCGCGGCGATGAAGTCGCCCCGGCCGAGCGCGTCGCGGATGGGCGCGAAGTCGAGCTGGCGCAGGCTCTGGCCGGCGTCGATCGCCAGCGGCGACTGCTCCCAGGGCAGCCCGGTCGCCGGCAGCTCGAGCAGCTCCGCCGGCACGCCGCGGCGCAGCAGCTCCTCGCGGATGCGCAAGAGGTTCAGCTGGCGGAAGGCCTCGATGTGCACCAGCCGGGGCAGGCCGCGGTGGTGGTGGACGCCCTTGATCTCGACCCGCCGGCCCCCGGCGACCGAGACGTTGACGTCCTGGCGCGCGGCGCCGGGCCCGCGGCGCACCCGGCCGGTAGCGTGGGCGACGCGGGCGAGCAGCCGCCCGCCGGCCTGGACCTCGAACGGGGTCAAAAGCTCCGGCTCGGTCACCGTCTCGGTCAGCGGGGTGCCGAGGCGATCGGTGCGGAAGGTGATGCGGTGGCCGAGGTTCGAGACCTCGCGGCAGGAGTCCTCCTCGAGCGACAGCTGGCGGATGTGCAGCTCGCGGTCGATGCCCAGCGCCGGCTCGCGAAACGGGATGGCGCCGCCCAGGCCAATCATCGCGGTGCGCTGAAAGCCGGTCGGGATCGAGCCGTCCAGGTACTGCTTGCGCATCACGTGCAGCTCGCTGACCAGGTTCAGGTTGAGCAGCTCGGCCAGCGCGATGCTGACGCGCACCGCCTCGCGATCGATCTCGAACGGCGGGGTGTCGTCGATCTCGTAGGTGCAGACCGTGCCCCGGTCGAGCAGGTAGACGATCTCTTTTTTGGTCTTGAACTCCATCAGCGCGGTGCCGTCGTACTCGCCCAGCTCCGAGAGCGTCGGGCGCATGTGGCGCAGCACCTCGGCGTCGTAGGTCCCGACCCGCCGGCCGGCCGGGCAGCGGCAGAAGAGCTTGCCGGCGGTGGCCAGCTGCTGGTGGACCTCGAGTCCGCACATAAAGCCTAGCGTCTGGTAGTCGCCCGGCGTCATCTCCTCGAGCTCGCGGTCGGGGAAGTCGAGCGGCGGATCGGTGCGCGGGTTCAGGTCACCGGGGGGGCGGGCGCTGGCGGCTGGAACTTGGATCACGGCGCTACTCCACGTCGCCGCGCACTCTACCCGAATCCGCGCGCCGGGGAAGCCCTTCGCACGTGACAGCGACGCGCCAGCGGGGTAGGGTATCGCCGCCCAGGGGAACAAGATGGCGGCGCCGCCGCCCGGAGGTTGTGATGAAGAAGCTGTTTGGTCTCGTGCTGCTCGCCGTCGGTCTCACCGCCTGCAGCGGTGAGGAGGATCCGCCCCCCTACACGCCGCCGGCGCAGCCGGCCACCTGCACCTCGGCCGAGAACGGCAACACCCGCTGCGTCAACACCTCGCTGCAGACCTGCAACGGCAGCACCTGGGGCTCGACCGCGAACTGCACCACGACGCAGCAGGTTTGCGTCGAGACCTCGCAGACCACCGCCGCCTGCCAGACGCCGCTCAGCACCACCTGCACCGCCGGCGAGACCGGCAACCAGCGCTGCAACGGCACCACCGTGCAGACCTGCAACGGCACCGACTGGACCACCAGTGACACCTGCGTCTCGCCGGAGGTCTGCACCACGGTGTCGACCACGGTCGCCGAGTGCGCCGCCGCGGACGTTTGTTCGGGGACCGGCACCGGCGAGCACTATGTCTGCAACGGGGCCGTCGTCCAGGTCTGCGAGGACAATGCCTACGCCGGGGATTTGTACGACTGTGCGGACTTGATGGGCGATGGCTCGGTGCCGGCTGCGGTGTGCTACGACTACGGCGGCACCTGGGAGGCCGATTGCCTGGCCGCGATCGGCAACCCGTGTTTCTTCCTAACCCAGCAAGGAGGCGCCTTCGTGTGGGGCTGTGGTTCCGGAACGCCGTCGTTGACCGCAGGGTGTGACGTCGCCGAGGGCTGCGTCACCGGGCAGACCCAGTGCACGCCGGCGCAGGAGTTCGTGCCGGTCTGCGGTGGTGGCAACCGCCTGGTCGTCGACTGCGCCGACCTGAGCTCGGTGAAGGTGCCGCTGCTCATCAATTGCGCGTCGGAGGAGAACGGCTTCGGGACCTGCACGGGCAACATCTGTCGTCACAGCACCACCGGTGGTCCATGCCACCCGGCGTTGATGGCGTGTGATGGCGGGCTGACCTGCAGCTCGACCACCGAATGGGGCACCTGCGAGACCTGAACGGACGGTCACGAATCCCGACCACCACGAGCGGCTTCGCCCGCGGGAAGACCGAAGACGGGGTGTGCGCGAATCGCGCACCCCCGTCTAGGCTCCGCCGCAACACCGCTCGCGCTTCGCGCCGCTGCCGCACGGGCACGGCGCGTTGCGCCCGGGCGCTCTCCGCCTCGGCCACACCGCGTCACGTAGCGCCGCCTTCCAGCGGCCGCGTAGATCCTGGTTGAAGATCCGCTCGAGCAGCCCGTAGAGCTCCGGGTGGCGCGCGGCGAGGCGCTCGGGCGCGTCGAAGAAGGCCTCGCTGGCGACGGCGAAGAACTCGGCCTCGCTGGTCAACCCGTAGCGGTTCAGGATCGAGTCGCCGTCGCGCAGCCGCTGCAGCTCGTGGCGCATCTGCGCGAGCCACGGCTCGACGCACCGGGGGCAGAGCGCTGCCGGCACGCCGTCGATGCTGCCGTCGGCGCCGTCCACCAGGTGCGCGAACTCGTGGACGCCGACGTTCTCCTGGTCGCCGTGGAGCGCGAAGCCGCGCTCGAGGTCCGGCTTGGACAGGATCATCAGGCGGCTGAGCGGCCCGCCGCTGTGCACCATGCCGAGGATGTTGCGCTCCGGCCCGTCGAGCTCGTGCCCGCGGCCGAAGGAGCGCGGGTAGATCAGCACCTCGGCCAGGTTGTCGTAGTCCCACTCGGGGAAGCCGAAGATCGGCATCACCGCGCTCGCGGCGACCAACAGGCGCGTCTCGTCGTCGATCGTGGTCTTGACCCCGGTGATGCGCTTCTCGTCCAGGAACACCGCCACCGTCGCCTCGAACCGGCGGCGCTCGTCGGCCTCGAGGCGGCGGTAGAAGGGCACCCGGGCGGCGAGGATGGCCCGCCACGCCTCCGGGAACGGCCGGCGCAGCACGCGCTGGCGGCGGCGCAGCTTGCGGGTCATCAGGGCGAAGGCGAGGCCCGCGGCGACGAGCGCCGCCGACCCCCACCCGGCCCAACTCGCGGCCGTGCCGGCGGCCCGTTCGCTGGCCACCGCCAGGACGAGGACGGCGGCGCC
>JBFYZW010000342.1:0-5993 GCA_041309305.1 Deltaproteobacteria bacterium | reverse complement strand
GTGTTCAGCGGCTCGAGCCCGGCCGGCAGCTTGTCGTCGATCGCCACGTAGTTGAGCTTCTGGCTGGTCTTGATGCCCAGCCGGACGCGCACCAGCGCGCCGAGCGGCACCGGCTGGCCGTCGAGCGCCTGGCCGTCGAGCGTCTCGTAGCGGCGGGTGACGACGAAGCCCCGCTGCTCGGCGGCGCGGTTCTTCTCGCTCAGCTCGACGTCGAACTGCGCCCGGGCGGTGACGATCACCGGCTTGCCGCCGGCGTTGGTGAACGCGACGCTCGCCTGCGCCTCCTTGCCGCGCGGCAGCGCCAGCGCCTCCTCGCCGAGCGACAGCCGGCGCACCCGGCGCGAGACCTTCTCCATCCCCTCGGGGTCGTAGTCCTTGCCGTTGACGGCCAGGCGCATGCTCGGGGCGCTGCCGCCCTCCTTGCCGCCGACCAGCGCGTGCACGCCCATGATGCCGAACACGTTCTCTTGGGTGTTGCCCCACAGCCCGTACTGCCGGCGCTTGAGCAGGCCGGTGAGCAGCTTGCCGCTCATCTCGCTCGCGGGCGCGCCCTGCGCGTAGGCGAGCAGCGCGCTGGCGTGGGTGCGCAGCGGCGAGTCGAACGAGTAGCCGCCCTTCGGCTCGCCCTTGTACCAGGCCTCCTCGATCTCCTCGTTCGCCCGGGCGCGCACCTCGGCGAGGATTGGCTTGAGCAGCGGGGTCTGGCCCGGCAGCTCGGCGGCGGCGATGCCGAGGAAGGAGAGGCCGAAGGCGGTCAGCTTCTGCTTTTCCTGCCACAACGTCTGCACGTACGCCGGCTGCGGCCGGCCGAGCCGGCCGAGCGTCATCACGAACAACGCCCGGGTGTCGCCGTCGGCGATGTTGCCGTGCGGGATGTCCTCGGTGACCGAGCCCTTGCGCAAGGTCGTCTCGAGGTAGTCGGCCATCCTCGCCAGCGCCTGGTCGGGGATATCAAAGCCGCGCTTCTTGCCCTCGATGAGCGCCGTCAAACCGAAGGCGGTCGCGAAGGCGTGCGGCTCGCTGCTCCCCGGCCAGTAGCTGAGGCCGCCGGCCTCGGTCTGGAAGGAGAGGATGCGCCGGATGCCCGCCTCGGTGAACTTCTTCAGCTCGGCCTGGTCGACCTCGACGCCGATCTCCGGCAGCAGGTCCTTGAGCACGACCAGCGGGTAGGCGGTGCTGGTGGTCTGCTCGATGCAGCCGTTCGGGTACTGCATCAGGTACTGCACCGAGTCCTTGAGCTCGGTCAGCGCCGTTGTCGACGCCACGACCTCGAGCTGCACGGTGCCGGGGACGCGGTCGGCTGGCAACGCCAGCGCCAGCGTCTCGCTGCCGCTCACCGTCTTGCTGGCCACCAGGCTGCGCTTGACCCCCGGCTCGAGGATCGGCAACGAGACCTCGACGGCGTCGCGCAGCGCGCCGAGGCGGGCGGCGAAGCGCAGCCGCGCCTTGCCCTTGCCGGTGACCTTCACCTGGTAGGCGAGCGTTGTCGTCTTGCCGTCGGCGACCGGCGCCTTCTGCGTCGCCGCGCCGGTGAGCGTGAGCCCGCCGAGCTCGGCGCTGACCTCGACCTCCCCGTCCTGGCCGCTGCCGTTGAACACCAGCGCCTCGACGCGCAGCGCGTCGTTCGGGTAGACGAAGCGCGGCATCACCGCCTGGACCATCAGCGGCAGCTTGACCACCACCTGCGCCTCGGCCGAGCCGACGCGCGCCTGCCGGTCGACCACCACGACCATCGCCCGGTAGGTGGTGGTGTTGTCCGGCAGCGTGAAGCTGACCTCGGCGCGGCCGTCGGCGCCGATCGGGACGGCCGGGTTCCAGTAGGCGGTGCTCTCGAACAGCCGGCGCAGGATGTTGGTCGGCGCCACCCCTTGGCCATCCTCGTCGCCGCCGTCACCGCCGGGGAAGAGCTGCTCGAGGCGGCTGCGCTTGGCGTGCGGCAGCTCGAGGCGGCTCTCGCCGGTGCGCACGCCGAGCGGCCGCTCGCGGTAGATCGCCGCCACCGGATCGGGCGTGCGGTAGCCGGTCAGGCCGAGCACCGCCTCGTCGACCACCCAGACGGTGGCCTGCGCCGCGCTCGGCTTGCCGGTCGCGTCACGCGCCGCCAGCGTCAACGTCAGCGAGCTGCCCGGGCTCGCGGTCTTGCGCGACGGCGTCAGCTCGACCGCCAGGCGCTGCGCGGTCGGCTCGACCTTGAGGTTGGCGTAGCCGATCTTGAACGCCGGCGCGCCGGTCTCGAAGCCGCTGCCGTCCTTCTCGCCGTGCACCCGGCCGCGCACCAGCACCACCGACGCGAAGAGGTTCGGCGCGTGCGCGGCGCTGAGCGGCACTTCGAGCGCCGGGGTGTCGCCGTCGATGGTGAACAGGCGCGACTCGAGCACGCCGTCGCGCTCGAGGGTCAGAAGGCCCGTGGCCCGGGTGAAGGGGCTCTGCACCACCAGGCGGGCGGTCTCGCCCGGCGCGTAGCTCGCCTTGTCGGCGATCACCTCGATGCGATCCTGATCGAAGCGCGGCCAGGCGACCGGGTTGTCGCCGCTGGCGGTGACGCGGAAGCCGGCCTGCACGACCTGCTGCTCGAGGTCCTGGGCCCAGGCGCGCACCTGGTAGGCGCCGGCGGCCGGCAGTTTGAAGCTACAGGTGACCACCGAGGCGCTGGTGGTCACCAGGCACTCCGACTGCTCGACGATCACCGGGCGGCTGGAGAGCTGGACGCCGGCGTCGGCGGTCGTGCCGAGGCGGGCGGTGGTGTGGTGATCGATGCGCTCGAGGTGGGCGCGCACCTGCACGCCGGCGAGGGGCTTCCCCTCGGGGGTCACCGCGGCGATCGGGACGGTCAACGTCTCGCCGGCGCCGAGCACGGCGCGCGGCGGGACCCGCACGCCGACGTAGAAGGCGGCCGGGTGGACGAGCCGGGAGAGCCGGCCGGCGTAGGTCTGCCGATCGACGTCGGTGACCGCGGCGTCGACCGTGTAGCGCATCGGCCCGGCCGACGACGGGTGGTCGGCCTTGAAGCGCACCACCCGCTGCCCCCCGCCGTCGAGCCGCTCGACCCGGCCGGTGACGGTGCCGGCGAGGTTGCTGGCGTCGCCGAGCGTGAAGACGAAGTCAGGGAACGCCGCCGGGGTGAAGCTCTCCGGCGCGCGCACCACCTCCCAGCGCAGCTCGCGACCGTCGAGGCTGCCGCCGTGCAGGTAGGCGGCGGCGATGGTCGCTTCGACCTCCGCGTCGCGCCGCCAGGCGCCGCCGCTCACCTCGACCTTGAAGGTCGGGATGCGGTACTCCTCGACCCGGAAGGTGCGGGTCAGGCTCTGCTCCCCGACGCTGGCGCGCAGCGCGTACTCGCCTACCGGCGCCGCCTTCTTCAGCGGCAGGTCGAGCGCCGCGCCGCCGAAGGCGTCGAGCGCGACGCTCTTTTTGACCACCTGCTGGCCGCGGGGATCGGTGACCAACAGCTGCGCCTCGGTCGTCGACCCGAGCCCGGGGGCGATGAGCTTGGCGTGCATCGTCTCGCCCGGGCGGTAGGCGCCGCGCTCGGTGAACAACGCCGCCGGCAGCGGCTCGGCGCCGGTCGGCTGCTTCAGGCCGAACTGCCAGGCCTTGGTCAGCCGCTCGTTCTCGAGCTCGAGGACCGCGAGCTCGGCGCCCTGCTCGGCGACCAGGTAGAGCGGCGCCTTGAGGCCGGTCGCCGCGGCTGCGCCGGCGGCGGCGAGGCGCGCGGTGCCGTTCGCGTCGCTGCTCCCTTCGCCGAGCGTCTGGCCGCGCCCGTCGAGCAGCGTCAGCTTCGCGCCGGCGAGCGGCTGGGCCTGCGTCAGGCTCGTGACCCAGGCGAAGACCGCGTCGCTGAACACCTTGGCGGTGAGGCCGAGGTCGGTGCTCTGCACCAACGCCGTCTGGCGCAGCGCGCCGCCGGCCTCGCTGCCGCGCCCGCGGCCGTCGAGCTCGACGCAGTAGAGCCCGGGCTCCGGGCCGAGCGGCAGCTCGAGGGTCGCGTCGCTGTTCTTCTCCTCTGGCGCGGCGGGGGCCGCGAGCCGCTCGGCAGCACCAGCGCCGAGGGCCTTGCAGGTCGCGCCGCCGTCACGGGCGAGCGCCCGGGCGAAGCTCGCGGCGTTGGGGAAGCGGTGGCGGGCGGCGGTGAGCTTGTGCACGTTGCGCAGCTCGAACGGCAGCACCGCGCGCGCCGCTTCGGTGGTGGTCGCGCTGGTCGGCAGGTGCAGCATCGGCGGCAGGTCACGGCTGGTGAAGGCCACGCGCACGGGCTTCTCCGGTTTGTTGCCCAGCACGTCGACGAGCCCCGGCCCGACCTTGGCGACGTAGCGCGTCCCCGGCGCCAGCGTCAGATCGATGCGCGCCGCGCTCCAGTCGCCGATCACCTCGAGCGCCGGCGGCGCCGGCTCGACGGTGAGCTGCTCGCGCAGCAGGTCGATCTCGAACGGGTTGGAGAAGCGCAGCACCAGGCGGGTGCGCAGCGGAACCGGTTGGTCGGCGTCGTGCTCCTGCCACTCGTCGTCGATGAACTGGGCGCTCTCGAGCGCGAAGCGGGTCTGCACGACCAGCGTGTGGGTCTCGAACAGCGGCTCCTTGCCGGCCGGCTTGCTCGGCACGTCGAGCGAGACCGTGGCGCCGTCCGCTGGTACCTTGGCGAGCTGCACCGCCACCAGGTGCGCGGGGTCGAGCTCCTCGCTCAGCACCTGCGTCGCGCTCGACGGGCGGTAGACCTTGACCTCGAGCGGGCCGTCCGGCCCGTTGGCCGACAGGTGGTCCTTGACCTTCTTGGCGTTGACCGGCTGGTCGTAGAGCAGAAAGAGCGGGCCCTTGCCGATCTGCCCCGAGTAGCGGTTGAGAAAGCCGACGAAGGTCGGCTCGCCGCGCACCACCGGCCAGTAGGCGACCTTGCCGCCGGCCGAGAAGTAGGGGACGGTGAGCGACCACTCCCACGGGTTCGGCAGGCCCAACTGCTCGCCGGCCAGCGGCACCGCGCGGTTGAGCGTCAGGCTCACCTCCTGGCCCCAGTTCAGCGCCCCCTCGGCCGGGGTGAAGACCAGCTCCTCGCTCGAGCGCCAGGCCCAGCTGCCCTTCTGCTTCGGGCTCATCGCGATCTTCGGCACCGCCGCCTCGGCGAGCTTCTCCGCCTCGACCATCGGCAGGCTGAAGCGCACCACCAGCTCACAGCCGGCGGTGCTGCACGGGTCGACCGAGAGGCGCAGCGGCTCCTCCTCCTGCTCCTCACCGGCGAGCGCCTCCTCCTCGACCGCCGGCTCGGCGCCGGCCGCGACCCACTCGGGCGGCGGCTCGATCGGGGGAGCGAGCGACACCGCGCCCCCGCTGGCGGCGCCGCGCCCTGCGGGACCGGCGGCGTCTCGTTTGCACTGCGGGGTGAGGAGGAGCGCGACGGTCAACAGGGCGAGGCGGCGTGCGAGCATGAGGACCCCCGAAGGTTGGCGTGCGGAGCGCGTCCGCGTCTGGTCGAAGCACCTTAGCAAGCGCCGGGCCAGGGAGCGACCCCGAGAAAAGCATGGCAATGGCAAGAGATTGCCACAGGTCGGTCACGGCGGGCGCGGCGTGGGGTCACCGGAGGCTACGATTTGTAGCGCGTGCTATCGAGCGGCGATCGGTCAGGTTGGGTTTGCTGCCCGCTTGACGCCCGCCGGCCTATGGCGGCCGAGGCGCCCGCCAGCAGGCTTGAGCGGCTCGCCGCGGCGATCGATGGTAGATTGGTGGGGCAGTCCAGGGTGGAGGCACGCATGCGGCGAGGACAACTCTGGCGGCGGTCAGCAGCTCTCGTCTCGTTCTTGTTCGCCGGTTGTGTGGCGCGCGAGCCCTTCCTGGTCCTCAAGGTCACCGACCCAAACGGGGTGGCGACCGGCTTCGCCGAGCTGCTGCTCGGTGACGCGCCCGATCAGCTCCGCAGGGTGAAGGTCGAGCGACAGGTCTTCCCGCTCACCGTGACGGTCGCCGCGGCGAAGGTCGGCGAGCGGGAGCTCTGGGTCGAGGCGCGC
>JBFYZW010000341.1:0-3163 GCA_041309305.1 Deltaproteobacteria bacterium | reverse complement strand
GCGCTCGCTGCGGCGGCGCGGATGCGCGGCGCGCCGGACGCCACGGTGGCGCCGGCGGCCGACTACGCCGCCGGCCTGAAGGCGCTCTCGCGCGTACTCGAGTGGGCGCGGGCGCGGGTGCTCGCCGACGTCGGGCTGCCGCTCGAGCGCTACGGCGCCATCGAGCCGCGCGCCGCCGGGATCGTCGACGATCAGCTGCGCAGCTCGATGTTCCTCCCGCTCGCGGCGCTGCTCGACCGGCTGGCGGCGGACGTCGAGCAGCTGCGCGGCGGCGGGCATCTGCTGCTCGGCCTTCCTGGGGCCGGCACCGGCTCGCTGCGCGGTGAGAACGCCGGGCTGGCCGTCGGGCCGCTGCGTGTCGTGCAGGGCGAAGAGCAGCTGGCCGGACTCGCCCGGGGCGACGTGGTCCTCCTCCACGCCTTGCCGCCGGAGCTGCCGCCGGTGGCCGGGATCTTGACCGTCGGGTCGGCCGGCAGCCTGTCGCATGTCTCGCTGTTGGCCCGGAACCTCGGTCTGCCCCACGCGGCGATCGGCGGCGACGTCGCGGCTGCCGCCGCGCGGTTTGCCGGCCAGCCGGTGGTGCTCGGCGTCAGCGCCACCGGCCGGGTGGTCTTCGGCGCGGCGAGCGCGTTGCCGGCCGAGGCCGGGATCACCGCGGCGCCGGCGAGGCCCGACCAGCCCTGGTTGGCGATCGACGCGGCGGCGCTGGACCTCAGCACCACCCGTGTGCACCGGCTGGCCGAGATCTCGGAGAAGGACTCCGGGGTGAAGGTCGGCCCGAAAGCGGGTGAGCTCGGCCGCCTGTTCCGTCTCTTCCCCAACCGGGTGGCCGATGGCGTGGTCATCCCGTTCGGCGCGTTCGTCCGCCACGTCGACCGGCCGGCCGCGGACGGTGGACCGTCGCCGCTCGCCGCGCTGCGGCAGGTGTACGCCCAGCTGTCCGCGCTGCCGCCCGAGCAGGCCGAGGCCCGCGCTCTCGACGCGCTCGCCAAGCTGCGCCGACAGATCGCCGAGCTGCCCTTCCCCGACGGCTTCGCCGCCGAGGTCGAGCAGGGGCTCGCCGGCCTCGGGAAGGTCGGCAGCTTTGGCGTCTTCGTCCGCTCGGACACCAACGTCGAGGACCTCAAGGACTTCACCGGCGCGGGGCTCAACCTGACGGTGCCCAACCGCGTGCGCCTCGACGAGATCCTGAGCGCGATCCGTGAGGTGTGGGCCTCGCCGTTCAGCGAGCGCTCGTTCCGTTGGCGCCAGCGGATCCTGAAGAACCCCGAGCACGTCTACCCATCGGTCATCCTGCACCGCACCGTGCCGGCCGAGCTCTCCGGCGTGATGGTCACCGTCGACCTCGAGACCGGCGCCCCCGAGGCGCTGACGATCAGCACCAGCCTCGGCGTCGCCGGCGTCGTCGACGGCGGCGCCCCCGAGACGGTCGTCGTCCACGGCGACGGGCAGGCGCGACTGCTCGCCTCCTATCGCTCGCCGACCCACAAGGTGATCCCGACGCCGCCGGCCGGCGGCGTGCTGCGGGTGCAGAGCGACGGGCGTGAGCCACTGCTCGGCCCCGATGCGCTCGCCGAGCTGGCCGCGCTGGCCGGGGAGGTGCGGACCCTGGTGCCGAGCAAGGGGGGCATGCCGTGGGACATCGAGTTCGGGCTGCTCGGGGGCAAGGCGATGTTGATGCAGCTCCGGCCGTTGCGTTTGTCGCGCGCCGCCGCCAGTCAGCCGTTCCTGCGCCGCCTGGACGAGAAGGCCCGCCTGCCGGTCGCGCTGGTCAACCTGGCCGAGCCGGTTCCCTGACGAGCCCGCGGCGCGGGAAGTTGGCAGCGGCCCGCCGAGGCTTCATAATGGGTGGGCATGGCTGTCCTCCTCCTGCCGCTCGTCGCCGGTGCCCTGCTCGGCACCGGTGAGCTGGCCAGCGCGCCGCGCGCGCCGGCCAAGGCCGAGCCGGCGCGCTGCACCGCGCCGTTCCGCTTCGAGTCGAAGCACCCGCTGTTGCAGGGCGCGCTCGAGAAGGCGGTGCGCGAGGCCGGCTGGCAGAAGTGGGTCGACAAGAAGGTCTTCGCCGTCTCGTTGGTCGATCTGACCCGCCGCGGCCAGATCTTCTACGCCGGGATCAACGACGACGTGATGCTCTACGCCGCCAGCCTGCCGAAGATCGCCATCCTGCTCGCGGTGGTCGAGGAGGCCGACGCCGGCCGGCTCGAGTGGACCCACGAGTTCGACGTCCGGCTCCAGTCGATGATCGTCGAGTCGAGCAACCCGGACGCCTCCTGGGGCACCGACCTGGTCGGCCTCTTGGCGATCGAGCGGGTGATGCGTGATCCGCGCTACTGCCTCTACGACGACACCTACGGCGGGCTGTGGGTCGGTCGCGCCTATCGCAGCGGCGGCGCCTCGAACCGTGACCCGAAGTTCAACATCTCGCACGGCGCGACCGCCCGTCAGGTGGCGCGCTTCTACACCCTGCTCGACGCCGGCAAGCTGGTGTCGCGGCACTGGAGCTTTCGGATGCTCGGCCTGATGTCGCCGCCGAAGCACTTTCACAAGTTCGTCGGCGGCTTGACCGAGCGGCCGGGGGTGGTCTTCCTGGCCCGCAAGAGCGGCACCTGGCGCAACTTCCACGCCGACAGCGTGCTGGTGCAGCACAACGACCTGCGCTTCGTGCTCGTCGGTCTCTCCGAGGTCCGCGACGGGGAGCAGATCATGCGCCGGCTGGCCCAGCTGGCCGACGACATCGTCGCCGAGGGGAAGCACCGCGCGCAGCCGGCCAAGCGCAAGCGGGTCGCGCGGACCAAGGGCAAGAGCTGACCGGCCGAAGGAGCGGAGCCGACCATGGTCCTGCGTGTCGTCGCCGGCTGGCTGCTGGCGCTGCTGGTCTTGCTGCTCCGCTGGAGCTGTCGGCTCCGCCTGCATGGTGATCCCCGCCCCGAGCTGCGCCGGGCGGGGGTGCGCTACGCCTACGCGATCCTGCACGGCCACCAGCTCAGCGCCATCCTCGCCGCCGAGGCGGGCACCGCCGCGATGGTGTCGCGCTCCGCCGACGGCGATCTGCTCATCCCGGCGCTGCGCGTGCGCGGCGTCAGCGCGGTGCGCGGCTCGTCGCGGCTCAGCGGCCAGGACAAGGGCGGCCGCACCGCGCTCGAGGGGCTCATCGCCCACGTGC
>JBFYZW010000340.1:0-16372 GCA_041309305.1 Deltaproteobacteria bacterium | reverse complement strand
GGCCGACGCCGCGCTGGACGCGGACCGTGGCGTCGTGAGGCGCAGCCGGCGCGGGCGCCGGGACCGGGAGATCGGCGAGCGCGCTCGGCGGACCGAGCGTCGCCGGCAGTGCGACGGCTCGCTCGGCCTCGGGGAGCGGCAGCGGGGTCTCGAGGATCGGCGCGAGGCAGACGCGGATCGTCGTCGCGCCGATGCCGATCGTGTCCCCGTCGTGCAGCGCGGCGCGCCGGGTGCGCACGCCGTTCAGCTCGGTGCCGGTCAGGGTGCCGAGGTCGATGAGCGTCGCGCCGGCAGCGTCCAGCTCGATGAAGGCGTGCAGCCGGCAGGCCTTGGCGTCGGCGAGCGGCAGGTCGGTGGTCGGCAGCGTGCCGAGGCGGACGAGCTTGTGGCTGCGGCTGTCGCGGGTGACGCTCGCGACGGTCCGGCCGTCCTCTTCGAGGGACAAGCGCAAGCGTTGGGCCATTGTGCACCTCCTGCGCGGGTTCTCTGGTTGTCAACGCCGAAGTGGGAGGCGAGCGGACAGGATCGACCGTCCGCCCACCTCTTTTTGGGGTGCACAAATGGATCACACGAGCGTATCATCTCGCCATGGGAGGAGGGTGACATGAGGTACGCGGACAACGTCATTCTGTGGACGCCGTCGCCCAGTCTGCCGGTGTTTCTGGCGTCGGACTTCGGCTCGGAGGCGATGCAGCAGTGCGAGGAGTGGGGGATCCCGCTCACGGAGCTTGCCAGCGGCGAGGGACCGCCGGGCGAAGACCCCGATGAACGTTGGGTTTCCTTCGTCCAGTCACGCTTCTCGCCCGACGCCCGGCTGGTTCTGCCCAAGCCGCGCCACCGGCGCTGAGGCTCAGCGCAGCGAGAGGTAGAGCGGCAGCTGGATCTCGGCGTCGCACGCGTTGCCGACGATGACCGGGTCCTCGAGCAGGCGCTGGGTGTAGGTGAACGCGAAGGCGCAGCTGGTCGGGCCGATCTCCCGCCGCCGTTTGCCCTTGAGCCGGACCGTCGTCGTCAGCTCGAGCTCGCCATCGACCTCGTGGATGAACGTCCTCAGGTCGCCGCTCGCCGGCGTGCCGTAGGTGAGCGTGCCGGAGGCGAGGTGGATGCTGAGCTGTTCGGCCTCGTTGTGCAGCAAGCGGCAGTCGGTGAACACCCACGACGACTCGCACGCCGGGCAGGGCGAGGTCTCGGTGCGGGTGACGCTGCCGCCGTCCGGGCAGGCGGTCGCGGTGCCGGCGGCGACGTCCGGCGCCAGGTGGATGAGCGCCCCGCCCACCGCCTCGGCGAGCATGAACGCCTCGCCGTCGGTGGTGCAGAAGCCGTAGGTGTCGACGGTGCCGGGCTCGCACTCGTCGGCGCAGGCGGCGCCGGCGAAGAGGAGCGCGACGATCGCGAGGCGGGCCGTCATTGCGTGACCTCCTGCGCGGGCGGCGGCGGTGGCGGGCTGCTCCAGCCGAGGCTGGCGGTGAAGATCTTGACCAGGTCGCGCTGCTCCTCGTCGCGGCGCATGAAGTTGATCACCGAGCCGAGGCTCAGCTCGAGCCCGAGCGGCAGGCGGACGAGCAGGTTGCCGCCCACCTCCGGGCTGAGGTTGGAGATCGACGGCAGCGCCAGCGGGTCTCCGTCCTCCTCGAGCATCGCGAAGAGCATCGCGCGCCCGCCGGCGAAGGCGACGACCTCGAGCCAGTCGGTCAGGCGCAGCTGCCCGACGCCGCCGCCGAGCAGCCCCAGCGCGTAGAAGCCGCGGTGCGCGGTGCCGGCGTCGTTGGTGATCGCCAGATCGAGGAAGCCCCCGGCCGCGCCGCCGTAGAGCGTGACGCCGAGCCGACCGTGCTCGGCCAGGTCGACGACCCGCAGCTTGTGCGTGTAGCCCCCGAGCACCAGCCGCATCCCGACCGCGAGCTGCCCGAAGCTGTAGCCCTCCGGCAGGTAGTCGCCGGTGTCGAGCTCGCCGCCGCCGCCGACGAAGCCGACCGTCGCCTCGAAGCCGTGACGCGGCCGAGGCGCATCACCGTAGCCCCAACCGAAGCCGGCGACGCCGCCGCCGAGCGTGAACGGTCCGGCCAGCGCGACGATGCCGGTGCCGTTGACCGCCAGCGCCTCGTTGTCGAGCCGCACCAGGGGCGGCTGGAACGAGCCCTGTCCGCCGGCGAAGCGCGGCTCGTCGCGCTGCGCCACCGCCGTCCCGCTCGCGAGCACGGCGAGCGCGACGATGAGGCCGAACGGACACCTGTGCATGACTGCCCCCTTCGCCAAGCGCTGGTATATCCCCCGGCCAGATCTTGGACAAGCTACATCTGCCTACATCAACCGCGCTCTTTAGAAGCGAATCCGTGAACAATTAATGACATAAAACAGACAGTTATAATCCAAGTCGCAAAAAGACTGGCCGGCCGACCAATACCTTCCGATAACCAATGTGTGGGCATGGAGCCCTTCGTGGTTCAACCGGGGTCGGTATCTGACGTGTACGTGATCCTGACCCTCGACGAGCCGCCACTTGGAGAGGGGAGTGGGATATGACGCACCGACACAACAGCTCGAGCGCCGTGCTCTGGTCGCTGTGGCTCGCCACGCTAGGGCTCGTCGCCTGCGGCGATCAGCCGCTGCGCGCCCGCCCGGCCTTCCTCGCCGCCTCGGCGACGCTCATCGACTTCGGTGAGGTGCCGGTCGGTCAGCTCGAGGAGCGCAGCCTGTTCCTGATCAACAAGGGCGACGCGCCGGTGGCGTTGATCCAGCCGGGCGGCAACAACCTCGGCGGCATCTTCTCGATCGTGCTGCCGGCGAGCGAGATCCTGCCCCAGGACGACGTCGTCGCCCGGGTCTTCTTCCAGCCCAACGCCGTGGCCACCTTCGAGACCGAGCTGTGGGTCGACAACGACTCGCTCAACGAGGCGCGCCTCGCCGTCACGCTGCGCGGCGCCGGCAGCCTGACCGACGCCTGCGCCGGCGTCGTCTGCAACACGCCGCCGCGCTCGGCCTGCCTCGACTTCGACACCTCGCGCTACTACCCGCCGTTCGGCACCTGCGTCGCCGGCCAGTGCGTCTACGAGCCGGTCGACCAGGCCTGCGCCTTCGGCTGCGATCTCGACTCGGGGCTGTGCGACGGCGACCCGTGCGTCGGCGTCGCCTGCCAGACGCCGCCGAACGGCTGCTTTCTGGCCAACGGCACCTGCACGGGCGGCGCCTGTGTCTACACCGCCGCGAACCAGCTCACCTGCGACGACGGCAACCCGTGCACGCTCAGCGACCGCTGCCTCGAGGGGCAGTGCCGCGGCACGCCGCGGGCCTGCGACAGCCCGCCGGGCGCCGCCTGCCTGAATGGCACCACCTTGCGCCAGTGGAGCCCGGCCGGCAGCTGCGACATGAGTGGCAACTGCCGTTACCAGCCGAACGACGTCGCCTGCCAATACGGCTGCGTCAACAACCGCTGCCAGAACGACCCGTGTGCCGGCGGCTGCGACGACGGCAACCCGTGCACCGTCGACTCGTGCAACCCGACCCAGGGCTGCGTGCACCAGAACGCCGACGGCGCCTCGTGCATCGCGCCGAGCGGCGACTGCCCGACCGGTCGCTGCGCCGCCGGCGTCTGCCAGTCGGTCTCCGGGGTCACCTGCCAGACCGAGATCGACGTCGACCTGTGCGCCGACATCGACGTGGCCGGCGTCTGCTCGGCGAACGGCCGGTGCGTCGTCGAAGAGGCGCCGCCGCAGTACACCTGCCCCGGCTGCCCGGGCATCTGCCTGCAGTGCTACTTCATCCAGCTGTGCATCCCGCTCTACTGATCCGACGCCGCGCTACGCGGCGGGAGTCCCGATGCGCTACTTCGCTTCGCTCGCCGCCCTGTTCCAACACCCGAGCTGGGGGATGCAGCTGTTGTTCACCAGCATCTGCCTGTTCATCCCCATCCTCGGGCCGATCGTGCTGCTCGGCTACTACGCGCACGTCTTTGTCTACCAACACCGCACCCGCCAGGCGGTCTACCCCGCCTTCGACTTCGACCGCTTCACCGCCTACCTCTCGACCGGCGTCTGGCCCTTTTTGGTCGGCCTGGTCCTCGGGCTGATCATGCTGCCGGTCTTCGGCGTCGCCGCCGCGCCGCTCATTGCCATCCCGGCGCTCGAGCTACGCGGCGCAGAGGTGCTCGCGCCGATCGGCGCCGCGGTGCTGCTCTACGTCATCGCGCTCCTCGGGCTGATGGTGGTCACCGTGCCGCTCTACCTGCGCGCCGTCTTGATGCAGCGCTTCGGCGAGGCCTTCTCCTGGACGTTCATCAAGGGCTTCGTCGCCCGGGTCTGGGGCGCGACCCTGCTCGCCCACCTGTTCATCGGCTCCGCCGGTCTCGTCTTGGTGATCATCGGCTACCTGTTCTGCATCATCGGCGCCTACCCGGCGATCGCGATCGTCATGTTCGCGCAGTGGCAGCTGCACCGGCAGCTCTACGAGCTCTACCTGGCCCGCGGCGGCGCGCCGCTGCCGATCGCCGACAAGCTCACCGCCTCGGTCCCGCCGTTGTGATCCTGCCTCGTCGGTAGGCGACCGCGCCTCGGGCGGCTCGGGGGTCTGTGCTCGGCCTGCTCGGCATAGGGCGCGCGGCGTTCGAGGCGCACGGCAACACTCGCGACCAACGGCCGGTGTGTGGATGCGAGGCATCACATCCCGGCCTGCGCAGGCCTGTGCGCAGCCCCCCTTCGCCGCCGGTCAGCGCGGTCGCCACAGCACAGCCCGTTGGTGGGAAGCGGCGGGAGTCGCGCAAAGCTCTCCCCACGCCGCCCTGACGGCCGGCGGTCACACCCATGCGCATCCGGTCGATTGACAAGCGCTCGGCTCGCAGCGCAGGATGCTGCCCAGTCGAGGTGAGGCGATGAACAAGTTGGTCACCGTGCTCTTCGTCGTATTGGCGCTCGGCTGCGGCCAGACCCGCAACCCGGCGAACGGCAACCCGCCCACCGGCGACGGCGTCGGCGGCGACGTCGACGGCTGTCCGGCCGGCTTCGTGCGCGACGGCTTCGGCGCCTGCATCAAGAGCTGCGCCACCACCGCCGAGTGCGCCGACCCGGAGTTGATCTGCAACACCCAGGTCGGCCTGTGCGTGCCCAAGCCCCCGGACGAGGTCTGTGATCCGTTGAACTGCGGCCCGGGGATGCAGTGTCCGCCGCCCGGCGGCGGCGTCGACTGCGTGCCGATCCCCGGCTGGTGCGACGAGGACGGCGACTGCGCCTTCGGCGAGCGCTGCGACACCCCGAACCACGTCTGCGTCTCGCGCGCCGGCGACGTGGTGATGGTCTGCCAGGACAACCAGGACTGCGCCGACCAGGGCGGGCTCTTGCTCACCTGCCAGGCCGGCGTCTGCATCGGCTGCCTCGACGATCTGCAGTGCGGCAGCGGCGGCAAGTGCGTGCTCGGCACCTGCGTCATCGCCGACCTCGGGCCGGCGGGCAACTGCATCAACCTGCAGTGCCCCGACGGCCAGCGCTGCTCGCTGGTCACCGGCATCTGCGAGGTCATCTGCCAGAGCGACGAGGACTGCCTCGAGACGCAGAGCTGCCTGCCGGTGGCCAACACCTGCGTCGGCAAATTCGGCTGTGACACGGTCGAGGACTGCCAGGTGCCGCAGCAGTGCATCGCCGGGCTGTGCGTCGGCTGCCAGAGCGACGCGGAGTGCAAGGCGACCGAGACCTGCATCGTCGGCGCCTGCTTCCCGAAGCTCGGCGGCAGCGCCTGCGACGGCGTCGAGTGCCCGCCCGACGAGCTGTGCGACCCGCAGAACGGCGCCTGCTACCCGGCCAACGGCACCTGCGCCGACGCCTCCGACTGCCGGCCAAACCACACCTGCAACTTCATCGGCCTGTGCTCCGGCTGCTCGGTGGACGGCGACTGCCGGCCCAACCAGCGCTGCCTGCTCGCCACCTGCCTTCCTTTATAGAAGGCCGCTCAACACTCGACGGTGAACAACGCCGGCGCCGCGACCGGCAGCTGGACCCCGTTCGTCTTCACCGGCCGCTCGGAGCTCGTGGGCAGCGGCTGCGCGCGGGCGAGGAGCGCCTGGCTGGCAAAGATGGTCGCGAACAGCCCCACCGCAAAGGCGGCGACGAGCAGCACGAGGTAGGTCAACGCTGGCGCTCGGCTCATGACGGGGGGCATAAATGCAACCCAGGTGCCAACCGCCCCGTGAATAATCACGCGACAATCCAGGCAGATACACGAACCCGGCCCGTGATCTGGATCACGGGCCGGACTCGACGGTCAGGGTGCGTAAGGGGGGACGCGCTCGCTCAGGGGCAGGTGACGTCGCCGTTGAGGACCTGGAGCCCGTAGGTCGTGTTCCCCAGGCTCGGCTTCATCGTCACCTTTATATAGTAGGGCGTGCTCGCCGAGGCGGTGAACACCGCCCGCTCGTTGTCGGTGGTGCTCGCCGCTCCAGCGACGATCGAGGTACCCTCGACGTCGGTCGAGACGTAGAGGTCGATGTCGCCCGCGGCGTGGCTGAAGGTCGCGCAGACGGTGCGCGCGCCGGCGGCGCCGGCCGGGATGACGTAGAAGTCCTCCTCGCTGCACAGCGACAGGTTGGTGAAGTTGTTGCCGACGTTGATCGTCGCCGGGCTCGCCTGGCTCGACGGCTCGTAGGCGTCACCGACGCAGGCGCGCAGGACCATCAGCTCGAGCGCGTAGAGGTTGTTGTAGACCCCGCCGGTGCCGGCGGCGTAGGGCAGCACCTTGAGCAGGTAGTCGCCCACCGGGCTCGAGGCGGTGGTGGTGTACTCGACGTGCAGCACCCCGGAGCGGGCCGAGTCGTCCCAGTCGTAGTCGAAGCTCGAGGTCACGCCGCCCGGGCCAGGCCCGTAGAGGTAGAGGTCGAGGTTGCCCTCGTCCGGGTCGTAGTAGACGTTGGCGGAGATCTGATCGCCCTTGGCGATCGGGAAGTCGAACCAGTCGAGCTCGCCGGTGCCGCTGCAGATGCGCAACAGGTCGACGAAGCCCGTGACCAGCTGCGGGTTGCCGGGGACCGGGGTGAGCACCACCGGGGTGGCGTTCTCCCAGGTGTCGTTCTGCGTCGCGCCCTGGTCGTAGACGTCCTCGCTGCAGGTGGCGGAGAGGAAACGAACCTCGAGGCTGTAGGAGAGCAGCGGCCAGCCGGTGCGGTTGTAGACCATGATGTAGGCGGTGCCGGTCGGCGCGCCGCGCACCCGCTGCCAACCGCGGCCGTCGAGCACGCTGGCGTCGAGCTCGCCGGTGTCCGGCGGCACCAGCGGCTGGTCGAGGTTGGTCGCGGTCAGCACCGTGGCGTCGTAGAGGGCGAGGCCGACCTCGGCCTCCTGGTAGTCGTAGCGCACCGTGGCCAGCATCCGCGCGCCGGCCGGCACGGCGATCTTGTACCAGTCGACGTCCTGGCCGCACAGGGTCAGGCCGGTGGCGGTGGCCGCCTCGTCGATCGCGTCCGGCCAGTCGGGCGTCCCGCCCGGGAGGAGCGCCAAGGCGCGGTCGGTGGGGCTGAGCGAGTCGTTGCGGCTCGCCGCGGTGTCGCCGAGCCCGTCCTCGTTGCAGGCTGGCGGCGGGATGTAGGTGACCGAGAGCGTGTAGGGCACCGGGCTCGCGTTCATCGCGCTGCTGGTCACCAGCGCGTAGGTCGGCCCGCCGTCGGTGGTGACCACGAAGCGCCGCGCGTTGGTCGGATCGTAGAACATCTCGTCCTCGGCGGTGCCGCCGGCCACCTCGATCGTGTCGGTGCCGCTCACCGTCACGTCGGTGAGCTCGAGCTGGACCCGGTTGCCGACCGTGAGGTCGACGAGCGTGCCGCCCTCGTTGCGGCCGAGGCGGAACCAGTCCTCGTCGCCGCGGCAGAGGTTCAACCCGGCGCCGGCGGCGTTGGTGCTCTTGACCAGCACCGGGCTGCCGGCGGCGACGTCGATGAAGCTCGCCTGGGCGAAGACGTCGTTGAGGCCGTCGGGGTCGCTGACCAGCGCCGGCAGCGGCGCGCCGGTCGCAGGGTTGCTCGGGTCGGCGTCGTAGGCGTCCTCGGCGCACACCGGCCCGGTGGTGACGGTGGTCACCAGGTCGTAGTTGGTGAACGTGCCCGAGTAGCGGTAGACCTTGGCCAGGTAGGTCGCCGGCGGCCGGGCGGCGAAGGTCGCCGTCTCGGGGCTGCTCGAGGTGGCCGACGAGTCGGCCACCCGGGAGGTGTCCGGCGTCTCGCCGGAGTAGAACGGGCCGTAGAGGTAGAGCTCGAGGTCGCCGGCGAAGTTGCTCAGCGCGACGCTGATGTCCGAGCCGAGGGGCGTGTTGATCAGGTAGTAGTCGACGTCCCCCTGGCAGAGGGTGAAGGTGGTGCCGGTGCAGCTCACCGTGTGGGTCGCGCCGATCGTGCCGGTCAGCGTGCAGCCGTCCGGGACGCCGGCGACCGGGTTGAGCGGCGTCGCCGCCGCCGGGGTGTCGTTGATGCCCGCGGCCAGCTCGAAGGTGTCGTCGCAGACCGCGCCGGTGGCGTTGCTCACGGTCAACGAGTAGGTGCTGCCCGACGAGTAGGAGTCGACGTCGACGCGCAGCAGGTAGTTGGCGGCGTAGTTGGCGGTGAACGAGACCGCGTCGCTCGAGTAGGAGGAGATGCGCCCGGTGTCGAGCTGGGTGGTGCCGTCCGGGCCGTAGGCGGTCATGTCGGCGCTCATCCCGTCGAGGCTGGTGCCGCGGATGGTCAACAGGTCGCCGCGGACGAGCGGCAGCAGGTACCAGTCCTCGAGGTCCTCGTCGCACAGGGTCAAGAACTCGTTGCCGGCCTCGGGCACGGTCAGCTCGGCGTCGCGGGCCGGGATCGGCAGCGTCGAGCCGTTGGTCTCGGCGTCGACGCGGCTGTTGTTCGGCTCGAAGGTGTCCGGCTCGCAGGGCAGATCGCCGATCGGGCGGCAGACGTTGTCATCGGTGTCGCAGATCTCGTCGGCGCCGGTGCAGTCCTCGTTGTCGTCGCAGAACGGCTTGCACACCTGGTAGCGGCGGTCGCAGGAGAAGCCGACCTCGCACTCGCCGGGCAGGGTGCAGAAGTCCTCCGGCACGCAGCGGCCGGTCGGGACGTAGCAGCGCGGCAGGCCGCCGTCGGTCGGGCAGTCGAGGTCGCAGGTGCACTGGACGCACTTGCCGAGCGGCGAGCAGAACAGCCCCGGCAGGCACTCGTCGAACTCCTTGGGCAGAAGCGGGCACTCGCTCTGCACCTCGGCCGGCGGCGTGCAGTCACGCTGCAGGAACTGGCAGACGCGGATCGCCTGGTCGCAGACGAAGTCGGTCAGCCCGCCGCAGTTGTGGTCATCGACGCACAGCGGCGCCGGCAGGCACTTGTTGCTCTGCGGCTCGCAGGCGAGCACCTCGCCGTTCGGCCCGGTGTCGCTGCAGCTGTTGTTCGGCCCGCACGGGGCGTTGAAGTCGGCCGCCGGGATGCAGCCGGCGGTGAAGGGGTTGCACACCTGGCCGAAGCCGCATTCGTTGCTGCTCGCGCAGGTGCTGGTCGGCTCGTAGCCCGGCTGGCCGGGGGTGCCGCGCCAGTTGCCGTGGGCGTTGTAGGTCTGGCTCGGATCGTCGGCGCCGAGCAGCTCGCAGGCGCTCTGCGTGCACTCGCGGTGTTGATCGCACTGCTGGTTGCGGAAGCACTCGACGCAGGCGCCCTGGTAACAGTAGTACGGGTCGCAGTCGGCGTCCTGCTCGCATTGGCCGCGGTTGCCGCGGTTCTTGTCGCAGGCGGCGACGGCCGCGAACGTCGCGGCGACGAGGATCAAGCGCAGATCGAAACGCATGGCATGCTCCACGAGACGCTCGGATGAGCGGTATTTACGGGAAGGTCCACCCCGGCGAGCTGCAGGACTGCATCACGCCGACCGCGCCGATCTGGCCCGAGGCGTCGGACGGGTAGGGGGTGACGAAGCCTGAACCATCGGCCAGCCAGGTGACGTCGGCGACCGCCCAGACCGCCTTCTCGACCGTCAGCGTGCGCCGGTACTCGGCCACCTGCTGGCCGTGGATGTAGATGCGGATCGTGTTGCGCGTCGGGCTCACCGCGCCGATGTTGAAGTCGCCGAAGTAGTGGACGTAGACCCGGTAGGTGCCCGGCTCGGGCGAGTCGATGTTGATGTTCTCCGGGCCGAGGCCGTTGGTGTCGTCGATGTCGAGCGTCGGGTTCGGCCCGACGCCGGAGGCGGAGGAGGAGAACCAGACCGGCCGGCGGTTGAGCCAGTGGCAGTCCCACGGCTGGTTGCACACCCGGTCGTCCTGGTTGGCGAGCGTCATGTGCAGGTCCTGGTCGTTGGTCGCGTTGTCCCAGACCAGCTGGACGTGCAGCGCGTCGCCCGGGATGCAGTCGAAGGCGACCCGGGCGCTCTCGGTGTCGCCGCTCTGCAGCCCGTCGACGTTCCAGACCGTCAGCTTGACCTCGTAGTGGCCGGCGACCGGCAGCCAGAAGGAGAACAGGCTCGAGAGCTGGCCCTGGGGCTGGAACATCCCGGTGTCGGTGCCGACCGGGTACTCGACCACCTCCCATTGGAAGGCGGCGATGCGCGCCGGGTTGCCCGGGTCGACCGGATCATACGAGTCGCGCCCGTCGAAGTAGACCCGCTCGAGCGGCTCGATGTCGGTGGGGTTGGTGTACGGGGCGGTGGGGTTGAGCGGATCGATGGCGCGGAACTTGGCGATCGCGATCGGCGCGTTACGCGCCGCGCCGCGCACCGGGATCTCGATCAGCGGCTCGTCCGGGTCGTTGCTCTCGACCACGATCGTCGCGCTGTAGGCCCCCTCCTGGGTCGGGGCCTTGAAGTTGAGCAGCAGCCGCACCTCGCCGCTGGCGTTGCAGCTCGGGTCGACGTTGCGCTGCAGGATGTCGAACGGGGTGGCGGTGGAGCCGGCGAACTCGAACAGGCCGGCGTCGTTGGTGCCCGGCTTGAAGCCGAGGCCGATGTTCTGCCGCGCCTCGTCCTTGGCCACGGTCAGGCCGCACAGCGAGCAGGCGTCGACGCCCGGGTAGGCGGTGCACTCGGCCTTGTTGCGCAGGATGAGCCGCACGGTGCCGGTCTCGCCCAGGCCGATGTTGCCGAAGTCGAGGGCGCTGCCGACCGGGATGGCGCAGCCGTCGACGATGCCGTCGGTGTCGACGTCGACGCAGTCGCTGGCCGGGTTCGGGCCGTGGTAGGAGTTGTACTCGATCTCGATGTCCGGCTCGCCGGTGTAGACCCCCTTCGCCGTGACGATCGCCTCGATCGGCGCGCCGTCGACGGCGTTGGCGGCGTTCGACTCGACGCGCACCACCGCGCGGTGCTCCCCCTCGGCGAGCGGCGCGTAGGGGACGCCGAGCAGGTAGGCGCCGTAGGCCGGGATGGTCGCCTCGAACGCCTGACCGCCGCCGCGGAACGGCCGGTTCGGGTCGTCGACCTTGGCCGGGTCGACCCAGCGCGCCTCGTTCCAGCGCACGCCGACCGTGTCGCCGTAGGTGACCGCGAAGACCTTCAGCGGCTGGCGCGTGTCGTTGACCATCTTCCAGATCGCCCACTTGGTGGCGAACACCGGCACCTCGCCGAGGTTGATCGTCCGCGTCGCGTCGTCGACCGCCGCGTACGACTGGCCGTCCAGGTAGGCGACCAACTCCAGCCGCGGCTCGTTGCGCTTGAAGCTGTCGTCGGAGCAACCGAGCGAGAGGACCAGGGCCGCGACGGCGAGGCGGGAGAGGGCTCTGTGCATCCTAAGCCTCCGTATTACCCCACAAAAGAGCCACGAAGGTATACCGGAGCGTTCGCGCAATCGCAATCGAAGTCGTGCCGGTGGCCTTTTTCAGAGCGCCGACCCGAAGGCGAAGCCGCTCGAGCAGTTGTACATCGTCTTCACCGCGCCGACGCCGCCACCGTCGGTCGTCGCCGGCTGGACGAAGGCGGAGTCGTCCGGGTACCAGGTGATCTGGCCGACGCGCCAGAGCTGGTCCGGCTGCAGCCGGCGGCGGTACTCGGCGCGCAGCGCGCCGTCGATGTAGACACGCACGGTGGCCTGGGTCGGGTCGGTGCTCCGGTCGACCAGCGTATAGTAGTGCACGTAGATCCGGTAGCTCGACGGCCGCGGCGCGTCGATGTTGGTGTTCTCGGGCCCGAGGCCGTTGGTGTCGTCGATGTCGAGCCGTGGGTTGGCGCCGTCGTAGATCGGGTCCTCGAGGAACCACTCCGGCGCGGTGCGGCACTCGGCCTCCGGCGCGAGGCAGGCGAGCTTGCAGTTGTCCCAGAAGCAGTCGGACGGGCCGGCGCAAACCAGATCGCCGCTCTCGACGTGCGTGACGTGCAGGTCCATGTCGTTGCTCGGGTGGTCCCAGACCAGCTGCACGTGCACCCGGCTGTCGGGGATCGCCTCGAGCACCACGTCGGAGGTGGCGCTGACGCCGCTCTGGATGCCCAGGTCGTTGGCGACGCGTAGCCGGATTCGGTAGGGCCCGGCGAGCGGCAGGAAGGCGGAGAAGTCGCGCTGGTCGGCGCCGGTGACGCCAAAGTCGGCCGGGTTGGCCCCCGGCGGCCACTCGACCACCTGCCAGGCGTAGGCGACCAACGGCCGCGGTGGGACGCTCTGGTCGTAGGAGCTGCGCCCGGTCAGGTAGACGCGCTCGAGCGGGCGGATCGCCTCCGGGTCGGGGGTGCACAACGGCGGCGTGCCGGTGGCGCAGTCGAGCAGCTCGGCCACCGCGATCGGCGCGACGCGCGACGAGGCGGTGAGCGGGACGCGGACCGTGGCCGCGTCCGGGTCGTTGCTCTCGATCACCAGCGTCGTCGCCTGGTCGCCCTCGACGGTGCCGGCGAGGAAGTTGATCAGCAGCCGCTGCTCGCTCTGGAAGCCGCACTGCGGTTGCGGCACCTCGAGGAGGAACGGCAGGTTGATGTTGCCGACCAGCTCGAAGCCGTTCTGGGCCGGGGTGAAGCCGAAGCCGAGGTCGTCGCCCGCCGGATCGCGATCGAAGACCAGCCGGCAGACCGGCGTGCACTCGGGCGAGCCGGGCGGCGGCAGGCAGGTGCCGGCCGCCGGCACGTTGCGCAGGCGGATCTCCGCGGTCGCGAAGCTCTCGAGCGGCACGTTGCCGAAGTCGAGCGTCGGCAGCGTGCAGACCGCGCGCCCGCCCAGGTCGCTGCACTGCCCGGTCTGGGGGTAGCACTGCCCGCCGTAGCAGACCTCGAGGTTCGGGCTGCCGACGAACAGGCCGACGCCGCGCAGGCGCACCCGGGCGACCTCGCTCTCGCTCGGCCCGGCGTTGGTGGTGATGGCCACGACCGCCTCGCCGATCACCTCGTTGGCCGCGGGCGCGAAGCTGACCTCGAGCACGCCGGCGCGGTCCTCGAGGTTGAAGGCGACCACCCGCTCGCTCAGCGAGACGACCGTGAAGGTGCCGCCCGAGGCGTCCTCGATCGTCGCGCCCGCGAGCTCGAGCGGCGCGCCGCCCAGGTTGTCGATGCGGAAGCGGGCCGTGCCCAGGCCGTTGAGCGGCACCGGCCCGTAGTCGAGGCCGGTCGGGTCGGCGAGCGCCTGCTGCAGGCCGACCGGCAGCGGCGTGAGCTTGATGACCGCGGTCGTCTTGGTCAGCGTCTGCTCGGCGCAGGCGGCGGCGACGACGACGAGCGAGGAGACGAGCGCGGCGCGGGCGGTGATGATCATGAGCTTCCCCGGGTCGCGGCACTGTAGGCGATTGGGCGCGCCTACCGCAAGCACGACACGTGCTGCACAAGGTAACCGATCGGCGGCGCGCCGCAAGGGCCGCGCGCCGACACCTCAGGGGACCTGCGCGCCGGCCGGGGCGTCGCGGCGCACGCAGCGGACGTTCTGCTCCAGGTCGTTGGCGTTGATGTAGCTGAAGGTCGCGTCGGAGAAGTCGATGACCCAGTAGTAGTCGTCCGAGACCGAGCCGGTGGCCGGGGTCGAGGACCAGGTGTTGTAGCACGAGCCGGAGAGGACCTCGTTCCGGTAGCAGCCGTCCTGTCCCGGACCCTTCTCGTCGAAGCAGCCCTCGAGGCAGTCGGTGTTGCAGGGGTCGAGGCTGCTCGCGCTCGTGCAGGTGGTCGAGACGTCGCAGTAGTCGACCGTGCAGCCGGCGATGAGCGAGCGCAGCTCGTCGATGTCGGGCAGCCGCCAGTCGTCGTGATCGTCGGTGGTCAGCTCGGCGCAGTAGGTCTCGGCCTCGGTGATGGTCATCCGATCGCCGTTCGGGGGCTCCTCCCACATCAGGCCGGTGGTCGTGTCGAGCCAGACGCCGGGGAGGAAGACGCCGCAGCCGGCGGCGCCGAGCAGGGCGGCGAGCAGCGGGGCGCGCATCATTAGAATGCTCCTTGCCAGCCGAACGACAGCCCGCCGCGGGTGAGCAGCGCCACCGGCGCCGGGCCGTCGGCGTGCACCTCGGGGGCGCCGAGCCAGAGCAGCAGGCCGACGGCGGCGACCGCCGCGCCGGTGGCGTAGGCGGTAACCATCGTCGCCGCCCAGGTCCGGCTGCGGCGCGCGTCGGCGGCCGCCCAGGTCTGTTCGTAGCTGTTCGCCGCGTCGATGCTGAGGAAGGTGGCCAGCGCGCCGAAGGCGACCAGCGTCCCGCCGACGGCGGTGGTGACCTGCCCGGCGAAGCGCCCGCCGTCCCCCTCGACCACCGGCTCCGGCTCGTCCATGGAGCGCAGGCTCAGCCCGGTGATGCCGTCGGTCCTGAGGATCCCGAAGACCGCGACCTCGCCGCTTGGCACGCCCGCCGCGGCGAGCAGCTCGTCGACGGCGGCCTGCAGCGCGCCGTCGTACTCGTCCTCGTCGTCGGGGCGGGACTGCTGCGCGCGGGCCACGACCTTCACCTCGCGCACGTCGAAGAGCGCCAGGCTGACGGTGATCTTGCTGCCCAGCTTGCCGACCGAGCCGGTGAGCATCAGATCGCTGCCCAGCGCGCCGCCGATCTCGGCGGCGCAGGTCGCGTCCTCACAGCCGAGCGCGTCCTTGAGCTTCTCGAGGCCGAGCAGCGCCTCGGCCTCGTCGGCGCTCATCACCTGGTAGGCGCCCGCGCGCGCCAGGCGCGTGGTCAGCGTCGTGGTCAGCATCCTGGCCACCGCGCCCTCGACGCCGCGCACCGCGGCGAGCGGCATCACCGCCAGCTTCGGCCGCTCGGCGGCGCGGGCGGCCCCGACGTCGGTGAGCGCCAGCGCGACCAGCCACAGCCCATTGCATCGCATCGCGGACCTCCCGTGGTGCGCGTCCCTTAGGCGAGGGCGGGAGGTCGGGTCTGTGATCGGGGTCACAGGGGCGGGCGAGGCCGCCGAGGGTGATCGGGAGGTGTGACCGTCCGTTTGGATGACGCAAGGACCACTCAGGCCGGCGCGGGTTTGACCTGCGGTCCGCTTTGCCACAGAATCCCACCCGTGCAACGCTCGCTTCGCCTGATGATCGCGGTCGGCTTCTTCGGCGTCTCGGTGGTGAGCGCCCTGGTGCCGCTGCTCGCCGCCGAGGTCTTCGTCGAGAGCTGGCAGATCTGGCTGCTCGCCGGCGGCGGGGTGGTGGTCTTCGGGCTGTTCGGCAGCACCTTCCTCGCCGGCTCGCTGTCGCGCAACATCCGCAACCTGTCGCAGTTCGCCAGCCGCGTGTCGCGCGGCGACCTGTCGCAGTACGCGCGGCTCGAGCGGCCGCAGAGCATGCCCGACGAGGTCGAGGCGCTGGCCAACTCGATCAACTACATGCTCGAGAACCTGCGCGAGCTGGTGTCGCACATCCAGCGCACCTCGCGGGCGGTGGCCGAGAGCGCCAAGGACCTGTCGAGCGCCGCCGAGGGGGTCAACGCCGCCACCGGCGAGGTGACCTCGTCGATCGATCGGATCGGCAAGGGCGCCGAGCGGCAGGAGGAGCTGGTCGAGACCACCTCGAAGCTGATCGGCGGCATCGCCTCCGGGATCGAGAACACCGCCCGCTCGGCCGACGACGCCACGGTCGCCTCCGGCGAGACCGCGGCCGCGGCGCAGTCGGGCAGCCAGGTCGGCAAGCTGGCGGTCGACAAGCTGCGCATGGTCTTCGAGAAGGTCGAGGACACCGGCGGCCGGGTGATGCGCTTCGGCGAGAAGTCGAAGGAGATCGGCAATATCGTCGAGGTGATCACCAAGCTGTCGCAGCAGACCAACCTCTTGGCCCTCAACGCCGCGATCGAGGCGGCGCGGGCCGGCGAGTACGGCCGCGGTTTCGCGGTGGTCGCCGACGAGATCCGCAAGCTGGCCGAGACCAGCTCGCGCTCGGCCGATCAGATCGCCGCGCTGATTCACGAGAACCTGACCGAGTCGGACAACGCCGTGGTGGCGATGCGCGAGTCGACCCAGGCGCTCGCCGAGGGGCGTGAAGACCTCAACACGTTGATCCAGTCGCTCGAGAACAT
>JBFYZW010000339.1:0-48301 GCA_041309305.1 Deltaproteobacteria bacterium | reverse complement strand
GCGTGGCCGCACTCGCCGAGGACGATCTTCTTGACCCCGAGCTTCTTGGCGGCCAGCAGGTGCTGCACCGCGGTGCGCGCGAACTGCACGTCGTCGTACCAGACGCCGTAGTTGATCGAGTCGTAGGCGGCGGGGTCCGAGCACATCGTCCAGTTGAGCCCCGCGGCGTTGAACAGCACCGCGAACGAGCCGACGTTCTCCGGCCAGGCCATGATCTCGCCGGCGTTGTGGATCAGGAGGATGTCGGCGCCCTCCTTGTCCCAGGGGATCTTGCACAGCTCAGGGTCGAGCCCGGTCTGGTCGGCGGTGTCCTCCTCGATGAACTCGCAGTTGTCCTTGACCACCAGCGAGTTCATGCCCGTCGACGAGCCGACGCGCAGCTGCAGCACCGAGCCGTTGTCGTGGATCTCCTTCGGCGCCAGGCCCATCTCCATGCTGGCGATCTTGCGGATCTCGCGTGCGAGCAGCGCGTTGTCGACGCCGATCGGGCAGGTCTGAGCGCAGCGGCGGCAGAGGTTGCACCGGTAGGCGAGCTCGATCAGGCGCGAGACGGTGGTCCAGTTCAGGTCGATGTCGCCGTGCTGCCACGGCGAATCGCCCTTGATGTACTTGTGGTAGATGCGCCGGAAGATCTCGCTGCGGTAGGTCGGCCGATAGAGGTCGTTGTGGCCGCTCTCCTCGTAGATGTGGCAGGCCTCGTTGCAGGTCTGGCACTTGGCGCAGTGGTCGACCGACATCATCAGGGGCTGCAGGAAGGTCCAGTTGTCGGCCTCGTTGAACAACCGGCGCATGCCGGCGAGGAACCGCTCGACCAGCGCCTTCTCCTCGGCCGGTGAGGCGGGTTTGGGGATGTTCACCGCGACCGTGTCGTCGAGGTTGTGCATCACCCTCTCGGCGATCTTTGGCGGCAACGGCCTCAGCGGCGGCTCCTCGTCGAGCTTGTCGTACGGGGGCGGCAACGGGATCTGGTCGGCGGCCTCGATGTGCACGAGCGGCCGGTCCCCGCGGGAGAAGTCCCTGAGGCTGACGTGCGACTTCATTTCTTCATCTCCTCGGTGGCCAAATCGAGCCAGTTCTTGCGCCCCTCGGCGGCGATGTGCGGCGCGCCCCAGGTGACCGGCTGCTTGAGCAGCCCCTCGATCGTCTGCTCCTCCTTGGAGCCGCGCACCGTCGGCGCGTCGCGCCATCGGATGGCGTGGTAGGCGAAGTACTTGCCGACGAAGTGCGACATGTGGGTCAGCGGGATGTAGGCGACCAAGAGCGCGAGCAGTACGACCACGACGCCGAGGAAGGCCGCCTCGAAGACCGTGCCGGCGAAGGGGACGAGCGAGAAGGTGACCAACTGCCCGGCGAAGGCGGCCGAGCGGGACAGGTCGTGGTCGACGACCACCAGGTAGGCGAGGGCGGCGCCGAAGGCGACGACGAAGAAGACCAGGTTGAGGAAGTCGGCCGGCGTGCTGAAGTCGCGCATCGTCACGTTGCTCCACCGGCGCTGCAAAAGGCCCAGCGCGCCGAGGATCCCCAGGACGAGGCCGCCGTAGGCGCAGCCGAGCAGGAGCCAGTGCAGAAGGTCACCCGGCGTGCCGCCGAGCGCGGCCGGCCAGAGGTGGGCGACCAGGCCCCCGCCGAGCAGGATGAACGTCGCCGCGCTGACCAGGTAGACGCCGAGGTGGAACGGGAAGGAGCGCCACCACATCGGTCGGTTGTGGTGGAACAGCGCCTCGAGGAAGAGGATCTCGGGGACCATCACCCGGAGCTCGCCGAGCATCGACGAGTGGCGGGGTTTCTTCCACCAATCGGTCTCCTCGAGGTACGAGCCGCCGTACTTGCCGCGCTCACCCGGCTCGTGGGCGACCGGGTAGAGCTCCCAGCGCAGGTGGAGCGGCATCCTGAGCCAGACGATCGCCCGCGCGACCACCGCCACCACGAAGACCGCCAAACAGACATACACGATGATGTACGGAATCACGGCCATCTCAACACCCTCGCCCGGGTTCGTTGTGCAACGCATGGTTGCATCGTCGGTTTGCTATTGATAGAATCAATAGCTGCAATGGAGAATATATTGGATCTGATTGCGACAGGCAACCGATATTTATGGGGGATACTCATTGGGGGCTATCCTAACCGGCTGGTTGCTGATATGCAACAGCCCGTGCAACCTGATGCAACAACGAGGCGGTCTTGAGCGGTACGGCCAAGAACGGGTTGGATCCGCGCCTCGCCGGGGCGATGCTCGGCGCGATCTCGGACGGCGTCTTCGCGGTCGATCGGGACTTCCGCATCACCTTCTTCAATACGGCCGCCGAACGGATCACCGGCTGCGCGGCCGAGGACGCGCTCGGGCGCGCGTGCGCCGACGTGCTGCGCTCGTCGGCGTGCGGGGCGGACTGCCCGCTGCGGCGGACGACCCCGAGCCCGGCGGTTGGTCACGAGGTCGAGATCATCGATCAGGCCGGCCGCCCGCGCACCGTGCGGGTCACCGCGGTGCCGCTCTTCGATGCGGGGGGCGCGTTCGCCGCCGGCATCGAGGCCTTCACCGACGTCTCGTCGCTCCAGGCGTTGCGGCGCGAGATCCGCGGCCGGCAGACGACCTCGGATCTCGTCGCCCGAAGCGCGTCGATGCGCCGGCTGGCCGAGGCGCTGCCGAACGTTGCCCGCTCGGGCGCGCCGGTGCTGCTCGAGGGCAAGGTCGGCACCGGCAAAGAGCTGGTCGCGGCGATCATCCATCACCTCAGCCAGCGCAGCGGCGCGGCGCTGGTCAAGTACAGCTGCGCCGCGGTGCCCGAGTCGCTCATCGCCCTCGATCTGTTCGGCGGCGAGGGGGCCGCCTCGCCCGGCCGGCTCGCCGCAGCGCGCGGCGGCACGCTGTTCATCGACGACGTCGCCGACCTGCCGCTCGGGGTCCAGGCGCGCTTGGCCCGGCTGCTCGAGACCGAGGGGGCGGCGCTGGACGTGCGCCTCGTCGCCGCGACGCGCGAGGACCTGCTGGCGCGGGTGCAGGGGGGGCTGTTCCGCGACGACCTCTTCTACCGTTTGAAGGTGGTGGCACTGCGCTTGCCGACGCTGCGCGAGCGGCCCGAGGATCTCCCTGGCCTCATCGAGCAGACGCTCGAGCGGCTCTGTCGGCGCGCCGGCCGGCCGCCGCTCGAGGTCGCGCCGGCGGCGATGGCGGTGCTGCTCGACTACGACTATCCGGGCAACGTCCGCGAGCTCGAGAACCTGCTCGAGCACGCCTGCATCGTCACCCGCGGCGGCCGGATCGAGCTGGGCGATCTGCCGGCGCAGCTGCGCGCCGCGGTGGCCGGCGGCACGCCGGAGGCGTCCGAGCGCGCTGTGCTGCGCGCCGCGCTCGAGCAGGCCTTCTGGAGCGTGCCGCGGGCAGCGGCCAACCTCGGCATCCACCGCACGACGCTGTGGCGCAAGCTCAAGCGGCTGGGGTTGACCCGACCGTGAGGCGGTCGCTGGCGGGGTGGGGGCCGAGGACCGGGGTCAGACGCTGTCGCGGTGGGCCATCCACGAGGCGATGCGCTTGCGCTCGGTGAGGCTGAGCCCCTCGAAGCGGATCCGCATCGCCACCTTGCCACGGAAGGCGACCAGCTCGGCGACGCGACCGCGGACCGCCAGCGGCCGGTGCTCGCCGGGGAGGATGACGTCGAGCTCGAGCACGTTGCCCGGCCAGACCGGCTCGGCGGCGGTGCACATCATGCCGCCGAAGGACAGATCGACGCCGGTGAAGCTCTGCCCCTCGTCGCGCGTACGGGCGATGAAGCGGGCGTTGACGCGCGGGATGAAGCGCCGGTTCTTGCCGTTCGGGCCGAAGGTCGGCAGCGGCAGCTCGAGCACGTTGGCCGGGGTCGGGGAGCGGTCGATGAGCGGGGCGATGGATGCCATGAGAACCCTCCGTGGAGCGACAGGCGAGGCACGCGCATGCCTACTCCCTGACCATGCCAGAGAACGACTCCGACGCAAGAAACCGGCGTTCAGGGCGCGAGCTGCGCGGCGTAGTCGGCCCGGGCGTAGAGCCAGTGGAGCTCCTGGTAGTAGCTGACCAGGGTCCCCGAGCCCCAGGCCGGGGCGAGCCAGCGGAAGATCGCCGCGCTCGGGTGCAGGCGGAGCACCGAGGTGCCGTCGGGCGCGAAGACGTACAGGCCCTGCGCCAGGCCCCCGGCCGGGTCGGCGAGCATCACGACGCTGCCGTCCTCTTCGACCACGCCACGGACGAACGCCTTGCCCGAGTCCGGTGCGAACGGCTGCGAGAGCTCGGCGCCGCTGTCCGGGTCGAGCCAGACGAACTCCTCCTCAGCGGCGACGATCAGCCGACCGGCGGACTCGCCGAGAGGGTACCGCCAGCCGGCCGCCGGGTCGGTCGACCACAGCGTGCCCCCGGTCACGAGGTCGATCTTCTCGATCCACGCCTCGGCCTGGTCCTCGGTCGCGGCGGCGACGTAGATGTGCTCGCCGCTCTGGCTGAACTCGGCGATGTAGGACGGGGCGCGCCAGTCGTAGAAGGCGACCAACGTGAGGCCGAGATCGACGCCGGTGGGGCTCAGGCGCTGCACCCAGTAGGTGCGGCTGTCCGGCGTCGAGGTCAGCTCGGTCTCGAGCACGAGGATGTCGCCGCGCGGGTCGACGGCCAGCGGGCCGAGCGGCTCGTGGGTCGGCTGGAGCGGTCCGAGCTTGTCGGCGCCGGTGGCCCGGTCGAGCACGAGCAGCTCGGTGGTCTCCCCCTCGCGGCGCAGGACCACCGGGTCGCGCAGCGGGTCGGTCCACGAGTCGACCAGCAGCATCGGGCGGCTCCAGGCCAAGATCGGCCCGAGATCGATCGCGGCGATGCCGACCGACTCACCGTCGAGATAACGGCGCCCGCCGCTGCGCTCGCTCAGCTGCGCCACCGAGCAGGGGAAGCCGACGTCGAGCTGCTCCGCCGGCGTCTCCCCGTCGACGAAGCGCACCAGCGTCGTGTTGTTGCACGCCAAGAGCGCCCCCGGGGTCTCGTCGGCCCAGAAGCGCAGCGGGTTGAACGGCGGCGCGATGCTGCCGGCGGTTGGGACGTAGAGCAACGGGAAGGGGGGCGAGCGGAGCGTGCGCCCGCGGCAGACGACCTCGACCTCGAGCGCCACCTCGACCGGCAGGCCGAACAGCGCCGGCTCGAGGGTGGCCGCCGGCAGCGCCAGCTGGGCGAAGGCGGTGTTCCGCCCGTAGGTCGCCGCCGGCTCCTCGCCCCGCTCGTCGGTGATCGTGAAGGTGGCCAGCGCCGCGACCTCGAGTAGCACGAGCTCGCCGGCGAGCACCCGCGCTGGCGGGCTGGCGTCGCACTGGGCGAGGACCAGGGTCACGACCGGGTCGCCGCCGATCACCGCGCTGGGCGTGCGCAGGTAGTCGACCTCGATCCCGGGGATCGGCAGGCGGCGCTCGGCCGGGCAGGCGGCGAGCGTGAGGGTCGCCGCCAGGAGCCACCGGCAGCTGTGGCCGGGGCGGCTCACTCGATGGTCAGGGCGCGCTGGAACTCTTCCGGGTTGGACGCCGCCACCTTGGCCACCTCCAGGCTGATCATCTTCTTCTGATACAGCTCCATCAGGTGCTGGTCGAACGTCTGCATGCCGTAGAGGTCTTTGCCCTTGGCGATGTACTGGTGGATCTCGTCGAGCTTGTCGACGTGGCGGATGCAGTCCTGGATGGTGCGCGTCACCCGCATCAACTCGACCGCCGGGACGCGCGCCTGCCCGTCGACGGTGGGCAACAGGCGCAGCGAGACGGTCGCCTTGAGCGCCTCGGCGAGGCGGGCGCGCGCCGCCTCGTGGTCCTCGGGTGGGAACAGGCCGATGAAGCGCTGGATGGTGCGCAGCGCGTCCGGGGTGTGGATGGCGCTGATCACCAGGTGCCCGGTCTCGGCGCCCTTCAGGCAGATCTCGGCCGTTTCGTAGTCGCGGATCTCGCCGAGCATGATGATGTCGGGATCCTGGCGCAACGCGGCGACGAGCGCATCACGGTAGGAGTTCGTGTCGGTGCCGACCTCGCGTTGGATGAAGAGGCTCTTCTCCTTGGGGAAGAGGAACTCGATCGGATCCTCGATGGTGACCACGTGCGCGCGCCGGGTCTGGTTGATGCGCTGGAGCATCGCCGCCAGGGTGGTCGACTTGCCGTTGCCGGTGGCGCCGGTGATGAGCAGCATGCCGCGGCGGAGCACACACAGGTCGTTCAGCGGGGCGGGCAGGTTGAGCTGCTCGACCGTGCGGATGACCAGCGGGATGACGCGCAGCACCGTGCCGACGTAGCCCTGCTGCCAGAAGACCGTGGCGCGGAAGCGGCTGACCCCGGTGATCGCGTAGGTGACGTCGCGCTCGCGGTGGTCGTGGGCGAAGTCATCGTACTTCTTGCCCAGGAGGAGCTTCGCCACCGCGACGGTGTCCTCGGCGCGCAGCGGCGGGTACTTGGCCGGCAACAGGTCACCCTGCAGCCGGAGGTGCGGTGGATGGCCGACCTCGAAGTGCAGGTCGGAGATGCCGCGCTCGACGCCGAAGTGGAGGATGCGCTCGAAGGCGGCGCGATCCATCGCCGGCTGTGTCGCGGGGTCGGCGTGCTCGGCGCCGGGCGCACCGGGAGGGGGTGGGGTGTCGTGATTCACCGCGAAAAGATACCGGCCTTGCCGCCCGGCCGCAATCCCCGATCGGCGGGGGTCAGAAGCGCGCGGTGAGCAGGAGGTTGAACCCGGCGATGAACGGATCCTCTTTGGCGTAGGTCGGGATCCCGAGCGGATCCTGGAGCAGGCGCCGGCGGTTCGGGTCGTGGGACAGCTGTACCTCGAGCAACGCGCTCATGATCTCGGACAGGTCCCAGCGCGCGGTCAGCTTCGAGGCGAAGACGAAGGCGACCTCGTCGCCCGGGTCCATCGGCTGCCAATCGGTCGGCGAACGGATGACCAGCGTCTGGACCTGGGCCGACTGCGGTGGGTTGATCCCGGCGTTGACCACCGTGGTGACGTGCGCCGGGCGTTGCAGGCCGACCGAGACGCCCGGGGTCAGCCGCGCGACCTCGATGAAGTAGTCCCACGCGAGCATGAAGAAGTACTCCGGCGCGGGCGTGATGCCGTCGGGCAGCTCGACGAACGGAGAGAGCGACGGGACGTTGTAGAGGATGTAGGCCAGATCGCGGTAGACGCCGAGCAGGTGCATCCGGCTCTTGCCGATCTTCAACCGGCCGGTCAGGTCGGCCGCCGCGCCCCACTGGATGGTGGTCGAGGTCGGTCGCTCGGGATCCTGGAGCGTCTGGCCGATGAAGCTCGCCTCGCTCTGGAAGAGGAAGGAGACGCCGTCGTTGTAGACCTCGGGCTTGTAGATCGCCTCGCGGTAGAGCGGGTCATTGCGGTAGAGGCGGAAGTCGATCGGCACGCCGATCGGGATGCCGACGTGATAGACCGCCTGCGCCGAGCCGCCGAAGCCCTGCCAGGCGGCGGTCTTGAAGCGCCGGCCATCGGGGATCTTCAGCTCCTCCTTGTCGATGGTGCCCCGGTCGAAGAAACCAGCGCCGGCCTCCATGCGCAGCTCGTCGATCACGTCGACGCCGGCGCCCGCGAGGATGCCCCAGACGGTGTCCGACTCGATCGTCCCGTCGGGCATCGTGATCTGACCGAGGCCGGTCTTGGCGCCAACAAAGGCGTACAGGCCGCCGCCGGAGAGCTGCAGGCGGACACCCGGCGCGGCGCGCGAGTTCTTGAAGATGGCGCTGCCGCCCCAGGAGATGTCGTAGGAGTAGCCGAGGCGGAAGCGGTCGGCGCTGACCGGGAAGGCGGTGAGCGCCAGGTCGTAGTCGCCGAGCTTCTTGGTCACCTTCAGGTAGGAGCCGTCATCGGTGAGCTGGACGCCCTTCTCGTTGAGGACCTGGGCGCGCAGCACCAGCGCCGCCTCGGTGTCGAGATTGGCGAAGAACCCGGGCTGCCTGGCGTAGAGCACCAGGTGGGTCAGGTTCTCGAAGTCGGTGTCGCGTTTCTCGTAGTCGTCGAAGAACAACCGGTTGTCGGAGCTGGGCAGCGAGTTCGGCAGGCTCGGCGAACCGGTCACCGACTCCTGCGGCCCCTTCAGGACGTCGTCGTCCGAGAGGGTGAACGCCACGCGCGTGTCGATGGCGTCGCCGGCAGCGGCGGGGGTCGAGGAGAGCAGGGCGGAGAGGATCAACGGGAGGGAACTTCGGTACACGGCACGATCCTTGGCAAGCGTTGGCCGGAGGCTGCCCCAGGCCGAGGCGGCGATCAAGAGGGACGTTTCCCCGCCGGCGGCCGCGGGGGTAGGGTGGGGCGGTGATGCGCGTCGCCTTCTTCGGCCAGACCGGCCCCTACGCGCCGCCGGCCCTGCGCGAGCTCGTGCCCCACCAGCGGGGCTTCCAGCTCGTCGGCGTGGTCGAGGGGCTCAAGCGGGGCGGCGGCGGGCCGGTCTTCGAGCTGTGTCGGCCCGCTCCTGGTCCGCTGCCGGAGGGGGAGCGGCTGGTCGATCTCGCGGTCGCCGCCGGGCTGCCGGTGCTGCGCACCAACGAGGTCAACGCGCGGCGGGCCGTTCAGCTGTGCGAGTCCTGGTCGCTCGACCTCATCGTCACGGTCGGCTTCGACCGGCTGTTCTCGGTTGAGCTTTTGGCCACCGCGCGCCGCGGCGGGATCAACGCCCACCCGTCGGCGTTGCCGCGGCTGCGTGGGCCGGCGCCGATCTTCTGGGCGCTGCGCCGGGGCCTACGCGAGCTGACGGTCACGTTGCACGCGCTCGATCGGCACGAGGACCACGGTCCGATCCACGCCCAGCGGGCCTTCCCGTTGCCCAGGCGCGTCACCGGCGACTGGATCTACGACCAGGCCGGTCGGCTCGCCGGCCAGATGCTCGCCGAGCTGCTGCCGCGCGCCGCGAGCGGACCGTTGCCGTCGGTGCCGCAGGATGACGCCGCGGCCGACCGGGCGCCGCGGCCGGTGGCCGAGGACCTCGAGGTCGTGCCGCTCGAGTGGGGCTGCGAGCACCTGGTCGATTTCGCCTGCGGCGCGCCGTTCTTCCGCGCGCCGTGGCTGCGGCTCGGTCCGGATACCTTCCACGTCCGCACCGGGCTGCGCGCCGAGCCTGGCCGGCAGCTGCCGGCGCAGTACGTGCTGCAAGGGGAGGTGCTGGTCGTCCAGTGTCGCGACGGGGCGGCGCATCTGGAGATCCAGATCTGAGCGCGCCTTGACGGCGGCGGTGCAGTCCACTAAGGGTGCGCGGCGAGAGAAGAGACGATGGATGACGCGCGTACACGGAGCTTTGCCAACGACCTGGGTGAGATCGTCGCGTGCGACTGCGGCGGCGCCAACCTGACGCTGGGGCCGATGACCTTGCACCTCGACGCCGAGGACCTGCCGCTGCTCGCCGAGCTGCTCCAGGCGGCCCAGGGCTTCGCGGCGGCCCGGCCGGCGCCACGCGGTGGCAAGCGCGGCGACCACGGCGCGCTGCACTGAGTCGAGCGATGCCCAGAACGACGGTCGAGGACCCGCGCGCGCTGCTCAAGGCGCACATGGCCCGGCGGGGCTTGCGGCCGTCGCGCCAGCGGGACCTGATCGTCGAGGTCTTCTTGCGCGCCGAGGGCCACGTCTCGGTCGATGAGCTGTGGCAGCGGGTGCGCGCGGCCGACCCGCGGGTCGCGCAGGCGACCGTCTATCGGGCGATGCGGCTGCTCGTCGAGGCTGGGCTGGCCATCGCCCGGCAGTTCGGTGACGGGCAGGCGCGCTACGAGGTGATCGATCTGCGCCGCGCTCACCACGACCACCTGATCTGCACCCAGTGCGGCGCGATCGTCGAGTTCGTCGATGAGCGGATCGAGAGCCTGCAGGAGGAGGTGGCCGAGCGGCACCAGTTCACCGTCACCCGCCACCGGCTCGAGCTCTATGGCCGCTGCCCCGCCTGCCGGCGCGGTTGACCGGCTGGCCGCGTCGATTTAAGAGGTAGGGACCCGAGGAGGCGGAGTCTGCCGATGAACACAGCCAAGGAGCTCGCGACCACCAGTCTGTTCGAGGCCCTGTCGGCGGAGGACCTGGCCGCCTTCGCCGGCATCGCGCGCGAGGTCAAGCTCGCGCCGGAGCAGGTGGTCTACGCCGCCGAGAGCGCGGGGGACTCGTTCTTCGTCATCGTCGAGGGCGCCTTCCGCGTCCAGGTGGCCGATGAGCACGGCGACGAGGTGACCGTGGCGACGCTCAAGCCCGGCTCCACCTTCGGCGAGATGGAGGTCATCGGCGGGATGAACCGCACCGCGGCGGTGGTCTCCGAGGGGGACGGCCGCTGCTACCGCTTCGCCGCCGCCGCCGTGCTCGACCTGCTCAAGCGCAACGACAAGCTGGCCGCGCATTTTTACCGCGAGGTGTCGCGCGAGCTCATCCGCCGGCTGCGCAGCACGACCCGCGACATGGGCTATTTCCGCGCCCGCGCCGTTTGATCGGCGCGAGCGTCTGCGGCCGCAGCCACACCACCGCCGGCCTTGACCAGAGCGAAGGGGCCGGCCAGAATGCGTGCTCCATGCGTACCATACCGTTCAGCCGCCTGTGTCTGCTCCTTCTCCCTCTCTTCTTCGCCTCACCGGTGCGGGCGGAGGAGATCTCGGACGAGGAGGTGCCCGAGATCGAGGACATCGAAGGCGAGGAGCGCCGCCTCGAGGTGATGCAGAACCGCAAGTACGATCTTCTGCACGAGCTGGCGTTGCTCGGCGGCGGGTTGCCGTCCGACCCGTACTACAAGGGGTTGACCGGCACGGTCAGCTACACGCTGCATTTCAACCACGTCCTGGCCTGGGAGGTGGTGCAGTTCACCTACTCGTTCAACTTCGACGCCAAGCTGAAGAAGGAGCTCCTGCGTGTCGCGCGGAGTCAGGGTGAGGAGGCGCCGGAGTTCCCCGAGATCGAGTGGGTCACCGGCAGTCGGCTGGTGCTCAAGCCGCTGTACGGCAAGGAGGCGCTGTTCAACACCGAGGTCGTGCACCTCGAGGTCTACCTGCTCGGCGGGCCCGCCTTCCTGAAGCGCGGCGGGGCGGCCGAGTCGCTCGCCTTCGGCTTCGACCTCGGCTTCGGCTTCCGGCTCTGGCTGGCGAAGTGGGCCTCGTTCCGGGTCGACCTGATGGAGCTGGTCTACTTCCTCGATCAGAAGCCGGAGCAGGCGCTCCACCTGCACGCCGGGATCGCCTTCAACCTGCGAGGAGAAGAGTGATGCGCGCCTTTGCCTGGGCCCTGGTCCTGGTCAGCGTCGCGGCGGTGTGGCCCCGCGCCGCCCTGGCGCAGCTGGAGTTCGGCGCCGAGAAGCCGCGCGTCTTCTCGATCCAGCGCCGGCCGTTCCGGCTGGGGCACGAGTTCCAGCTCGGGGTCGGCGTCCTGCCGCTCAACGCCTTCTACGTCGGGGCCGCGCCGCAGGCGAGCTACACCTACCACTTCTCCGATTTCTGGGCCTGGGAGATCGCCGGCGGCGCCTTCTCGTTCAACTTCGGCACCGGGCTGAAGACCGATCTCTTCGACCGCTTCGGCGTCGAGCCGGTGCGCGGCGGCGATGATCCGATCACCCTCCTCCTGACCACCAACGGCGTCGCCAAGCCGCTGTTCGGCAAGCTGGCGCTGTTCAACTCGAGTATCACCTACAGCGAGACCTTCTTCGCCGCCGGAGTCGGCGGGGTCAAGATGGAGCGCGCCGGCTGGTTGCCGACCATCGATCTCGGCATCGGCTTCAGGTTCTGGTCGATCGGCGCGCTCTCCTGGCGGTTGGACATCCGCGACTACCTGATCTTCTTCAGCTGGCTGCCGGAGAACGCGCTGATGATCTCGCTCTCGGCAGCCTTCAACTACTACGAGCCGGACCAGAACGAAGCCGTTGGAGTCGAGTGACCATGCGGGCGATGAGCGGGACGTGGACGAAGACGCGGATCGGCGCTGTCGCGGTGGTGCTCGGCGCCACCGGGTTGGCGGCAGCGCCGGCGTGGGCGCAGGACGAGGGGGCGGCCGCCGTGGCCGCCGAGGTCGCCGGGAAGAAGGCGGGTGACGCGCCGGCCGAGACTCCGGCCGAGGCCGAGGCCGAGATCGAGAGCGAGGCGGCCTCCGAGATGATGGTCGAGCCGGAGATCTTCGATCTGGCGATCGAGGACTACTACGACGGGCGCTACGCTCAGGCGGCGGCCGGTTTCTGGGGCTACATCAACTTCGGCGAGCCGTCGGCGGAGAAGTTCGAGTGGGCGCAGTACTTCCTCGCCGAGTCGCTGCGTCATCTCGGCTTCTGGCACGCGGCGGTGATGTACTACCACACGGTCGCCAAGACCCGGTCGCGGCCGGAGATCCTCCCCGACGCGCTCGGCCGCCTCGAGGCGATCTCCCGTCGGCGACCGTTCAGCGAGTCGTTGGTGTTCGAGGATCTGATCTACGACTCGGAGTTCGGCTTCATCCCCCAGACGCTCAACGACTGGGTGCAGTTCGTCCAGGGGTTGTACGACTACCGCAACGACTTCATCGACTGGGCCAAGCTGCACTTCTCGCGCATCTCGCGCGAGAGCCGCTACTACCTCGAGGCGATGTACGTCGAGGCGGTCCACGCGCTGAAGAACGGCAAGGAGGATCAGGCGCTGGCGATGTTCGACACCATCGTCCAGAGCTCGATCGACGCGCCGGAGGTGAAGAACCGTGCCAACCTGTCGTTGGCGCGGCTCTTGTTCGACACCGGCCGCTACAAGGAGGCGTTCGAGACCTACGGCAAGGTCGAGCAGATCGACCTGACCTTCGAGCAGGCGGCGCTGATCCTCGAGAAGGCCTGGGCGGCCTACTTCATGGGCGACCGGCGCACCGCGATGGGCCTGCTGCACGCGCTCGAGGCGCCCAGCTACGAGACCTACTTCCTGCCCGACGCGTTCGTCCTGCGCGGCCTCATCCTCAAGGACCTGTGTCACTTCATCCCCGCGAAGCGGGTGATTCGCGCCTTCCGCTTCAAGTACCAGCGCGCGGTCGACCAGCTGCATCGCCGGGTGCCGATGACCAAGATCGTCCCGATCCTCAACGCCGCGACGCAGGAGGGCCGGATCGGCCGGCGGACCGGGCTGTTGCGTACGCTCGAGCTCGAACGCCGCCTGATCGAGGACTACGACTCCTACTGGGAGGACGTCGAGCTCGATAAGCACCTGCGGCGCGTCTACGACCTCGAGATCCGCGAGCAGTCACGCCTGTGGCGCATGGAGTTCGAGAAGTCGGCCGACGACGCGGCTCTGCAGCTGCTCGAGGTCCAGGAGCAGATCAACCTGCTCGACTACGAGATCGGGCTGGATATCTTCAAGCGGCTGAAGGCGGAGGAGGCACGGCGAGCCAAGGAGAAGCCGCTGGTGATCCCCTACGACTCGGCCAACGTCTACTACGAGTTCGATGAGGAGTACTGGAACGACGAGCTGCACTCGTACAAGTACTTCATCACCACGCGCTGCTTCTCCAGCGGGGGGACGCCATGAACACCCGCGCACGCCAACGGTGTCGTCCGGTCGTGCCGTATGTCGCGCTGCTCGGCCTCGGCCTGTTCGCCGTGCCGGCCGGCGCGGTGCGCTTCGACCCCGGTCAGAAGCAGCAGGACAAGGAGGCGATGATCGCCAAGCTGTCCTCCGACATCAACAAGGTCGACCACACCATCGAGGTGACCAAGGACCTGATCAAGCGCAGCCCCGACGCCCACTATCTCGCCGATCTCTACTTCCGGCTGGCCGAGCTCTACGTCGAGAAGTCACGCTACGTCTTCGCCCGTCTGATGGAGATGCAGCCGGAAGGGGATCGGGTGCTCACGGGCGAGAAGTCGCTCGAGGTGCAGATCAACAAGAAGCTGGCGATCGAGACCTACGACAAGGTGCTGGCCGACTTCCCCGAGTACGACAACAACGATCAGATCCGCTTCTTCAAGGCGCACGAGTTCCGCGAGCTCGGCGACTGGGAGACGATGAGCAAGGAGTACAAGGCGCTGATCGAGAAGTATCCGGGAAGCCCCTGGGCGATCGAGGCGCGGCAGATCCTCGGCGATTACCACTTCGACAAGGGCGAGCTCGATCCAGCGGAGACCTACTTCCAGGAAATCCTCAAGCTGCCCGAGAGCCACATGCACGACATGGCCCGCTACAAGCTGGCCTGGATCTACATCAACAAGGAGAAGTTCAAGGAGTCGCTCGCCTTCTTCGAGTCGGCGGTCAAGAGTGGCAGCAAGCAGCGGCGCGGCGCCACCGGGGACGCGCGCAGCCTCGACGTCAAGCGCGAGTCGCTGGTGGCGATGGTCTGGCCGTTCAGTGAGGTGCGCAAGCCCTACCAGGCGGTGCCGTACTTCCGCTCTCTGGCCGACTCGAAGACCGTCTACGTGCAGGTGCTCAAGCGCCTGGCGAACCGCTACTACATCAAGACCGAGTACGTCTCGGCGGCGCTGCTCTACCGGGAGATCGTCCGGCTGTCGGCCGACGTCGAGGAGAACATCGAGTTCGTGCAGCGCATCTACGACTCGGTGCGCAACATGTCGGAGAAGAACCCGCAGCGCTACGCCAACGCCGCGGAGGACGTCGACGCGATCGTCAAGAACTTCGCCCGCTTCCAGAACCACCTGAAGTTCAAGCCCGAGGCCAAGGAGCAGCTGGAGAAGGACTTCGAGATCCGGGCCCGGGATCTGGCGACCAAGCTGCACGTCGAGGCGCAGAAGAAGAAGGACAAGAAGAGCGCCGAGGTCGCGGCCGAGGCCTACCGCAAGTACCTGAGCCTGTTCACCAACGCCAAAGACCGGCGGCAGATGCAGATCAACCGGGCCGAGGCCTTGTACATGGCCGAGAACCAGCTCGCCGCCGGCACCCAGTACGAGGAGATCGCCAAGGAGATGGGTGACGGCAACGAGCGGCGGGAGATGCTCTACGCCGGCATCGTCGCGCTGCACAAGGCGATCATCGAGGACTCCGAGTACCGGCAGAAGCACCCGACCGAGGAGGGGTTGCTCAACAAGCTGCAGTTGCTGCGCGCGCGCGAGGGGCTCAAGCAGATCGGCGCCTTCTACGTCAAGAGCTGGCCGCAGGACAAATTCACGCCGAACGTCAAGTACAACATCGCGCGCATGTACTACCAGCAGGGCGAGTACGAGCGGGCGGTCGAGCTGTTCACGCTGTTCGTCAAGGAGTACCCGACCCACCCCGACATGACCAAGGCCGGCCACCTGGCGCTCGATGCCCTGCGCAAGCTCGACAAGTACGAGGAGCTGGCCAACCTGGCCAAGGCCTTCGTCGACGCGCCCGAGATCAAGGACGCGGCCTTCAAGCAGGAGGTGGCGAAGATCGGCGAAGGGGCGCGCAAGCGCAAGGTCGAGTTCACCGTGCTGTCGACCTCGGCCGGCGAGTTCAGCGAGAAGATGCTCGCCGAGTGGGAGAAGCACAAGGGCACCGCCGAGGGCGAGGAGTACCTCTACACCGCGTTCGTCAAGTTCAAGGGCGAGGGGAACATCGAGGGCGTCTTCGACTTCGGTGGGCGGTTGATCGGCGCCTACCCCGACTCGAAGAACCTCAAGGACGTGCTCCAGACGATGGGCGTCTTCGCCATCCAGGCCGCCGACTTCGAGCGGGCCGCCTTCTACTACCAGGAGTACCAGCGGCGCTTCCCGAACGACGAGAAGGCCAACGAGCTGTTGGTCAACGCGGCGACCATCTTCACCTACCTCGGCGCCTACGACGAGGCGGCCAAGGTCCTCCGCCAGCTGCGTGGCTCGGCCCCCGGGCCGATGCGCATCATGGCCAACGAGATGCTGCTCAAGGTCTACCGCGACATCGGCGACTGGGATTCGCTCGCCCGCGTCGCGCAGACCGCGCTGCAGCTGTCGGGCACCTGGCTGGCGGCGCGCGCCTACCTCGGCATCGCCTACCTCGGCATCGCCTACGCGCAGCAGGGCAAGGACGACCTGGCCGAGGGCGAGCTCGGGCAGGCGGTCAGCCTCAAGGCGCAGAGTGACCTGGACAAGGAGGCGCTCGCCCAGGCCTACTTCGAGTACGGGCAGATCTTCCACCGCGAGTTCGACAACACCCAGGTCACCTCGGCGGCGACGCTCCAGGACGAGCTGCAGCGCAAGCTGCAGCTGCTCGACGTGATGGACCGGGCCTACGTCGCCGCGATCGGCACCGGGGTGGGCACCTGGGCGATCGCCGCGCTGCACGAGAGCGCCCGGGCGCACTCGGAGCTGGCGGTCTTCTTCACCAAGGTGCCGCTCGACGGTTTCTCGGCCGCCGAGAAGACCGCGGTCAAGGCGGAGCTGGACAAGCTGGCCGCGGACGAGCGGGTCAAGGGCGAGGAGGCGAAGAAGGCCTGCGCTACCAAGGCGGAGCAGCTCAAGGTCTTCACCCGCTTCGGCTCGGCCTGCGTCACCGGCGGCGCGCCGACGGTGATGGGGGTGAGCAAGCGGCGGCGGGCCGACGTCAGCGGCGATCAGACCTACCAGCAGGAGATGCTCAACCTGCGCAAGCAGCTGATCAAGCGGTCGACCAACACCGAGGTGCTCACCGAGATGGCCCGGCGCGCGATGCAGGTCGGCGACTACCACCTGGCGAAGCTGACCCTGTCGCGGGCGGCGGAGATCGATCCGCGCAGCCCGGTGATCCAGAACCTGCTCGGGGTCGCCTCGTGGCACCTCGGCGAGCCGGACGAGGCGTACACCCAGCTCGACCAGGCGGCGAAGCGCCGCCTGAACGCCGCGGTAATCAACCTGGCGGCGCTGTTCAAGGAGTTCGGCTACCAGCGGCTCGCGGAGCAGACGCTGCGCCAGGGGACGCTTTCCGACATCAACCTCTCCTCACCCGACATCCACCCGAGCGTTGGCAACCTGACCTCTGACGCTCCCGCCCCCGGAGGGACATGACCATGCGCGTCGTCGTCTGCCTGCTCGCCGCGCAGCTGGTCGGCTGCGCTGGTCTGCGCTACACGGTCGACCGCGACCTGTTGGCCGAGATCACCATCGAGAACAAGCTGCTGCTCTTCGACGCCGAGAACGACGTCAGCATCGCGCTCGACGAGCGCGAGCAGATCTCCAGGGAGATCTACCAGACCAAGGTCGATATCTCGGACGCCGAGCTGCAGATCGCCGAGGCCGAGAACGACGAGGATCGCGCCGCCGAGAAGGGCGAGGCCGACCGGGCCAAGCTCGCCGCCGCCGCGCAGCAGGTCTTCGCCCTCAAGGTCGACTACCTCTACCGCCGGCTCAGCTACCTGCGCGAGAAGCTCGACGCGCAGGACCACCTGATCATGGTGGCCAAGGCCAAGTACGAGCTGGCCAAGGCGACGCTGGTCAAGAAGAACAACGTGCGCGGCGCCTCGGACATCGAGCTCGAGGACTACGAGGAGCAGGTCGGCGACCACGTCGAGCGGGCCAAGGAGTCGCGCGTCGACCTGGCCGAGGTCGAGAAGGAGGTCGACGCCTACCAGCAGCGTTGGCTGCAGACGCGCGAGCAGCTGATGGCCCAGAGCGGCGGCGGAGTCGGCAGCCCGTGGGCCGAGGACAGCGCGATGTGGGGTGGGGACTACTGATGATGTCGCGCGCCACGCTCGTCGCTCCCTTGGTCGTTCCGCTCGCGGCGCTGACCGCCGGGCTGGCCGCGGCGCAGACCCCGACCGCCGCCGAGCTGGCCGAGAAGGTGGAGCTCGGTGATCCGGAGCAGGTGATCAAGACCTTCGAGCCGTTGCTCGTCACCGAGCCCGACAACCCGACCTACGCCTACGCGCTGGCGATGGCCTACTTCGTCAAGGCGGTGCCGGATCAGAAGGTGGCCAACCGGGAGCTCCTGGCCAAGGCGATCGGGTTGTTCGAGCGGGCGGCGAAGGCGGCGCCGACCGACGACGACAACTTCTACGCCCTCGGCCTCAGCCTGCGCTGGGCGGGAGAGCACGAGCGCGCCATCGGGGCGCTGAAGGCCGCCACCGAGCTGAACCCCTCGGCGCCGGAGCTGCACTTCGACCTCGGGCTCTCCTTCCTCGACACCAAGCGCTTCGACCGGGCCACCGAGGCGTTCTCGGCCGCGATCCGTCTGCGCCCCTCCTTCGTCGCCGCCCACTTCAACCGCGGCGTTGCGCTCGAGGGGATGGGCGAGCTCGACCAGGCGATCAACGAGTACAACGCGACGTTGAAGCTCGATCCGGGCTACCTGCACGCGCTGATCAACCTGGGCAAGGTCTACGCCGAGCGTGGCTTCAACGACAAGGCGATCGAGACGTTCAAGAAGGCGATCAAGTCCGATCCCAAAGAGGCGGCGGCGCACTACAACCTCGGCGTCGTCTATCACAAACGCGGCGAGTACGCCGCGGCGGTGGCCGCCTACACCGACGCGGTCAACGTCGATCCGAAGCACGCCAAGGCCTACAACAACCTGGGCGTGGTGTTCGACAAGATGGGCCAGACCGACAAGACGGTCGATTACTTCAAACGGGCGGTCAGCGCCGATCCGGGCTTCGCCGACGCGAAGTTCAACCTCGGCCTGGCCTATTACAAGGCGAACAAGCCCGACGAGGCGTTGAGCGCCTTCCAGGACCTGCTGCGCGTCGACCCGAACCACCGCGACGCCCAGCTGCACATCGGCGAGATCTACTACCGGCGCGGCGACGTGAAGGACGCGCTGCGCTCGTACAAGGCCGCGCTCGAGAAGCACTCCGAGGACGCGGCGACCCAGCGCAAGCTCGGCATTGCCTATCTGCGCGACCGGCAGTACGCCAACGCGGTGGACGCGTTCAAGAAGGTGATCGAGCTCGAGCCACGGGACGTCGATGCGCTGCACCTGCTCGGTCAAGCCTACGCCAAGCGGCGCGACTTCGAGCGCGCGATTCAGACCTTCGAGACCGCGCTCGACCTCGACCCGGCCAATGCGGCGCTGCGCATCCGCCTGGGCGAGGCGTTGCTCGATTACGGCTTCTCGAAGCGGGCGATCCCCGAGTTCGAGAAGGCGGTGTCGCTGGCGCCGAACGACCCGGCCGCGTGGGCGGGGCTCGGCGACCTCGAGCTGCGGCGCGGGCGGGTGAACGAGGCGGCCGCGGCGTTCCGCAAGGCGTTGACGCTCAACCCGAAGTTCGCCAGCGCGCATCTGGGGATGGGGCGGGTCTACTTCGCGCAGAGCAACAAGGGTGACGAGGTGGCTGCCTACCGCGCGGCGATCGCCGCCGATCCGGAGTACGCCGAGGCGTACATCGAGCTCGGCTTGGCGCTCCACAACGACAACAAGGTGCGCGAGGCGGTGGCCGCCTACAAGCGGGCGATCGGCATCAACGCCAGCCTGCCACGCGCGCACTACCTGCTCGGCCTGACCTACTTCTACAAGGCGAAGGACGCCGCCGCTGCCGAGCGCTCGTTGAGGGAGGCGACCCGCATCGATCCGCTCTACGGCGAGGCCTGGTTCCACCTCGGCCGGGTGCGCGAGAAGCTGGGCGACAAGACCGGCGCGATCGCCGCCTACGCGTCGGCGGTGAAGGCCGAACCGGACTACACCGATGCGATCCTGTCGCTCGAGCGGCTGGCACCACAGCCGCCGGGCAAGGCCAAGGGCAACTGACCAAGCGAGGTGGTCGTGAGCAGACCGGCGCGTGAGGACTCGGCGACGCGGCGCGCTCGGTGCGCCGCGACGCTGCTCGGGCTCGGGCTGGCCGGCTGCGCCGAGCAGGCCGACATCGGCGCCGGATGCGATCTGGTCTACGGTGATCTGGTGATCAGCGAGGTGATGCCGAACCCGGACGACCCGTGCGATCAGTTCATCGATCAGCAGAGCTGCACCCACCCGTCGGTCGACTGCTCGTGGAGCGAGACCAGCGCCACCTGCTCCGGCGACGACACCGGCCGCGAGTGGTTCGAGATCTACAACGCCTCGGCGGCGCCGCGCCGGCTCGACCGGGCGGTGATCTGGCGCCTGTCGGAGGTGCCGGCGGGCAGCAGCTGCCGCACCCAGCTGGTCGACGGCGCGCCGTGGTGCGCCGCCGACCACACGCTGCGCGGCATCGGCACGCTGCCGCCGCGTGCCTACTTCGTGCTCGGCGACGGCGTGGTCGGCGTTGCGCCGGTCGACTACTCGTACGGCGACAACCAGGAGAACGAGAACTTCGGCGGCCTGACCAACACCAGCGGCGGGATCCGCATCACCTGCCGCGGCGCCGAGATCGACACGATGGTCTGGGGCGCCAGCGGCGGGGCCCCCGAGCCGGAGGAGGGGCGCTCGGTCGCGCTCGACGGCGGCCTCGTCCCCGACGCTCTGCTCAACGATCAGGGCGAGCTGTGGTGCGCCGGCAACGAGGGCTACGACAGCATCGGCAACCGCGGCACCCCGGGCGCGGTCAACAACCTGTGTGGCCGCGGCGCCTGCGACGACGGCGGGACGAGCCGGAGCGTGGTCGCCCCGCAGGTCGGGGAGCTGGTGATCAGCGAGGTCTTCGCCAACCCGGCGGGCGCTGACGCCGGGCTGGAGTGGCTCGAGGTGCGGGTCACGGCCGCGGCGCCGGTCGACCTCAACGGCCTGACGGTGCGAACGGTGAGCAGCGGCGGCACGACGCGGCGCTACACCATCGACAGCCTGAGCTGCCTGAGCGTCGCACCGGGCAGCTACGCGCTCATCGGTGCCTCGGCCGACCCGCTGACCAACGGCGGCGTCACCGTCGCGGCGGTGGCCGAGGGGTTGACGCTGTACGACGGCGGCACCCTGGCGCTCGAGCGCGGCCGGGCGGTGATCGACGAGGCGCAGTTCCCCGCCGCCAGCGCCGAGGGGACCTCGACCAGCCTGAGCCCGCGCTTCCTCAGCGCCAGCGGCAACGACGACCCGACCAACTTCTGCCCGGCGACGACCAGCGGCCTGTTCGCTGGCACCGGCACGCCGGGCACGGCGAACGACGTCTGCCCCGGCGACTGCTGGGACGGGCCGACCTTGCGTCCGGCGCTCCGGCCGGCGGCCGGCGAGCTGGTGATCACCGAGGTCTACGCGCGGCCCTCGAGCCCGGAGAACGGTCGGGATTGGCTCGAGCTCTACGTCGCCGGGGCACAGGCCGTCGAGCTCAACGGGCTCGAGATTGTCAACACGACCTCGACCACCCGACGCTGGACGCTGGCCAGCGACAACTGCCTGTCGGTGGCGCCGGGCAGCTTCGTGCTCCTGGGCGGATCCGGGGTCGCGGCCGAGGGGGTCACCCCGGCGGTGGTCTTCGGCGCCGTCGACTCGATGCTCAACGGCTCGGCCGCCACGCTGGCGCTGCGGGTCGACGGCGCCACGATCGACGAGATGGCCTACCCGGCGGCGACCACCAGCACGAGCTGGCAGCTCCGGCCCGAGATCCTCACCGCGGCGGGCAACGACGAGAGCGGTAACTGGTGCCTGGCGACCGCGGCGGGCAACGGCTTCACCGGTGGCCTGGGCTCGCCTGGCGCCGCGAACGGCGTGTGCCCATGAGAGGCGAGCGATGCGTTGGTTGACCCTCCTGCCGCTCCTGCTCCTCTCGTGCAAGGAGGAGGACAACCTCGGCTCGCCCTGCGGCCCGCGCGACGCGCTGGTCGTCGGCGTGCTCGACGGGGACACGGTCGATCTCGCCTCGGGTGTGCGGCTGCGCTACCTCCTGGTCGACGCGCCCGAGATCGCCCACGGCGGCGAGCCCGCCGACTGCTTCGGCGACGAGGCGAAGGCGGAGAATGAGCAGCTGGTGCTCGGCCGGGCGGTGACGCTCGAGTACGACGTCGAGTGCGAGGACCGCTTCGACCGGACCCTGGCCTACGTCTTCTTGGGCGACCGGATGATCAACCGCATCCTGGTCGAGCGAGGCTTCGGTCGCGTGCTGCAGATCGAGCCCAACGGGGCCGACTACATCGCCGAGTTCCGCGCCCTCGAAGCGAACGCCGAGCAGGCCGGGGCGGGGTTGTGGGGAGCGTGTCCATGAGCCATCGCGTCGTCACGCTCGCCCTGCTGTTCGCCGCCGTGCCCGCCGCGGCGCGTGACTATGAGGTCGACCTGCGCATCGAGGGGCCAGAGGACCTCTACGAGCTCGAGGCCGCGGGGGACCTCGAACCGGACAGCGTCGAGGTGCTCGAGGCGTTGTTGCAGAAACCGATGAACATCAACCGCGCCGACCGTTTTCTCCTCTACGAGCTGCCGGGCATCACCTACGAGCTGGCCGACGCGATCGTCGCCCACCGCGCGGCCAAGGGCGCGTTCGACAGCATCGAGGCGTTGATCGAGGTCGAGGGGATGACCGCCGAGCTGCTCGCCGGGGTCGCGCCGTTCGTCACGGCGCTGGCCGACTCGGCGTTGCCGATCGATGCGAGCGAGGTGCTCAGCGGCACCGTTCAGAGCGGCGCGGTGGTGCGCAAGGGGGTGGGCAAGGACGGGGCGCTGATCGACACACTGGCCGAGCGGGAGCGCGGCGTGCAGTCCTACCTCAAGGCCCGGGCCACCGGCTTCACCTACCTGGGCGGCGGAGGGCTGGTGACCTATCGCCGGCGCATCGACGCGCGCTGGGACGTCGCCCGCGGCGCGCTGGTGAGCGACGGGCCGGCGAACCTGCCCGATCTCGACAACCTCTACCTCTTCGCCGGCTACGCCGGCTGGAGCCTGGTCTTCGGCAGCTACACCGCGGGCTTCGGTGAGCGGGTCACCTTCGACACCACCAGCCGCGAGTCGCCGAACGGCTGGATCGAGAACGACACGCTGCGCCAGGACAACGAGAAGGGCACCTACAGCCCGCGCGCCGGTCAGTTCGGCGTCGCCGCCTCGCTGTCCGGCGCCGATCTGCTCGACGGGTGGGTGGACGCGACCCTGTTCGCATCCTGGACGCGCGACGACCTCTATCAGTACGATCTGAACGTCGGGCTCGACGAGTGGTTCGAGCAGGGCCTCTGCCGGACCGACAACGACTGCCCGGGCGGCTATACCTGCGGCGCCGATCATCGCTGCCGCACGACCCGTATCTACGACCGCGACGACCCGCGGGCGCCGACCTACCGCTACGAGACGATCCGCGACGCCTACGATGAGCAGCTGTGGGGCGGCAACGTCTCGTTCAACTTCGACGAGCGCAACCGGGTCGGCCTGACCAGCTACTACGCCCAGACCGAGATCAACCTGGCCGAGAGCGCCGCGCCGCGGTTCGCCTGGTCGGCGCGTCTGCCCCGGCGGCCGAGCTTCGGGGCGGTGGGCGCCGACCTGCGCCTCGGCACCGGGCCGTGGGACGTCGCCGCCGAGTACGCGCGGACCTTCAACCAGGGCAACGCCTTCTACGCCCGGGCGGTCTTCGCGCCGGTCAAGGCGCTCGAGCTGGTCCTCTCGGGCCGCTACTACGACCCGCGCTACGACAACCCCCACTCGCGCGCCCGGGCGGCGCGCGACGAGCTGTACGGCCTCTCGGCGCGCAACGAGGCCGGCGGGCGGATCGACGTGACGGTGCGGCCGCGTAGCGGCCTGCGGCTGGTCACGCGCGTCGACCTGTGGGGCAACCCCTACCGGCCGGTGTTCACCGAGCAGGGGCGCCTGCGCTTCGAGGCGGTGGACCGGGTGGCGTTGGACCTCGACCTCTCGCAGCGGGTGAGCTGGTCGTTCACCGCGCGCGAGGAGGTGTCGCTGCTGGTCGACTACAAGAACAAGGACCTGAGCAACAACTCACGGCGCGAGGACTACGAGCTCGGCGACTTCTCTGACGCCTGCGACGAGGGTGAGTTCGGCGGCGTCTGCGGCCGCGGCGAGCGGCGCAAGCTGCAGCTGCGGCTGGCCAGCTCGCGCGTGCCGCGGCTGCGCGCCTGGGTCAGCTACAGCATCGCCTGGACCGACGTCGGAAAATACGACGATCGCTTCGACCGCGAGCAGCGCGTGCGCCTGCACGCGAGCGTCACCGCCTGGCCGGACGCGCGGTTGATCGCGCACTCCAGCTTCTGGTTGCACGAGAAGGAGCTCGAAGCGCCGGTCAACCCTGACCTGCCGACCTCCGATCGCGGCGAGCCGCGGGCCGACGCCTACCTCGAGCTCAAGCAACGCCTCGGTGACCACTGGTCGGCGTGGGCGCGCGCCGGAGCGCTCTATTACCTCGACACACGTGAGACGCGCTACGCCTGGTATGTCCTGGGCAAGCTCGGCGTCGAGGCGCGGTTCTGAACGCCTGACCTGCGGAAGGACCGATGATCATCCCGATTGGAGACGAGCCGAACCTGCCCGGGCGGCCGATCGTCACCTACCTGCTCATCGGGTTGAACGTGGCCATCTTCGTGCTCGTCTCCTTCCCGTTGACCATGCAGGGGGTCGATCCGCGCGACCCGGCGCTGTTCGCCTACCTGCACGCGGTCGGCGCCGACAGCGGCGTGCCGCTGCAGGCGGTCCTGTCGCAGGTGAGCGCCTACGACCTGTTCGTCTTCGAGCACGGGTTCAAGCCGGCGGCGCCGAGCCTGTTCGACCTGTTCGCCTCGATGTTTCTCCACGCCGGCTGGCTGCACCTGGCCGGCAACATGCTCTTCCTGTGGATCTACGGCGACAACGTCGAGCTCCAGGTCGGCAGGCTCGGCTACCTGGCCATCTACCTGTTCACCGGCGTCTGCGCCGTCGCGCTGCACGCGGTCTTCCGGCTCGACTCGGCCATCCCGATGGTCGGTGCCTCGGGTGCGATCTCGGGCGTGCTCGGCTGCTACTTCCTCTGGTTCCCGCGCAACACCGTCCGCGTCCTGTTCTTCCTCTTCTTCTTCGTGCAGGTCATCCGCCTGCCGGCGCGCATCGTGCTGGGCTTCTACCTGGTGGTCGAGAACCTGCTGCCCTTCCTGCTCACCGACACCGCCACTGGCGTCGCCTACGGCGCTCACCTCGGGGGCTTTTTCGGCGGGCTCGGTGCGGCCGCGGCAGTCACCGCGCTGCGCCGGCGCCAGGATCTCGGTGCCGGGCTGCGCCGCGCCCGGCAGGTGCCTCGGGGCGACGAGGAGCCAGAGGCCGGCGCGGCGGGGAGCTTCAGCGCGGCGATGGCGCGCGGGCGCTACGCGGCGGCGTTGGAGCTGTACGTCGGGCTGCCGGCGCGTGAGCGGCTGGCGATCCCGGCTGAGGACGTGTTGGTGCTCGCCGACTGGCTGGTCAACGAGGGGCAGCTCGACGCCGGGTTGGCGCTGTTGCAGCGCTTCATCGCCACCCACCCGCGCAGCGCCTACCTGCCGCGCGCGCACCTGCGCGCTGCGATGATCCACCTGCGGCTCGGCCGCCTGCCGCCGGCTTACCAGCACTTCTTGACCGTGCTCGACCTCGACGCGGCGGCCGAGGAGCAGGCGGCGGCCCGCTCGGGGCTGGCCGAGGTCGAGCGGCGCGAGCGCGAGGCGCAGCGCTTCCGGCTGCACTGAGAGGGCGACGATGGTCGAGCTTGTCCTCCTCGTAGTCGTCGCGCTCGCGGTGCTGGCGTTGCTCGCGGTCACGCTGCTGCAGGTGATCGGTCGGGCCAAGGCGAGCAGCGCGGTCGAGGAGGCGACGCGGGCGGTGCGCGACCAGGTGGGCGACTCGTTGCGGCTCCTGCACGAGCTCGGCGAGCGGTTCGCGGTCGGACAGGCCGAGACGCGGGAGCTCGGCCAGCGGCAGCGCGCCGAGGCCGCCGAGGCGCAGACCGGGCACCTGAGCCAGTTGCAGGCCCAGCTGACCGGCGTGCTCGACCTGGTGCAGAAGCAGCTGGAGGAGAGCCGCAAGGCGCTGAACGACCGGCTGCAGGGGATGACCACCCACGTCACCGAACAACTGGGCGGCAACGCCAAGGTGATGCAGGAGCTGCGCGGTCAGCTCGGCGGCCTCGCCGAGACGGCGAAGCGCATCCAGGAGCTGAGCCGGGACATCGGCAGCCTGCAGGACATTCTCCGCGCGCCGAAGCTGCGCGGCAACCTCGGCGAGCTGTTCCTCGAGGAGATCCTTCGCCAGGTCTTGCCCGCGGGCAGCTTCGAGATGCAGTACCGCCTCCCCGGCGCCGACCGCGGCCAATACGTCACCGTCGACGCGGTGATCCACCTCGGCGAGCGGCTGGTGCCGATCGACTCCAAGTTCCCGCTCGAGTCGTTCCAGCGCCTGAGCGCCGCCGGGACCGACGAGGAGCGGGGCGCTCAGCGCAAGGAGTTCCTCGCCGCGGTCAAGCGGCAGATCGACGAGATCGCCAGCAAGTACATCCGCCCGGACGCCGGCACCTACGACTTCGCGCTCATGTACCTGCCGGCCGAGAACGTCTACTACGAGGCGGTGATCCGCACCGAGGCGTCGGTCGGCCCGGCCGGCGCCGGCGACGGCGTGATGGGCTACGCCGCCCGCGCCAAGGTGATCCCGGTCTCGCCGAACACGCTCTACGCCTACCTCTCGACCATCGCCTACGGCCTCAAGGGCATGCAGATCGAGCGGCAGGCCGAGGCGATCCGCGCCCAGCTGGCCGACTTCCAGAAGCGCTTCGCCGCCTTCTTCGTCGCCTTCGAGAAGATCGGCCGCAACCTCGAGCTGGCGCAGAAGCACTTCGACGACAGCTCCAAGCGGGCGGTGCGCCTCAACGAGCAGGTGGGCAAGATCACCGGTCAGGTCACCAGCCTCGAGACCGCCTCGCTCGGCGATGGGGCGCCTCCGCCCCAGCTCGAGCCGGGCGACGAGGCGTGAGGGGGGATGATCCAGGAGCGTCGGCAGGCGACCGCGCCTCGGGCGGCTCGGGGGCTTGTGCTCGGCCCGCTCGGCATAAGACGCGCGGTGCATGATGCGTGAGGCAACACTCACGACCGACGGCCCAGGTGGGCATGGCAGGCCTCACATCCCGGCCTGCGCGGTCCAGGCGCGCGGCGGCGCCACCTGGCTGGTCGAGACGATCACCGGCGAGCTGCTGCCGACCTCCGCGGCGGGCCCTACGGTTGGCCCACGGCGCGGCACTCCTTGAGGTGGCGATGATCATTCGCGCGAAGAGCATCACGCCCGAGCGACGCGACAACATCCGCGGCGGGCGCGGGGGCGGTGTCGGGCGGGCTTACCTGCGCGCCGGCCAGATGGCGGGCGTCGGGTTCGTCACCGAGATGACCCTCGATCCGGGCGCCGAGGTCGGCCTGCACCTGCACGAGCAGGAGGAGGAGCTGTACGTCGTGCTCGAGGGCGAGGGCACCGGCCAACTCGACGAGCAGCGCTTCGCCGTCGGGCCAGGGGATGCCTGGCTGTGCAAGGCCGGCCACCGCCACGGCGTCGTGGCCAGCGCCCGGGCGCCGCTGGTGTTCTTGGCCGTCCTGGCGCCTGCGGCGGCGGCGACGCACGCGCCGCCGAGTTGATCGGACGCGTCAGGTCGGGACCCCCTTGACCGCCGCCCCCGAACCGGAGGATTCCCTTGGGTCGACCAACAACCCGAGGTGGTCTGATGGCCAAGATCCAGAAGACAGTCTCTCCAGTGGATGGGCGCGTCTATGTCGAGCGGCCGCTGGCCGAGGAGGCGGAGGTCGACGCGGCGCTGGCGCTCGCGACCCGCGCGCAGCGCGAGTGGGTGAAGGTGCCGGTCGGCGAGCGCGTCGCGATGGTGCGCAAGCTCGTCGACGCGATGGAGCAGAACGCCGAGGCGATCGGCGAGGAGCTAGCCTGGCAGATGGGGCGGCCGATCCTCTACGGGCCGAACGAGATCAAGCGCGGCTTCGCCGAGCGGGCTCGCTACATGGCCGACATCGCCGCCGAGGCGCTGGCCGACATCCGCATCCCGGACAAGCCCGGCTTCGTGCGCTTCATCCGGCGCGAGCCGCTCGGCGTCGTCTTCGTCGTCGCGCCGTGGAACTACCCGTTCTTGACCGCGGTCAACGCGGTGGTCCCGGCGATCCTGGCCGGCAACACCGTGCTGCTCAAACACTCGGCGCAGACGCCGCTGGTGGCCGAGCGGTTCAGCGAGGCAGGGCGCAAGGCCGGGTTGCCGCGCGGGGTGCTCGAGCACCTGCACATGGGGCACGCGATGGTCGAGCGGACCATCGGCGACGAGCGGGTCGGCTACGTCGCCTTCACCGGTTCGGTCGAGGGCGGACACGCGGTGCACCGCGCCGCCGCGGGCCGGTTCATCGCCGCCGGGCTCGAGCTCGGCGGCAAGGACCCCGGCTACGTCCGCCCCGACGCGCCGCTGCAGCACGCGATCGAGACCCTGGTCGACGGGTCCTACTTCAACTCCGGGCAATCCTGCTGCGGCATCGAGCGCATCTACGTGCACGAGCAGGTCTACGATCAGTTCGTCGACGGCTTCGTCGCGCTGACCCGGCAGTACGTGGTCGGTGACCCGTTGAAGAAGGAGACGACGCTCGGGCCGGTCGTGCGCCAGAGCGCCGCCGACGCGATCCGTGCCCAGATCGACGAGGCGATCAGCAAGGGGGCCAGGGCGCTGATCGACGAGAGTCTCTTCGCGCGGGCGAAGAAGGGCACGACCTACATGGCGCCGCAGGTGCTGGTCGACGTCGACCACTCGATGCAGGTGATGAGCGAGGAGACCTTCGGCCCGGTGGTCGGCATCATGAAGGTCAAGAGCGACGAGGAGGCGGTGCGGTTGATGAACGACAGCAAGTACGGGCTGACCGCCTGCGTCTTCACCAGCGATGCCGAGGCGGCGGTGCGCATCGGCGAGCAGGTGGAGACCGGCACCTGGTACCAGAACCGCTGCGACTACCTCGATCCGGCGCTGGCCTGGACCGGGGTGAAGGACTCCGGCCGCGGCTGTACGTTGTCGCGCGTCGGTTACGAGCACCTGACCCGGCCGAAGTCGTTCCACCTCAGGGTGGCGGTCTGAAGGAGGCACGCGATGGCATCCGAGATGACGTTGAAGGGGAACTGGAACTACCCGACCGCGGTGCGCTTCGGCGTCGGCCGGCTCGGCGAGCTACCGGCGGTCTGCCGTGAACTGGGGATGAACAAGCCCCTCCTGGTCACCGATCCGGTCCTGGCCAAGCTACCGCTGGTGAGCGACGCGGTGGCCTACAACGAGAAGGCCGGGCTGCGCACCGGCGTGTTCAGCGAGGTGAAGCCGAACCCGGTGGGCGAGAACGTCGATGCCGGCGTCACCGCCTTCAAGACCGGCGGGCACGACGGGGTGATCGCCTTCGGCGGCGGCAGCGCCCTCGACGCGGCGAAGGCGATCGCGATGATGGTCGGGCAGAAGCGCCCGCTGTGGGACTTCGAGGACGTCGGTGACTGGTACACGCGGATCGACGAGAAGGGGATGGCCCCGGTGGTCGCGGTGCCGACCACCTCTGGGACCGGCTCCGAGGTCGGTCGCGCCTCGGTGATCGTCGACGCCGCGCTGCACAAGAAGAAGATCATCTTCCACCCGCGGATGTTGCCGGCGCGGGTGATCTGCGACCCAGCGCTCACCGTCGGGATGTCCGCGAAGCTGACCGGCGCCACCGGCATGGACGCGCTGTCGCACCTGCTCGAGGCCTTCTGTGCGCCTGGCTTTCACCCGCTGGCCGACGGCGTGGCGGTCGAGGGGATGCGGCTGGTCCACCGAGCGCTCGCCGCCGCGTGTCGCAACGGCCAGGACCTGCAGGCCAGGGCCGAGATGATGGCCGCCTCCCTGAGCGGGGCGACCGCCTTCCAGAAGGGGCTCGGGGCGATGCACTCGGTCGGGCACGCGATCGGTGGGCGCTTCGACGTGCACCACGGGACGACCGTGGCGGTGATGATGCCCTACGTGATGGTCTTCAACCGAGCGGCGATCGACGAGCGCATGACCCGGTTGGCCCGCTACCTCGGCCTGCCCGAGCCCGGCTTCGCCGCGGCGCTCGATTGGGTCCTCGCGCTGCGCCAGGTCGCGGGGATCCCTCACACGCTGGCCGAGCTCGGCATCGAGGAACGCCAGGTCGACAGTCTGGCCGAGGCGGCGGTCAACGATCCGACCGCCGGCGGCAACCCGGTGCCGTTGACGGTCGACAACCTCAAGCCTCTGATTCGCGCCGCGTTGACCGGTCAGCTGGCACGCTGAGCTCGCTGGGCGGCGGCGCCGCGCGCGCCGCATGACCGGCCTCTTCGGGATCGTGCTCGCGCTCGAGCGCGCCGAGCTGGCGCTCGACCTCACGGGCGAGCTCCAGCGGGTCGGAACACGAGCTCGGCGGGAGCAACGGGCCGAAGCGGACGGTGATCCGACTGAACGGCTTGGGGATCTGGAGCCGGTCCCAGGTGCGGCGGAGGATCCACCGCCGGCTCGGGATCGCGACCAGCGGCAGGATCGGGTGACCGGTCTGGCAGGCCAGATCGGCCACGCCGCGGCGGACCGAGCCACGCGGGCCGCGCGGGCCGTCGACCGCCAGGAGCGCCGGCACGCCGGCGGCGAGGTAGGCCGCCTGCTCTTCGAGCGCCCGGCGCCCACCCTTGTCGCGGTCGCCTTTGCGCGACGAGCCGCGGACCGCGGTGACGCGCCGAAGCGCGAGGGCCGGGACGAGCAGATCGCCGTCGGTCGAGCGCGAGACCATCGCGGTCATCGCTGGATCGTCGTTGGCGAAGATGGCGCTGACCTGGTGGGCGTGGAGGAGCGCGTAGATGCTCGGCCGACGGGCGGCGCGCAACGCCGGGCGCGGGTCCGCGACGAAGCGGTAGCGGCAGGTGACGCGCAACAGGAGCAGCAGGAGTCCGGCGAGCAGGCCGGCGAGGTAACGCAGCCAGGTCATCAGCCAGGCTCGGGGGCGGTCGGCGGCTCGGCGGTCGGCGGGTTCGGCGCCGGGGCGACGGGCGCGAGGTCCGGTGTCGGTTCGCCGGGGTCGGGCTCGGGCGCCGCGGCGACCCGGATCCGGTTGGTGTAGGCGACCGGCAGCAGGCGCTCGCCGGCGAAGACCCCGGGGACGGGCAGGAGCACCTCGGCCCGGTAGGTGCCGGGCAAGAGCACGCGGTAGCGCAACGTGCCCGCCTGCGTACGTGCCATCTCGAGGCCGTCGCGCAGCAGCACCAGCGTCGGGGTGGCGATGCTGCTGCGTGGCCCACGGACGACCAGAACCTCGAGCGCGTCGTCGAAGACGGTCTCGCCCGGCTCGCCGAGCACCGCGCCGGCGGCTTCGGCAGTGAACGCGAGCTGCGGATCGGGGCCGAACAGGGGCGCGTAGCAATGAAATCGGCCGCGCCGCAGGCTGCGCACGACCGCGGCGGCGAAGCCCGGGGTGCTCGGCTCGAGCGGGTCGAGCAGCGCGAGGTTCCAGCTGCGCAGCTCCTCACCGAGGTCGAGAGTCCGGCCGTGAGCGTCGGCGCCACAGATGCCGATGACCGCCGGATCGTGCTCGTCGTCCCAGCGGCGCAGCGCGGTCCGGTCACGATCGAGCGCCTGGACGAGCGCCAGCGCCGGGTTGAGACGGTAGGCGGCGGCCGCCGGGAGCAGGCCGACGAACAGGATGCCGCCGCGCCGGCGCGCCGATGCAGCGAAGTTGGCGATCTCGAAGCCGCCGGCGTCGGCGAGCGCGCCGGTCCACGGCCGCTTGGGATCGGCCGGGTGGGCGATGATCGGGAAGCCGCCGCCGGCGCGCAGTCGGCCGGGGAGGGTGACCGCCTGCCGGTCGACGTCGCTGGGCAGCGCCGTGGTGTCGAGCTGGATCAGGTGGCCGTGCGGGGTGCTGAGCTCGGCGTAGGAGAGGAGCGTGACGCCGTCGATCTCCACCGGCCCGGCGAGCTGCCGGTCATGGTCGGTGAGGACGACGAAGTGCAGGCCGAGGCGGCTGGCGCGGGCGGCGATCTCCTCCAGCTTCAACACGCCATCGTGGCTGCTGGCCGAGTGGACGTGAAAGACGCCGAGGGTGTGGGGTTCGGCGGCGCGTTCCAGCTCGGGCAGCGCCCGGTCGCGTAGCCGCAGGCCGACGAACAACGCCACGACGCCGGCGAGCAGAACGAGGAGGAAGCGCCGGAGCATCAGTGTAGTCCTACCACCGCCGGGTCGCTCGGGGCATCGGCGAACTGCAGGGCGTAGAGCCGCGCGTACTCGCCGCCGCGGGCGAGGAGCTCCTCGTGCCGACCGCGCTCGACGATGCGACCGTCTTTGAGCACGGCGATGAGATCGGCGCGCCGAACGGTCGAGAGGCGGTGCGCGATCACCAGGCTGGTCCGACCGCGCATCAGCGTCTCGAGCGCCTGCTGGACGAACCGCTCGCTCTCCAGGTCGAGGGCCGAGGTGGCCTCGTCGAGGATGAGGATCGGCGCGTCGCGCAGCAGGGCACGGGCGATGGCCAGGCGCTGCCGTTGACCGCCGGAGAGCAACACGCCGCGCTCGCCGATCGGCGTGTCGTAGCCGCGCTCGAGCGCGGTGATGAACTCGTCGGCGTAGGCGGCGCGGGCGGCGGCGCGGATCTGCTCGACGGTCGCGTCGGGGGTGCCGTAGGCGATGTTCTCGGCGACCGAGCAGTTGAACAGGAAGGTGTCCTGGCTGACGACGCTGACCTGACGGCGGAGGGAGGCGAGCGTCACGTCGCGCACGTCGTGTCCGTCGATGGTCAGCGCGCCGCCGGTGACGTCGTAGAAGCGGGGGAGGAGGTGGGCCAGGGTGGTCTTGCCGGCGCCGCTCGGCCCGACCAGGGCGATGACCTGCCCGAGCGGCAGCTCGAGCTCGATTCCGTCGAGCACCGCCGCCTGATCGTAGGCGAAGCGCACCGCGGCGAAGCGGATGCGGTCGGAGAAGGGCGGCAGCGGCGTCGCACCCGGGCGGTCGCGGATCTCCGGCTCGAGGTCGATGACCTCGAAGATCCGGTCGGCGGCGGCCGCGCCGTGGGCGAGGTAGTCGGTGACGTTGCCGAGCTTCTTGAGCGGGTCGTACATCATCACCACCGCGACGAAGAAGCTGACGAAGTGTGCCGGATCGGCGTTGCTCGACTGCACCCAGTAGCCGAGCAGGGCGAGCAGCGCCGCGAGCGAGATCGCGCCGAGCAACTCCATGGTCGGCGTGCGCACCGCGCGGATGAAGTAGCTGCGCAGCATCTGGCCGAAGTAGTTTCCCGCCGCGGCGGCCAACCGCCGCTCTTCGTGGGCCTCGCCGGTGAACGCCTGCACGACGCGGATGCCGGCCAGCGCTTCGTAGGTGACCGCGTTGATCGCCCCCTGGTAGTCCTGGCCGCGGCGCGAGACCCGCTTGAGCCAGCGGGCGAAGCGCGCCAGCGGCAAGACGGCGAGCGGCACGGTGAGGAAGGTGACCAGCGCCAGAAACGGATCGGTGGCGACGCAGAAGGCGAGCAGGAAGAGCACCGCGAGCGGCTCACGCAACAGCGGCGCGATGCCGTAGAAGAAGGTCTGCTCGACCAGGTTGGCGTCGTTGGTCAGGCGGGAGAGGAGGTCGCCGTGCGCGCGGCGGTTGAAGAAGGCGGCCGGCTGGCGCAACATCGCGGCGAAGGCGTCGGCGCGCAGGCGGCGGAGGACCTCCTGGCTGATGCGGCCGAGCAGGTAGAACTGCGCGGTGTGAGCCAACCCCTTGAACAGCGCGGTCAGGACGATCAGCCCCGGCATGACGAACAGCGCCGCCGAGCGGTCGAGGCCCTCGAGCTCGGCCAGCCAGTCGGCGGGCAGCCAGCGCCAGACCGCGCGCAGCTCGCCGCTCGTCGAGCGCAGGATGTCGCCGAGCTCGCCGGAGAAGATGAACTTGAGCGCCGGCCCGGCGAGGAAGGCGTAGAAGGCGGTGGTGACGCCGAGCAGGATCATGCAGGCGAAGGCGAGCATCAGCGTCGGGGCCAACGGCTTGAGCAGCGGCAGGAGGCGGCGGAGCGAGCTCACCGTCGACCTCCGAGGCGAAGGCGGGGGACGGCGAGCACCGCCTCGACGACGATGCGGCGCGACATCTTCGAGCGGCCCTGCTGGCGTTCGACGAAGACGATCGGCGTCTCGACGATGCGGAAGCCGCGCTGCCAGGCTCGATAGGTGACCTCGATCTGGAAGGCGTACCCGGTGGAGCGCACCTGCGACAGATCGATCGCCTCGAGCACCTCGCGGCGGAAGCACTTGAAGCCGCCGGTCAGGTCGGCGACCGGCAGCCCGAGCCAGAGGCGAGCGTAGAGCGAGCCGCCGCGGGAGATCAGCTGGCGGTGGCGAGGCCAGTTGGCGATGCCGCCGCCGGCGATCCAGCGCGAGCCGAGGACCAGGTCGTACGACTCGGCGAGGCGGAGAAGCTCCGGCAGGGCCGCCGGGGGGTGGCTGAAGTCCGCGTCCATCTCGAGGATGCGTTCGTAGCCGGCCGCGAGCGCGGCGGCGAAGCCGTCCAGGTAGGCCCGGCCGAGGCCGAGCTTCGCCCCGCGGTGGACGACCTTCACCCGCGGCTCGGCGGCGGCCAGCGCGTCGGCGACCTCACCGGTGCCGTCGGGCGAGGCGTCGTCGAGCACCCAGACGTCGACCGGCGCGGCGGCGAGGATGGCGGGGACAATGCGGGGCAGGTTCTCCCGCTCGTTGTAGGTGGGCAGCAGGACGACGGCGCGGCGCGGCGGCGACATCGTCATCCCCAGAGCTTGCCGGTCTTCGGCGGTTCGCCGTCGACCGCCGGCGGTGCGGTCTCGGGCAGGTATCCGGCGACCACCTCGGCGACGCGCGTGGCGACGCCCGGGCCGCCGAGCTGTTTTTTGACCGCCCCGAACTGCTGCGTCAGGTGAACGCGGGCCACCGGGTCGGCGAGCAGGTTGACGAGCTCCTTCTCGACGTTCTCGGCCGTGAAGGCCGACTGGATCAGCTCGGGCACCAGCGTGCGCCCGGCCAGGAGGTTGACCAGCGCGATGTGGGCAACCTTCACCAGCCGCTTGAGGATCTGGTAGCTGAGCCAGGAGACGCGGTAGACGACGACCATCGGCCGGGAGAGGAGCGCCGCCAGCAGGGTCGAGGTGCCGGAGCAGACCACCGCGACGTCGGCGGCGATCAGCGCCTCCTGGGCCTGGCCGTCGATGATCGTGGCGTAGACCCCGGCGCGCCGGACGGCGGTCTCGACCCCGTCGCGCGCGATGGTCGGCGCCACCGGGATGAGCGGGTGGATGTCGGGGAAGCGGCGCTTGAGCAACTGAACGGCGCGGAGCATGATCGGCAGGTGCCGGCTGACCTCCTTGGCGCGGCTCCCGGGCAACAGCGCGACCACCGGTCCCTGGGTCGGCGGCAGGCCGAGGTTGGCGCGCGCGTGCGACCGGTTGGGGCTCTGGGGCAGCGTGTCGATCAGCGGGTGGCCGACGAAGCGGACGCGCACCCCGCGCTCCTGGAGGAAGGCCTGCTCGAAGGGGAGGACGACCAGCATCTGGGCGACCAGGTCCTTGAGCTGAGCGGCGCGCTGCGGCCGCCAAGCCCAGACCTGCGGGCCGATATAGTAGATCACCGGCACGCCGAGCTTCTTGAGCCGCTTGGCCAGCCGGAGGTTGAAGTCGGGCAGGTCGATGAGCACCGCGACGGCCGGCCGGCGCTCGGCGGCCGCGCGGGTCAGACGGGCGAGGATCCCCCAGATGCGCGGCAGCGCCAGCAGCACTTCGGTCAGCCCGGCGACCGAGATCGCCTCGGCCGGCGCGATGGCGTCGAGCCCTTCGCCGCGCATCGCCGGACCGCCGATGCCGAACATCGCGACGTCGGGGCGTTTCTCGCGCAGCGCGGCCATCAGCCGTGCGCCGTGCTCGTCGGCCGACGCCTCGCCGCCGACGATCAGCACCGAGGGCTGTTGGGCCATGTCGCGGAGGTATCACAGCGTGGCCGAGCGGCACAACCACGGCGACGCGCATTGACAGCCACCGCCATGACAAGTAACACCGCCGACCATGGAGAGCGAATGGCTGGGCACCGCCATCGCCGTCCTCGGCACCGCCGGGGTGGTGATCTTCTTCGTCGTCGCGTTGGTCAAGGCTCGCCGACGACGGCGCGAGATGTTCGCCGAGGCGCCCGCGCGCCCGACCGGCGAAAGGGGCGCGCCGGCGGACCTGACGGCGAGGCCGCAGCCCGAGCCCGAGCCCGAGCCTGAGTCCGAGCCCGAGCCCGAGCCCGAGCCCGAGCCGGAGCCGGAGCCGGAGCCGGAGGAGCCGCCGCCGCGCGAAGCCGAGCCAGCGGTCGAGGTCGACGCGGCGTTACAGCAGGGGTTGGCGCGGACGAACGCGTCGTTGCTCGGTCGGCTCAACGAGTTGTTCACCCGCCGGCCGAGGCTCGATCCGGCCCTGTTCGACGAGCTCGAGGAGGTCCTGCTCACCGCCGACGTCGGCGTGTCGTTGACCACCCGGCTGGTCGGTGAGTTGCGCCAATCGCTGGCCAAGGAGCGCGCCGACGCCGCCGACGCCGTGCGCCGCGCGCTCCAGGACAAGATGGCCGCGGCGCTCGCGTCCTCGAACGCCGGCGGGGAGCCGCTGGCGCTCGGAGAGGCCCGGCCGTGGGTGATCCTCTTCGTCGGCGTCAACGGCGTGGGCAAGACCACCACCATCGGCAAGGTCGCCGCCAAGTTGCGCGGCGCCGGGCGGAGCGTCGTGCTCGCCGCCGGCGATACCTTCCGGGCCGCGGCGGTCGAGCAGCTGGTCGTCTGGGGCGAGCGGACCGGCTGCCGGGTGATTCGGGGCGAGGCGACCGCCGATCCCGCGTCGGTGATCTTCAATGCCATCGAGCACGCCAAACAGGTGCAGGCCGACGTCGTGCTCGCAGACACCGCCGGGCGGTTGCACACCAAGACCAACTTGATGGACGAGATCCGCAAGGTCAAGCGCGCGGCGGGCAAGGCGCGCGACGGTGCGCCGGACGAGGTCTGGCTGGTGGTCGACGCGACCACCGGGCAGAACGCCGTGCAGCAGGCGCGGGAGTTCCACCAGGCGCTCGGTGTGACCGGTCTGGTGTTGACCAAGCTCGACGGGACGGCCAAGGGCGGGGTGGTCGTCGCGATTGGTGACGCGTTGCAGCTGCCGGTCCGCTTCATCGGGGTCGGTGAGACGGCCGAGGATCTGCGCCCCTTCGTCGCCGAGGAGTTCCTGGCCGCGATGTTCCGGGTGGCCCGTTGACCGGGGCCGGGCGCGGTCGGGGTATTCTTGACCGGCCAGATCGGCGCGTGTATGGGGACCGGCCTGGGATGAGCCGGTGACCAGCAAATCGAGTCACAAGCAGAGCGTCGAGGTCCAGATCCTCGGTCAGCGTATGGTCCTCAAGGCCGACGACGACCCCCGCCACCTCGAACGTCTGACCTCGTACGTCAAGCGCCGGGTCGATGAGCTCGCCGCCCACGGGCCAGTCTCCGGCCAGAAGCTGGCCATCCTGGCGGCGCTCAACATCGCCGATGACTACTTCAAGGCGCTCGACGAGGCCCGGGCGCTGCGGCGCAGCATCGCCACGCGGTCGCGGGCCCTGCTCGCCGAGCTCGAGCAGCTCTGACCGCGGTGCGCCGAGGAGATGGCGATGATCGAATCCACCGTGGCAGGCGCGATCGCGGCGATGCAGGGCAAGCGGGCTCTGTTGGTCGGTGACCTGCTCCTCGACACGTACGAGATCGGCGAGACGGTGCGCGTTTCGCGCGAGGCGCCGGTGCTGGTCGTGCGTCGGGAGCGCAGCGAGCACCGGCTCGGCGGCGCGGCCAACGCGGCGGCTAACCTGGCTGCGTTGGGGTTGACCACCACCGCGGTCGCGACCGTGGGCGGCGACGCCGCCGGGGAGACGTTGAGGCGACTGCTCGGCGCGGCGGCCGTCGGCCTCGAGGAGGTCGCGACGGTCGGTCGGCGCACGCCGAACAAGACGCGCGTCCTCGCCGGGGCGTTCGGCACCGCGCGGCAGCAGGTCCTGCGCCTGGACGACGAGCCGGATGAGCAGCTGCCCGACGAAGTGGTCGCGCGCCTCGCCGAGGCGGTCCGGCGGCTCGGCCGGCAGGTCGAGGTCGTCCTGGCCAGCGACTACGGCGCCGGGGTGTGCGCGCCCCCGGTCGTCGAGGCGCTGCGGGATCTGGCGCGCGCCGGCGTGCCGGTGGTGGTCGACTCGCGCGCGCAGTTGGCCGCGTTTCGTGGCGTCACCGTGGTGACGCCGAACGTCCCCGAGGCCGCGGCGCTGGTCGGCGCGGCGGTCGCGCAGCAGAGCAGCGTCGACGCCGCCGGCGCGGAGATCCTGCGCCGCCTCGGCTGCGGCGCCTGTCTGGTGACGCAAGGTCGTCACGGCATGACGCTCTATCGCCCGGGCACGCCGCCGCGTCACGTCGACATCATCGGCGACGACGAGGTGACCGACGTCACCGGCGCCGGCGATACGGTGGCGGCCACCCTGGCGGCGGCGCTCGGTGCCGGCCTCGGCCTGGCCAACGGCATGCTGCTCGCCAACAGCGCCGCTGGCGTCGCGGTGATGAAGGCCGGCACCGCGACGGTCTCGCCGGCCGAGCTCGTGGCGATGGCCGAGCGCGGGCGGGTGGAGCTCGAGCCGTGGGCCGGGTAGCCGAGCTCGAGGCGGTCGTCGCCGCGTTGGCGCCGGCGCGTGCTCGTGGCGCCAGGGTGGCGCTGGCCAACGGCGCCTTCGACCTGCTCCACGTCGGCCACGTGCGTTACCTGACCGGGGCGAAGGCGCTGGCCGACCTCCTGGTGGTCGCGGTCAACAGCGACAGCTCGGTGCGGCGGCTCAAAGGGGAGGGCCGGCCGGTCGTGCCCGAGGCGGAGCGGGCCGAGCTGGTCGCCGCGCTCGGCGTCGTCGACTGGGTGGTGATCTTCGCCGAGCCGACCGTGCGCGAGGTGATCGATCGCCTGCGCCCGGACGTCCAGGTCAAGGGCACTGACTACAGCGAGGCGAGCGTGCCGGAGGGGGACCAGGTGCGCGCCTACGGCGGGCGGGTGGCCATCGCCGGCGACGCGAAGGCCCACTCGACCACGACGTTGCTCGACCGCCTCGCCGGACAGCGCCGGTGACGGACGACCCCCGGGTGGGGCCGACGCGCCGCACCGATCCCTGGGCGGTGGCGGCCGCAACCTGGTGGCTGTCGATCCTGTTGCTCCTCCCGGCCGGCCGGCCGCTGGTCGAGGCGCTGCGCGAGCGGCACCTGCTCGCCGTCGCGGTCGTCTTGGCCATGGGCCTGGTCTTCGCGCTCGTCGCCGTCGTGGTCGGGCGGCTGGCGCGCGGCGGGCGGCTCGAGCGGCGGCAGGTGCTCGTCGTGGTGCTCGCCACCGGCCTGCTCGTTCTGACCGCGCAGCTCTGGTCCCGGCCGGAGGAGCGCTGGCACGTGGTGCAGTACGGCCTGCTCGGGCTGCTCTTCTTCCTGGCGCTGCCGGGCCGGCGCCGGCGAGCGGCGGAGGCGCTCCTGCTCGCGGTTGGCGCCGGGTGGTTCGACGAGGGGATTCAACTGATCCTACCGGATCGGGTATACGACCTCCGGGACGTTGGGTTGAACGCGGGGGCGGCGGCGGCCGGCGTGTTGGTCGCAGAGATCACCCGCCGGCTCGGTGCGACGGAGGAGAGACAGCGATGAGCAGCTGGCCGCGCCGCGGCGTGCCGTTGGTCGTCTCCGCGCCGAGCGGGGCCGGGAAGACGACCCTGTGCCACCGGTTGATCGAGCGCCTCGGCGGGGTCGAGTTCTCGGTCTCGCACACGACCCGTCCGCCGCGCGGCCGGGAGCAGACCGGCGTCGATTACCACTTTGTCGACGACGCCGAGTTCGACCGGCTGATTGCCGCCGATGCCTTCCTCGAGTGGGCGCCGGTGCACGCGCGGCGCTACGGCACCGCGCGCGCCGAGGCCGAGCGACGCCTGCCGCGCGGCGTCGACGTGCTGTTCGACATCGACGTCCAAGGCGGGCGGCAGATCGCCGCGCGCGTCCCGGACGCGGTGCTGGTCTTCATCCTGCCGCCGAGCTTGAGCGAGCTCGAGCGCCGGCTGCGCGGCCGCGGCTCGGACTCCGAGGAACAGGTCCAACGCCGCCTGGCGGTCGCCACCGCCGAGATCGAGGCCGCGGCGGGTCTCTACAGCCACTGGCTCGTCAACGACGACCTCGAGCAGGCCACCGCCGAGCTCACCGCGGTGTTGCGGGCCGAGCGGACGAAGCGGCTCGATCAGCGCGCGCTCATCACCACGATCCTCCAGCGTTGAGGTGCACATGCTCGTTCCCGTGTTGCTCTGTCTGACCACCGCGACCACGGCTGAACCACAGAGCCCGGCGGCGGAGGAAACGTCGGTTGTCGAGCCGGCGCCGGCCGAGGGTGAGCCGGTGCTGGAGCGCAAGGTCGAGGGTTCGCCGTTTTTGCCCAAGCGCAGCCTGGAGACGCTGCGCGATCTGGAGCCGGCGGCGGGTGTTCTGCCGGCGAGCTCGGCGGCGGCCGATCCCTGGCTCGGCGCCGAGCGGCCGGCCTTCCTGCGCGCGCGTCACCCTGGCGCGGCCTTCGCGCTCGGGGGGCTGGTCGGCTTCGGCGCCGGCTACTACTACGCCGCCGAGGCGGACAAGGGGCTGTTCTTCAGCGTGCTCGACACGCTGCTCATCGGCGCCTACGTCGGCGTGACGGTGGCGCTCAACGACCTGGTGATCGAGCACGACTTCCGCTCCGGCGACGCGCTCGCCCGGGGTGAGCGTGACTTCGGGCGGATCGAGGCGCGGCTGTACGCCGCGGCGATCCTCCTCGGCGTGGCCGAGGGCGCGTCGCGCCTCTTCCAGGGGCTGGGGGCGATGAAGGCGGCGCGGCGGACCAACGAGGCGCTCGCGTCATTCAGCTTCGTGCCCCTGCCCCAAGGGGGCGGCGCGACGCTCGAGCTCACCTGGTGAGGGCGTGGTGAGCAGCGCACACGAGCGGCGGGTCAAGATCGTCTGCACGATCGGTCCTGCGAGTCGCGAGCCACAGACTTTGGCGGCGATGCTCGCCGCCGGGATGGATGTCGCGCGGCTCAACTTCAGCCACGGGACCCACGCCGAGCACGCGGAGGTCATCGCGCGCCTGCGCGCCGCGGCCGAGGCGGTGGGTGTGCCGGTGGCGATCCTCCAGGATCTCTCCGGGCCGAAGATCCGCCTTGGTGAGCTGCCCGGACCGCGCCAGATTCAGGTCGGTGAGGAGCTGTGGATCGGCCCGAGCGGCGCCGACGGCGCGCTGCCGGTCCGTTACCCGACCCTGTGCGACGAGCTGTCCCTCGGCGATCGGCTGAGCCTCGCTGACGGGGCGGTCGAGCTCGAGGTGCAGGGCAAGCGCGCCGACGCGCTGCTCGTTCGGGCGCTGTCCGCGGGGGTGGTCACCAGCCACAAGGGGGTGAACCTGCCGTCCGGCGGTCGGGCGCTGCCGGCGCTGACCGAGAAGGACGCGGCCGACCTGCGCTTCGGCCTCGAAGCCGGTGTCGATTGGGTAGCCCTGTCGTTCGTGCGCGCCGCGGCCGATCGTGGGCCGGTGGCGCGGGTGATGGGCGAGGCCGGGCGGAGCGTGCCGGTGCTGGCCAAGGTCGAGAAGCCCCAGGCGGTGGCCGCGAGCGCCGAGGTGCTCGCGGCGTTCGACGGTGTGATGGTGGCGCGGGGCGATCTCGGGGTCGAGATCCCCTACGAGGAGGTGCCGTTCGTCCAGGCGCGGCTGATCAGCGAGGCGCGGGCCGCGGCGAAACCGGTGGTCGTCGCCACGCAGATGCTGCTGTCGATGGTGCAGCAACCGCGCCCGACCCGGGCCGAGGTCAGCGACGTCGCCCACGCTGCCCTCGGCGGGGCCGACGCGGTGATGCTCTCCGAGGAGACCGCGGTCGGCAAGCACCCGGTCGCCGCGGTCGCGGCGATGGCGCGGATTCTGACCCGGGTGGGCGCGGGCGAGACGATGCACGGCTCGCCGGCGGTGGGGGACGCCGCCGGCGCGGTGGCGCACGCCGCCTGGGAGCTGGCGACCCTGGCGCGGGCGCGGTTGATCATCACGCCGACCACCAGCGGCGCGACCGCCCGCCGCCTGGCCGCGACCCGGCCGGCGGTGCCGGTGGTCGCGTTGACCTCCGAGACGAGCACCGCCGCCGAGCTCGCGCTCAGCTGGGGGGTCACGGCGCGCTTGGCCGCGCCGTTCGCCTCGACCGACGAGCTGTTCGCGCGCTGTCGCACCGAAGCGGCCGCCCACGGTCTCGGCCCAGGCGATCGGGTCGTGGTCACCGCCGGGCTGCCAATCGAGGTACGCGGCACGACCAACCTCGTGCACCTCGTCGAGCTGTGAACGCGCTCAGTCGCGATCGCGGACGCCGAACCACCAGGAGGAGTCGTCGAGCTCGCCACCGAACGGGCCGAACTCGGTCTCGCCGATGATCGCGCTCTCGAGGTTGTCGGCGGGGTCGGTCGGGTCGCCGAGGATGTCGGCGGCCCCGCCGAGCGGCACGTCGTGGATCAAGGCCCGCTGATCGAAACCGAGCTCGAGGATGGCGATCGAGACGTCGCCGAGCGCGTCGTTGAGCTGCGTGACCGCGGTCAGCGCCGCCGCCTCGCACAGCTGCTCGATGCCGGGGACGTGGCAGATGTCGCCGCCGGTGATGTCGCAGAACAGGTCATCGACGGCGAGCTGGAAGTCGTAACAGGGGACGACGTCGACCAGGAAGGTCTCGAAGTCGGAGTACTGGCCACCGCTTGCCACCTGGACGATGACGTCGAGCAGCACGGTGATGAGGTGGGCGAGCTCGATCTCGACGTCGCGGCCATACAGGCGCAACGTGTCGACCATCACCTGGCCGGTGAAGTTGGACAGGTTGACGTCGACGATCAGGTCCTCGTTCGAGTAGTCGACTCCGATGTTCGAGTCGAGGATGACGTCGACGGCGCCGCAGCTCGGGTCGGCCTGGAACTGGGCCGGGCCGCCGGGGCAGAAGCTGGCGACGAAGAACTGGGCCGAGGTCCAGGCCTCCTGGCCGGTGACCGCGGTCGAGAGGCGCGGCGGGTTGGTGGCCAGCATCGGCTGGACCAGCTGCATCTCACCCTCGACCTCCATGTTCTCGAACAGGTGGATGAAGTCGGCCAGCACCGCGACGATGGTGCGCGCCCAGTCGGGCACGTACTCGTCGACCAACGCGGCGAGCATCGCCTCGAGGATATCGCCGACGATTGGGATGTTGATGTCGATCTGGTGGTGGAAGGCCAGATTCAAGAAGTCGACCACCGGGCCCATCCCCTGGAAGAACCCGGGTAGGGTGTCGGAGATGTCGAAGTGGTAGGTGGTGAACCACAGACCGCGGACGTCGAGCACGTTCTCCGGTGAGGCGGGCGGCAGGCAGGCGCCACACTGGTCGCAGGTCCAGGTGGCCGGGCAGTCGTTGTTGTTCAGACAGCTGCCCGGCGGCACGCAGCGGCCGACGTCGTTGCACACCTCGTTGTTGCTGCAGTCCGGGGTGTCGAAGCACGGCTGGCAGACGCCGCCGCCCGGGACGATGAGCGCGCACTCGCGGCTCGGCGAGCAGACGTAGCCGGCCGGGCAGTCACCGTTCTCGTCGCAGTAGTTGCCGGCCGGTTTGCAGACCCCGAGATCACAGACGTAGCCGTCCTCGCAGTCGGTGAAGTAGACGCAGTCGGCGCCGCCCGAGCCGCGCAGCGCGACGTTGACGGTCACCGTCACCGGGGCGACCCCCGGGCAGCTGACGCCGGGACAGAAGACGATCTGGTAGCCGTCCTGGGGCACGCTGCCGGTCAAGAACTTCACCGACGCCATGCCCGCGCCGTCGGTGGTGACCGTGACCACGTCCCCGGGGCTGGTCTCGAGGCGCGCGCCGTTGCGCATGCCGCCGAGCAGCTCGACGCGCAGCTCGGCGCCGCCGATGGCCGGGCCGATGGCGCCGCCGGGGAGGAGGCGGGTCAGGCGCGCGCGCAGGCGCTCGCTGCGGTTGACCACCGTGGCCAGCGGAGAGGGGACGAGCAGCTGGAGCGTCCGGTCGTCGCGGCCGACCTGGATCGAGAAGGTGACCGGGTCAGTGCCGGCGGCAGCGGCGCGGACCTGGAAGCTCTGGGTCGACTGGGTGCCGACGAAGACGTTGATGCCGGCGAAGCCCTCGCCGTCGGTCGCGGTCGCCGCCTGGGAGAGCGTCGCCGTGGCCGGCGGGGTACCGACGAACGACCAGGCGATCGCCTCGCCGACCGCCGGGATCAAATGACCCTCCTCCTCGATCGCCTGACCCGCCGATTTGAGGGCGACGACCTTGAGGGCCACCTCGGTGCCCGGGAAGGTCTGCGTGCCCACCGGGCCCCAAGGCTTGAGCACCAGGGTGAGCGGCGGGTCCTTGCCGGGGCCGGAGCCGTGGCCACGACCGCAGCCGGCCATCAACGAGAGCGCCAGGGCGAGGATCGAGAGCGTGCGCATGGCGCCAGTGTAGCCGATTGGCACCCACAATTCACCACCTGGCGTGGTTGGCCTGGGGCACGCGGATTGGCTAAGCTACCGGTGACACACGATGGCGACCAGACCCCAGATGGCGAGCGAGCCGGCGACCGCGCGGCTGGTGCCGCTCGGCGGCGTCGCGGCGGCGCTCGGGGCCGAGATCCCGCTCAAGACCGGACGGACCCGCTTCGGCCGGGCGCCGAAGAACGACGTGCTGCTCAACGATCCGGAGGTCTCGAAGTATCACGCCGAGATCTGGATCGGCGCCGAGGGGGCCGTGCTCAAGGACCTGGGCAGCTCGAACGGCACCTACGTCAACACCCGCGCGGTGGACCAGCACCTGCTCGCGCCGGGGGACGAGCTCGAGATCGGCGGCTGCAAGTTCCGCTACGAGAAGACCGTCGCCCCGCACCGGCGCAGCTCGGTGACCATCGTCGCGCAGAGCCCGATCGACGGCACCCAGGTGCTGGCCACCTCGCACATGGAGGCGCTCAAACCCGGCGCCGAGATCCGCGACGCCGAGCTGCTCCGCCGCCGCTACGACCGGGTGCGCACCGCCTTCGACGCGGTCGGGCAGCTGATCGAGACCACCGACATCGCGCTGCTCTGCCAGCGCATCCTCGAGGTCGCCTTTCGTCTGGTCAACGCCGAGAGCGGGGCGGTGATGCTGTTCGACGCCGAGGCCAACCTCGTGCCGTGGGCGAGCCGGGGCAAGAAGGCCGACGAGAGCCCCGACATCCTGATCAGCCGAACGATCGTCGATCAGGTCATCCGCGATCGGACGGCGGTGCTCGCCTCTGACGCGCTCACGGACCGGCGCTGGTCGAGCGCCGAGTCGGTGGTCCTCTCGGGGGTGCGCTCCCTGATGTGCGTGCCGCTGCTCTGCGCCGAGAACGTCTACGGCCTGCTGCACGTCGGCAACACCTCGGTGGTCGCTGCTTTCTCGCAGGCCGATCTCGAGCTGATGACCGGCATCGGCTCCGGCGCCGGCGTCGCGCTGTCGAACGCCTTCATGGCCCACCAGCTGGCCGAGGAGGTGCGCACGCGCGAGTCGCTCGGCCGCTTCCTCTCACCGGTGCTGGTCGAGCAGGTGATGCAGAACAACCTCGAGCTGGGGCGGGGGGGCGCCGAGCGCGAGGTCACGGTGATGTTCGCCGATATCAGGGGCTTCACCAGCTTGACCGAGCGCAGCGCGCCGCAGGACGTCGTCTCGCTGCTCAACGAGTACTTCGACCAGATGGTCGAGGTGGTCTTCCGTCACCATGGCGTGCTCGACAAGTACATCGGCGACGCGTTGATGGCGGTGTGGGGCACGCCGGTCGGCAGCGCGGAGGACGCGCAGCGGGCGATCACCGCCGCGCGGGAGATGCAAGAGGTGCTCGCGTCGCTCAACGAGCTGCGCGTCGAGCGCGGGCAGGAGCCGATCGCGATCGGCGTCGGCCTGGCGAGCGGCGCGTGCGTCGCCGGGGCGATCGGCGCGCGCAAACGCATGGAGTACACGGTGATCGGCGACGCGGTGAATCTGGCCAGCCGTCTGGCCGGGCTGGCGCGGGCCGGCCAGGTGCTGTGCGACGAGCCGACCTACGCCCGGGCGGGCCGCCCGGCCGGGAGCGAGCCGCTCGAGCCGGCGAAGGTCAAGGGCAAGAACCGGCCGGTCGCGGTGTTCAGCCTGCGGCGCGCCGACGGTGGAGGCTGAGATGCGGGCAGCGGTTGCGTTCCTCCTCTGCGCGACGGCCTGCAACGGCGGCGATCCGCCTCGTCCCCCCGGGGACGACGACGGGCTTCTGCCTCCGGGGCGGGAGTGCCAGGAGAACGCGCAGTGCCAGACCGGCTGGTGCGTCGACTTCGCCTCGGGCAAGGCCTGCGCCTACGCGTGCGCCGGGGAGTGCTCCGGGGGGCTGACCTGCAAGCGCGCCGACGGGCGCGACCCTGAGTCGAAGGCGATCTGCGTGCCGGCGACGAGCAACCTGTGCAAGCCGTGCGACGAGGACAGCGAGTGCGGACCGTACGGCGACCTGTGCGCCCATCAGGAGGGCCAGCCAGCGCGCACCTACTGCACGCAGGACTGCACCGAGACGCTCACCTGTCCGGCGGGCTACTCCTGTCAGAGCTTCCGCGACGCCCAAGGGCGTGAGCTGTCTCGCCAGTGCTTCCCGGACAGCGGCACCTGCGAGTGCACCACCGCCAACGACGGCCAGAAACGGCCGTGCGCCAACACCGTGCCCGGGGTCGGGACCTGCCTGGGCGAGGAGACCTGCGTCGCGGGCAGCGGCTGGGTCTCGTGCACCGCCCGCACCCCGGTCCCCGAGATCTGCGACGACCAGGACAACGATTGCGACACCGCGACCGACGAGGACCTCGGCGGCGCGCCGCTGCAGCGGCCGTGCGGCTATGGGCCGACGCCGCGGCGCGCGGAGTGCACCGGCGTCGAGACCTGCGTCGACGGGTTCTACTCCGCCTGCTCGCTCGGGGCACGTCCGGCGGCCGATCTGGTCTGCGACGGCCTCGACGACGACTGCGACGGAGAGGTGGACGAGGAGGTGCTGCACAGCGCCGACGCCTGCGCCAGTTGCAGCGACGTCTGCCCTCCCGGCCCGGGCTTCGACGCCTCGACCGCGCGCACCTGTCAGGAGGACGGCGGGGCCCACTACTGCGGGCCGATCAAGTGCCGCGTGCCGTACTTCGACGTCGACGGCGCGGTGAGCAACGGCTGCGAGGTGCCCGACAACCACCGGCGGGCCGGTGAGACCGTGGTGCTCAACGACACCTGGCAGCGGGCCTTCGACATCACCGGCGTCACCGCCTCGTGCGATTCGCCCCAGGGCCGGCCGTCGTGCCTCGGCTGCGAGGACGGCGAGTTCCTCGCCGCCTGCAACCTGCGCCTGCCGAGCGACAGCCGCCAGCACCTGCCGACCTCGCCGCCGTCGCCGAACGTCGATTACTTCTGGTTCTACCAGTTCGATCAGGTCGCCTGCTCGCCCGAGATCTGGGTCTGCGCCTTCTTCCCCACCTACGGCGTGGCGGACAACGTGCAGATGGAGGTCTGCGCCTCCGGGCCGATGACGGATCTGTCGACCGCGCCGACCTTCGACAACTGCTACACGATGACGCGACCGAACAACTGGGTGGCGTTGCCGGTGGTGAACAACGGCGATCGCTACAACTACCTCAGGGTGCGCAACCTCGCCGGTCGCTACGGCGGCGCCTGGGCGCTCGCGGTCTTCGACGGCGATACCTCGGCTGGCTGCCCGCTCGCCGAGACCAACGATCCTTGCACCTATGCCCCCTGAGGACCGCCTGGTGGCCCGCTGGCGCGGTGACGGCGAGCCAGCCGGGGTCGGGCTGCACCTGCTCGCCGCCGCCGCGTTGCCGATCGGCCTTCTGCTCTTCGCGCTCGTGACCTGGTCGAGCCTCCCAGACCCGTTCCCGGTCCACGTCGACGGGGCGGGCAACCCGGACCGGTGGGCGACGCGCGAGTCGGGCGAGTGGCTGCTGCTCGCCGCGATGGGCCTGACGATGGCGGCGATGCAGATCGGCCTGGCGCTGGCGTTGCCGCGCATCCCGCTGCGCTACTGGAACCTGCCGCACAAGCGCGCCCTCGCGGCCCTGCCGGCTGAGCGGCTGCGGCCGGTGGTGCGCGTGGCGCAGAAGCTGGTCCTCGAGCTGTCGCTCGGCATGTCGGCGACCCTCTGGGCCGTGCAGCTGGCGATGTGGACCACTGCCCGCGGCGGCGACGCCGGCGCCTGGGAGGCGCCGATCCTGCTCTGCCTGGCGCTCACGGTCGTCGTGGCCGGGTGGCGCACCGTGGTGCTGTGGCGCTTCGTCAACCGGGTGGCGCGCCCGGGGGCGGAGCCGTGAGCGCCTGCTGCAAGCGGGCGCGGACGCGCGGCTCGTCGAGGCCGACCGCGGTGTGATCCTCGAGCAGCGCCAGCGCCTCTCGGGCGACGTCGTGGGCCGTGCGATCGGCGAGGCGGGCGCGCGTCTCGGCGAGCAGGCTCAACGCCTCGATGCGCCAGCGCACCGCGCCGGCGCGCAGGCCGATCTCAGCGGCCTCGGCGGCGACCTGGGCGGCGCGCTCGAGGCGTTTGCGGCTGCGGTAGCCAAGGTCGACCTCGGCGCGGACCAGGCGCGCGCGCAGCCCGAGGAGCTGGGCGCCGCGGCCTTCG
>JBFYZW010000338.1:0-3564 GCA_041309305.1 Deltaproteobacteria bacterium | reverse complement strand
CAGCCGGCAGCTGCGCCTGCCGTTCGCCCGGCGCTGAGCGACGCCGCGTCGGTTGTGTCGGCGGCGGCGTTTTGTGGTACGCAGGGGCATGCGACGAGCACTCCACCTGACGTTCCTCCTCTGCGCCGCCGTGGGCCTCCTCTCCTGCCGCGGGTGCGGCGCGCCGTCGTGGCCGGCCACCGCCCTCGAGCTCCCACCGGCCGACGCGGCGCTGGTCGTCTCGATCCCCGAGCTCGGGGCGATGATCAAACAGGTCAACGCGTTCCTCGCCCGGGCCACGGGCAAAGGCGGCAACGACGCGCTGGCGCGCAGCCGTGAGAACCTCACCAAGCAGCTCGGCTTCGATCCCCTGGCGGTCGAGGCCTATGCCGCCGGCGGGCTGGACGTCGGCGGCAGCGTGCTGCTGTTCAGCGAAGGGGCGGGGCCGGAGTTGCTGCTCGCCTTGCCGTGCAAGGACGAGGCGGCGGTCGAGCGGATGCTGCGCGGGTTGATCGAGAAGACCGACGGCGCCAACCGCTTCACCAGCGCCACGCTGCACGGCTTCTCGACCACCACCGCCGGCCGGCCGTTCGGCGACGAGGTCGTGCCGGCCTTCCAGTGGGCGATCGTCGGCCGCTACGTCCTGGTCGCGCGCGAGAGCGGCCGGGCGGCCTGGGAGAAGGCGCTGGCGCGGCTGGCCGCGGCGAAGGCCGCGCCGACCCCGGCGCCGTCGCTGAAGCAGGAGGCGGTCTTCCTGCGCCTCAGCCGCAAGGTGCCGCCGGCGGTGGCGCAGGTCTTCGTCCGCGGCGAGGCGGCGCAGGGCGTCCTCGAGGGCAAGCCCATGAGCGGCGCGGCAATCACCAGCATCACGCTCGGCGACGCCGGGCTCGGCGCCGACACCTTCCTCGAGCTGCCGGTCCCCGGCCTGACCGAGGCGTTCGCCGGCCCACCGACCCGACCGCTGGCGGCGCGGGTCGAGGGGAACGCGGCGGCGGTCTTTCTGGCCAACGCCGCTGGGGCGCGGGCGCTGGCCGCGCTTCGCCAGCAGCCGCAGCTCGCGCAAGGGGCCGAGCGGGGCCTGCGCGAGCTCGGCGCGGCGATCGGCCTGGACGCCGAGAAGGAGGTCTTGCCGCTGCTCGCCGGCCCGCTGACCGCGTCGTTGCACGTCACGGATCTGACCGGTCTGCCGCAACGGCTCAAGGAGCGGCGCTCACTCGCCAGCCTGCTCGACTTCATCCATGTGGTGGTCACCGCCGAGGTCAACGATCGGGCCAAGTTCCTGGCCATGCTCGAGCGCTCGCGCGCGACGCTCCAGAGTCGTGGTTTACCGCTGCGCGAGCGGCGTGCGCAGATCGGCAACAGCGAGGCGCACATCTTCGAGCCGGACCGCCCGACGCCACGGCTGGGCTGGGCGTTGTGGCGCGACACCTACGTCTACGGCGCCGGGCCGGGCAGCCTCGAGCGGGCGCTGCATGCTCAGCTCGAGGAGGAGAAGAGCCTGAGCAAGGACCTCGCCGGCTCGGTGGCCGCTGAGCTGAGCAGCGAGCCGGGGACGATGGTGCTGATCGTCCGCGGCGGTCGGATCGCCGGCTCAGCGCGCCAGCTGGTGGTCGGCGGTGGGGTGGGCGTCGCGGCGCTGGTCGGCGCCGCGCTCGGCGTGCTCGAGACCCTCGATGACGTCGCCCTGGGCATCTCGGCCGAGAGCGACGGCCTGCGTCTACGCCTGCGCGAGCGGCTGCGATGAGCACACCGCTGCTCGTGGCCAGCGAGGTCACGCGGCGCGTGCGCGACGGCGGGCGGGAGCTGTGCATCCTCGAGCGGGTGAGCCTCACGCTCGCCGCCGGTGAACGGGTGGCGTTGCTCGGCCCCTCCGGCTCGGGAAAGAGCACGCTGCTCCACCTGCTCGGCGGGCTGGAGAGCAACTACGAGGGGACGATCACCGTCGCGGGTCAGCCGCTGCGCGGCCTCGACGATCGGCGCGCCGCCGCGCTGCGCAACCGGACCTTCGGCTTCGTCTTTCAGAGCTACAACCTGCTCGCCCACCTGACGGCGCTCGAGAACGTCGTCCTGCCGGCGGTCTTCAGCGGTGCGCGGCCGGACCGTGGCCGGGCGAGCGAGGTCCTGACCCGGGTGGGCTTGGGCGACAAGCTGCACCGGCGACCGGCGCGGCTGTCGGGAGGCGAGCGGCAGCGGGTCGCGCTGGCGCGGGCGCTCTACCACCGGCCGGCGATCGTGCTCGCCGACGAGCCGACCGGCAACCTCGACGCGCAGACCGGCGCCGACATCCTCGGCCTGTTCGACGAGCTCGCGGCGCAGAACGTCGCGCTGCTGGTCGCGACCCACGACGAGGCGATCGCCCGCTCGGCCGGGCGGGTGCTGCGCTTGGCCGGCGGGAGGCTGTCGTGAAGTGGGTTGAGCTCGCCCGACTCGGCTGGCGCGACCTTGGCGCCGCGCCGCTGCGCGCGGTCATCGCCGCGGTCGGGATCGCGATGGGGGTCGCGGTGATCATCGTCGTCGTCGGGCTCGGCCTCGGGGCGCGCGAGGTGATCCTGCGCGAGGTCGTGCGCGAGCTGCCGCTCGATGTCGTCGAGGTGCTGCCGCGCAGCGTCAACCTCGGTCTGTTCGAGCTCGGCGCCGGAGACCTGCTCGGCGGCACCCGCCTCGATCAAAAGACCGTCGATCGGCTCGCCAAGCTGGAGGGCGTGGCGCAGGTCTTCCCCAAGCTCGAGGTCAAGCTGCCGCTCGGCGCGCGTGGCGGGGCGCGCCTGTTCGGCCGCAACCTCTACGCCGACCTGTTCATGACCGGCCTGCCCGAGGAGCTGCTGGCCCGCGAGATCGGCCCGCTGCCGGCCGCCGAGCCGGGGGTCGTCCCGGTGGTCGTCTCCGACCAGCTGCTCGAGATCTACAACGCCTCGGTGGCGCCGTCGCTCGGCATGCCGCGCTTGAGCGCCGCGGCGCTCAGCGGCTTCGAGTTCGAGATCGTCATCGGCCGCTCGTTGATGCTCGGCGACCGTGGCGCGGCGCGGGTGGGGGTCGAGCGCGGCCGCATCGTCGGCGTCTCGCGCTACGCGATGCGCCTCGGCGTCACCGTGCCGCTGCCGGTCGCCGAGCGCCTGCTCGGCGACTACGGCGTGGCGCAGGAGGAGCGCACCTACGCCTCGGTGCTGCTCCAGGCCGGCTCGCCGGCCGACCTGCCGGCGATCCGCGCCGCGGTCGAGGCCGCGGGCCTCACGGTCGACGACACCGCGCGGCGCACCAGCGACATCCTCGCCGCCGCCACCGCGTTGGCCTCGCTGGTCGGCCTTCTGGTCCTGGCGCTCGCGGCGTTGAACATCGCGCACAGCTTCTTCGCCCAGCTGGCCGAGCGCCGGCGCGAGCTGGCGATCCTCCGCGCCGTCGGTGCCCGGCAGCGCGACCTGGTGCTGCTGGTCGAGTGGCAGGCGCTGCTGCTCGGCCTCGCCGGGGGCCTCGGCGGCATCGCGCTCGCTTGGCTGGTCGCCCAGGGGATCGACGCGGCGGCGGCGGCCTGGCTGCCCGACTTCCCGTTCAAGCCGGAGAGCTACTTCCTCCTGCCCGGGTGGCTCG
>JBFYZW010000337.1:0-4179 GCA_041309305.1 Deltaproteobacteria bacterium | reverse complement strand
CGACCCGCCGCTCGACGAGCTGGCCCTGGAGCTGGCGCGGGTGCGCGCGCTCCTCGACCTCGGAGACTCGGCCGGCGCGCTGACCGCCGCCGGCGTTCTCGAGGCGCGCGCGCCGGAGCTGGTCGAGCCCAACCGGTTCCAGTCGGCGGCGCACCAGCTCGCGGGCGACTTCGCCGCCGCCGAGGCGACGCTGGAGCGCGGGTTGCGCCAGACGCTGCGCAAGGCGCCGCTGCTCCGCCGCCTGGCCGAGCTGATGCTCCAGGACGGCCGCCTCGCCGACGCGCGCCGTCACGCCCGCGACCTGCTCGACAAGGCGCCCGACAGCCGCGCCTCGGCCGCCGCGCACGCGCTGCTCGCCGACATCGCGCAGCGTGACCGAGATCTGTCCACCGCGATCCGCGAGCTGCGCTACGCCCGCGACCAGGATCGTCAGGCGCTGCATTATCGCCTGCGCCTCGCCGCGCTCTACGAGCGGCTCGGAGATCTCCGCTCGGCCCGCCTCGAGCTCGAGCGCGCCCGACACGAGCTCGCCGACACCCCCGCGATCGCCGCGGCCCTCGAACGGCTGAAGCGCGCCGAGACGACCGCGTCCGAGCGACAACACCGCGAGCTGCTCCAGGAGCTACGTTGAGCCGCCCGAGACCACCCCTGGTCTGGCGGCGAGGAGGCGAGGAATGACCACCTTGTCGAGACTCGTTGGCGGCTGTTTGCTCAGCGGCGCGGCCTTCGCTGCGCCGTTGCCGGTTGCGGCACAACGCCAGGTGGAGCTGCCGCGGCAGAGCCACGAGGTGCAATGCCTGAGCCTCCCGGCGCGCGGCAAAGGCGCGGCGCTCGCCCGCCAGGTCGAGGGCGAGGCGAACCAACGCGGCGCCGAGGGCTGGCTGCTCGCCGGCATGGTGCTCACCGGCGGCGAGGCGGTGCTCTGCTTCACCCGCCCGCAGGTCGTGGTCAACACCGAGGTCAGCCGCATCCCCGAGGGCAAACCCCGGCCCGAGCTGTCCGGCAACTGGACCGAGCTCGACAGCAAGGAGGCGGCCGAGAAGATCGTCGCCGAGTGCTTCACCGCCCCGGCGTGGCTCGGCGGCAAGACCGCCTCGATCCGCGTCGGCCGGGTGGTGAACCGGACCGACGAGCACCTCGACGCGCGCGCGATCATCGCGCAGGTGGAGAAGGCCATTTTGGCGACGAAGAAGCTGCGCGTGCTGGCGAGCGACGCCCCGGGGGCGGAGTCAGCCGGCGCCGACTTCCTGCTCAACCTGACCGTCGTCTCGCTGCTCGATCAGGTCGAGGGGGTGCGGATCAAGCACTACCAGGTGGCGGCCGAGGTGCTGCGGGCGGCGAACGGGCAGAAGGTGTGCATTGGCAGCGCCGAGATCACCAAGGCGATCACCCAGGCGCCGGCGGTCTGGTAGGCGTGGGGCGTTGCGCCGTCAGACGGCGCGGCGCCGCTTGCCCGCGTCGTCCTCGCCGTAGCGGTAGTAGTAGTAATACTGCTGGTAGTAGGCGCCGGCGCGGCGCGCGTCGAGGTCGACGTCGTTGAGCACGACGCCGAGGAGGCGCGCGTTGACGTCGGTGAGCCGCCGCTTGACCTGCTGCGCCGCCGGCCAGGGCGTCGCCCCGGCCTTGACCACCATGATCACGCCGTCGACCATCGAGCCGAGCACCGTCGCGTCGGTGACCGCGCCGACCGGCGGCGAGTCGAAGATCACCCGGTCGTAGGAGGCGGAGAGATCGCGCAGCACGCCGCGGAAGCTGTCGGTGTGCAGCAGCTCCGCCGGGTTGGGTGGGATCGGCCCGCAGGGCAACAGGTCGACCCCGGGCACCGCGGTGTGCAGGATGGCCTGGTCGAGCCGGCTGTCGCCGAGGATCGCCGTGCTCAGGCCCTTCTCGTTGGGCAGGTTGAACGACTTGTGCAGCCTCGGCCGGCGCATGTCCGAGTCGACGACGACGACCCGGGAGCCGGCCTGCGCCATCGTCGTGGCCAGGGCGACCACCACGGTGCTCTTGCCCTCGCGCGGCCCGCCGGAGGTGATGAGCAGGAGCTTGAGCTCCTTCTCCGGCGACATGAACAGCAGGTTGGTGCGGATGGTGCGGCAGCACTCGGCGACGCTCGAGCGCGGGTTCTGGATCATGTAGTGGTCGCGCTCGACCACCTCCATGGTCTGTTTTCGGTTCTCGCCGTGGATCGACGGGACGACGCCGAGGAAGGGCAGGCCGAGCAGGTGCTCGACCTGCTGCTGCGTCTTGACCGTGTTGTCGAGGTAGTCGACCAGGAAGGCCAGGCCGACCCCACCGAGCAGGCCGAGGATCAGCGCGACGAGCATGTTCAGGGCCACCCGCGGACGCACCGGCCGCTCCGGCTCGCGCGCCGCCTCGTGTCGGCGGACGTTGTTGACCTTGAGCATCCGGGTCAGCGAGGCCTCCTTCTCGCGCTTGAGCACCATGTCGTAGAGCGCCTGGTTGTTGTCGCGCTCGCGGCGCAGGCGGTTGTAGTCGATCTCCTTCTTGTTCAGCTCCAGCGCCTCCTGCTTGACCTCCTCGATCGCGTTGCCGAGCCGGGCCTCGGTGTCGACCGCCTGCTTGTACTCGCCCTCCAGGCTCTTCAAGATGCGATCGATCTCCGCCTCGAGGTCGCCACGCACCATGTTCAGCCGCTCGCGCACCGCCACCGCCTTCGGGTGCTCGGGCATGTAGCGTTTGCTGATCTCCGCGTCCTCCTGCTTCAGCTCGGAGAGCTTGAGCTTGAGCTGCTGCACCACGTGGCTGTTGACGATCTCCTGCAGCGTCACCGCCTCGAGCCCCTCTTGCCGCGCCCGGGCGATGCGGCTGCGCTGGCTCTCCAGGTCGAGCCGGCGCGCCTTGGTGGTCGACAGGCTCTGGTTCAGCTGCGACAACGTCTCGGCGGTCATCGTCCGCTTGTCCTCGAGCGACACCGAGACGATGTTGTTGGCCTTCTTGAACTCGTGCAGCCTGATCTCGCTGTCCTCGAGCTTCTGCTTCAGGTCGGCGACCTGAGTGGTCAACCAGTCGACCGCGGTGCCGGTGAAGGCGATCTTCTGGTCGAGGTTGGCCTCCTCGTACGCCTGCGCCACCGCGTTGGCGACGTCGGCGGCGAAGGCCGGGTCCCGATCCTCGACCGCGATCTCGACCAGGCGGCTGTCCTTGATCGGGTTGACCAGCACCTTGCCGCGCACGAACGACGCACCGTCGAACTTGCCCAGCGCCTCGTCGAGCGTCTCGCGCGTCCGCGCCCGGCCGAAGCCGAGCCGCTCGAGCTTGCGGCGCAGCTCGTCGGGCAGGCCGGAAAGCGGGTCGGCCGCCAGCGCGCTCTGGGTCGAGCCCGGCCCGGCCGCCTGCAGCTCGGCGAGCAGCGAGGGTCCATTGATGCCCAGGATCGCCGCCGCGCGCTCGGCCACCGGCCGGCTTTTGATGATCTCGTACTGCGTCTGGTAGTACTCCTGCGCATTCCAGTAGCTGCCGGTGCCGAGGTCGTAGACCTCGCGCACGCCGGAGAGCACCTCCGGCGTCTCCCGCTCGATGAGCATCAGCGCCCGGGCGCTGAAGATGCGCGGCGCGCGGATGGTGACCAGCGCGCCGAGCAGCAGCGCCGCGCCGAGCGCGCCGACCAAAAACCACCGACGGCGGAGCAAGACCCCGAGCAGCGCGCGCAGGTCTGGCCCGGCGTCGAGCTCAGCTCCGGGCGACGCGGCGCCCTGACCGTTTACGCCCGCGGGGCCTGGGAATGGCGTCAATGAGCTCATCGTGCCAGGGGTTTACCTCGCCGCCAGCGACCCGGCAAGGGCGCGGCCGTCAGTCGCACGCGACCGTCAGCTCGAACGCGCCGACCATGCCGTCGTGCCCGTCGACGACCAGGTGGTAGACCCGGTCGGCGACCGCGGCGAAGTGCACCTCGCCGGAGTGGAAATCGACACAATCCTCCGCGGCGCAGCTGCCGGTCAGGACCGCGAGCTTCAGGTCATCGCCGGCCAGGTTGCGCAGCCAGGCATGGACCTGAGCGTCGGCCGGCGACGAGAAGCGGTAGCTCTTCTCCGGCCCGCCCATCCCGGCGGTGGGGTTGCAGCCGTAGTTGTCCAGCACCGCGCTGGCGTCGTGGTCAGCGGTGAAGCCGCACACCGACTCACCGCAGCCCAACGTCGTTCCCCCGGCGTGGGCCCACGC
>JBFYZW010000336.1:0-3599 GCA_041309305.1 Deltaproteobacteria bacterium | reverse complement strand
GAGGGCGGGGCGGTGCGCTTCCCGCTCGAGGGTGACGGCGCGGTGCGGGCCAAGGCCCTCGCCGTGGTGTGCCGCCTCGGCCTGCGCCTCGCCGCGGTGCGCACGCGCGAGGCGACGCTCGAGGACGTCTTCATCGGCCTCACCGGCCGGAGGCTGCGCGAATGAGGACGCTGGCGTACTTGAAGAAGACCTTCCTCGAGAACCTGCGCGAGTGGAAGGTGCTCAGCCTGGCGCTCGTCTTCGCCCCGGCCTTTGTCTACATGATGTACGGCTACTTCGGCGCCGCGGCGCCCGCCTACCGCCTGCTGGTCGTCGACCACGACGCCGCCGGGGGCGCCGGTGCGGGCGGCGCCGGGTCGGCGGCGCTGATCGATGCGTGGCGCAAGGCGGCGCACCCGGACGGCAAGCCGGTCTTCGTCGTCGTCGAGCTCGCGGACCTCGCGGCCGCCCAGGCTCAGGTGCGGGCGCGGGACGCCGATCTGGTGGTCGAGATCCCGGCCGGCTTTGCCGCCGCAATCGCCGCCACCGGCGCGCCGGGGATGGCGCCGGCGCGGCTCGTCAATCACGCCGACGAGCGCAACCTGCGCAGCAGCATGGCGATGGCGATGTCCGACTATGTTGCCTTCACCGAGATCGCGGTCCGCACCGGTGCGCAGCTGCCCCTCGACGTTGGCGTCGCGTCGTTGGGCAGCGGCCGGCCGGTGAGCGACTTCGACCTCTATGTGCCGGCGCTGCTCACCCTGGCCATCGTGATGATCCTGTTCACCGCGGCGACCTCACTGGTCAAGGAGGTCGACAAGGGAACGATGACCCGGCTGATGCTCTCGCGCTTGAGGACGCCCGAGCTGCTCGCCGCCGTGTCGGCCAACCAGGTGCTGCTCGGCAGCGTCGGGCTGGCGCTCGCCTACCTGGCCGCGCTCAGCTGTGGCTACCGGAGCGACGGGTCGCTCGTCGCGCTGCTGGTCGTCGGCGCGGCGGCGACCCTCGGGGTGGTGGCGATCGCGGTGCTCTGCTCGGCCTTTCTCAAGTCGATGTTCGAGCTGCTCACCGTCGGCACCTTCCCGTTCTTCGTGCTGATGTTCTTCTCCGAGTGCATGTTCCCGTTGCCGAAGATCCCGGTGATGGCGCTGGGCGCGCACACGCTGTACGCCAACGACGTCCTGCCGACGACGCTGTGCGTCCGCGCCTTCAACAAGATCCTCAACTTCGGGGCCGGGCTCGACGAGGTCCTGTTCGAGCTCGGCGCGATCCTCGTGCTGACCGCGGCCTACTTCGCCGTCGGCACCTGGCTGTTCGGCCGCCGGCACCAGCGGGTCTGAGACGCGCAGCTCGCGCCGCGGTATAGTCGGCGCATGACGAGGCCGCCCGTTCGACCGTTGTCCTGCGTTGCCTTGCTCTCCCTCGTTGCCAGCTGCGGCGCGCAAGCCGTCGCGCCGCCCGCGCCCGTGCCGTCGGCGCCCCCGGTGCAGCCACCGCCGGCCGCGGCGCCGCCGAGGCTCGCCGGCGTCGGCATCGCCTATTCGACCGACCAGGGGGAGCGCTGCGCCTCGCTGGACGCGGCCGACCTGCCGCCCGGGACTCGGGTGAAGCTCGTCATCGTGGCGCCGGCGCGTTACAAGCTGAACGAGTCGACGCTCGCCGGCCCGTGCGCCGCGGCCCCGTTCGCCTCGGTCGGGCACGCCTACGCGCTCGCGGGCGCGCCCACCGCGCCGTTCGTCGGCTTTGCGCTGCTCGGCCAGCCGGTGATCAAGGTCTCCGGAGATCAACTGACCGCCGACCTCGACCGCGACGGGGTCGGGGAGACCTTCCGCCAGTGCACCAGCCACGAGGGAGTGCACCTGACGGTCTGGAGCGGCGACCGACGCCGGTGGCACGGTTACCACTACCTCGGCTACGACACCGAGCCGAGCTGCAGCGACGCGGAGAGCGCCGGCGAGTAGGCGCCCGGGGGCGGCGCCAAGGACGAAGAGATAGCGCGCGGTCCGGCGAAGCCGAGTGAGCAAAGCCGCGCATCGGGGCGCACCCGCAGCGAAAACGCCGACGATCGCCGATCGGCCAATCAACGTCCGATGCGCGAGGATTCTGGTAGCGCGGCTCAGGTCGAGTTTGGCAAGGTCGCCGGTCCCGAACGAAGGGAGCGGCACCGATGCGCGTCGGTCCGAGGCGGCACCGATCGATCCTGTTCGTCGACGGCGTCCTCTGCCTCGAGGGCCTGGACGGCGCGCGGGCCCGGCTCCGGCCGTGGCCGCCGGAGGCGGTGCGCGCCCGAACGCAGGGCGGCGCCTGGGAGCCGTTCTACCCGCTGCTCCGCTTCGCCGAGCTCGAGCGCTACGGCGGCGCCGTCCGCCAGCTCTGCCTGCCGCTCGGCGAGCCGGCGCGCGTCGTGGCGCGAGAGGAGACCGAGCGGACCGCCTGGGCGAGCTTCGTCGGGCGCGTCCCGGCCGAGGTGCGGGCGGTGATCGGGCGCCACCTGGTGGGCGGCGACTGGGGCGTCGCGGTGATGGTGGCCGACTGCGACGGTCGAGGAGCGCTCGAGCTGGTCGCGCAGGCTCCGGCGATCGCCGTGCTCATCGCCCGACGGGAGCTGTTCTCGGCGGCGGCGGTGCGCGAACGGCCCGGCGCGCTGGTCTACCGCCGACAACGCGAGCTGCTCGGCCTTTGCGGCTTCCCGGCCACCAAGGCGGCGGTCAAGCTGCTCGGGCGCCTGCGCCGCTCGGCGATCCGCCCCGACGTGCTGCTGGAGCTGCGCGCGGCGCTCGCTGACCCACCGGTGGCGCGCGAGCTGGCGCACCTGGGCGCGCTGAGCGCCGCCGTGATCCACGTCGCCCGCCACCCGGTCCTGCGCGCGGCGGTGACCTTTCGCTTCTTGCGCGAGCTCGCGGTCCTCGAGGCGCACGCGGCTGGCGAGGGCGTCGTGCGCGCGCTGCACCGCGTCGTGCGCTTCACCGCCGAGCTGCCGCAGGCGCGACGGCCGCGACGGGTGGACTCGTTGGCGCAGCTGCGCGTGTGGGTGAACGAGCTCGGGCCGCGGGCCGCCGAGCTACGCCGCGCGGCGCGGCTCACCTTCCCGCCGCCGCCGCTGCCTGCCAGTGACGGCGAAGCGCTGCGCCTCGAGCCGATCGCCGACGCGTACGAGCTCCTGCTCGAGGGGCAAGAGCGGCGCAACTGCATCTTCAGCTTCGCCGACGAGATCGCCGCCGGGCGGGGCGCGCTCTACGCCTGCCGGGTGCTCCGCCCCGAGCGGGCGACGCTGCTGCTCCGGCGCCGCGGCGCGGCGGGGCCGTTCGAGATCGCGGACGTGCGCGGCTTTGCGAACCGGACCGCGCGGCCGGGGACGGTCGCGGCAATTCAACGGTGGCTCGAGGAGGTGAGCCCGATGGCGGCGGGCGCGCGGGAGCGGCGCGTGCCTACCGACCTGCAGCTCGCGACCGAGCCGCCGAGCCGCGAGGCGATCGAGGAGCTGTTGGCGATGATCCGCCGCGCGCCGCGCACGATCGAGGCCGCCGGCGCGGTGATGACCCTGGCGACGCTCTGCCACGCCGACGGCGCCGTGCAGGGTGGCCTGCTCGCGGTCGCCGGCGAGATCGGAAGAGCACACG
>JBFYZW010000335.1:0-10243 GCA_041309305.1 Deltaproteobacteria bacterium | reverse complement strand
CTGTTGCGCAACGAGCCGGCTGCGCCGGCGGAGCCCCTCACCCAGGACGAAGCCCCGCCGCGGCCGCCGATCGGCTTCACCCGCCCGCGGCTGGTCACGCCCCCGCCGCTCCCGGCCGACGCCTTCGACCCCGAGCCAGTCGCGGCGCCGCCGCCGCCGTCACCGCCGGTTCAGCCCTCGACACGGCCAACACCAGCACCGACGGTCCTCGAGACGCCGCCGCCGCCGCCGCCGCCACGCGACGCGCCGACCGAGCCGGAGCGCGCGGCGGTCCAGCCGACGGCGATCGCCGATCTGGTGATCACCGCCGACGGCCTTCTGACCCTCCCCGACCCGGTCTGTGCGCCCGCCCCGGCCGACGCCCCGCGGCGCCGCCGGTGGCTCGCGCGCCTGAGCGTCGCTGCCCTGCTCTGCGCCGCGCTCGGCGCCGCCGCCGGGCTCTACGCGCTCTCGCCGGTCACCGGTCAGCGCGACGGACAGCACACGCTGCAGATCCCACCCGAGGCCGGCGTGCCGGCGATGGCCGAGCTGCTCGCGCGCGAGCGGGTGATCCGCGACCCGCGCGCCTTCACGCTGCTCGCCCGTCTGACCGGCGCCGACCGCGAGCTGCGCGCCGGCGTCTACCTGCTCTCCACCGGCGCCTGGGCGTGGGAAGTGCTCGACCAGCTGCGCCGCGGCCAGGTCCACACCCGGGCGGTCACCGTGCCCGAAGGCCTGACCCTGGCCGAGGTCGCCGAGCTGCTCGAGCGGGAGGGCCTGGCCCGCGCCACCGACGTGCTGCGCGAGGCCCATGACCCCGAGCTGCTCGCCGAGCTCGGCCTGAGCGGCACGACCCTCGAGGGTTTCCTCTTCCCCGAGACCTACACCTTGGCCAAGGGGCTGACGGCGCGCGAGATCCTGCGCGTGATGGTCCAGCAGTTCTTCGCCGAGCTGGGCAAGCTCCCGGGCGGCGCCGAGCTGCGCGGCGAGAAGCTCACCGAGCTGGTCACCCTCGCCTCGCTCGTCGAGCGCGAGGCGCGCGACCGGAGCGAGCTGGCCAAGGTCGCCGGCGTGTTCGTCAACCGGCTCGAGCGCAACATGCGCCTCGAGTCGTGCGCCACCGTGCAGTACCTGCTCGGCACGCCGAAGGCACGTCTGACCCTGGCCGACGTCCGACGCGAGTCGCCCTACAACACCTACCTGAACCCCGGCCTGCCGCCGGGGCCGATCGCCAACCCGGGGCTCGGCGCGCTCGCCGCCGCCGTCGCGCCGGAGCGCCACGACTTCCTCTTCTTCTTCGCCCGCGAGGACGGCAGCCATCAGCACGAGTTCTCGCGCACCTACGCCGCGCACCAAGAGAAGCAGCGCCAGGCCCGCCGCCGCGGCGGCGGTTGAGCGACGTAGCGGCGGCGGACGTTTCGCGCTATACCCCCCTCGCTGCGCGGTATCGCGTGGCGAGGAGGCGCGCGTGAGACTCTCCCCCCGGGCCCTGCTCCCCCTGCTCGCCCTCGCCGGCTGCGGTGACGACCCGCAGGGCGGCGTCGGTGTCGCCAGCCTGTGCGACACCGTCGGCGAGAACGACGTCGTCATCCTCACCGACAGCGACCTGGCCGACGCCGCCGAGCTGACCACCGTCGCCGGCGACCTCTTGCTCTGCCAGGCGAGCGCGATCGAGACCTTGGCGCTGCCGCTGCTCACCGCGGTGCACGGCAACCTGATCATCTACCAGAACAGCGCGCTGACCGCCGTCGACCTGCCGCTGCTCGAGACCATCGGCCAGAGCCCGAACGAGACGCGCAACTGGCGCGGCCTGCTCATCGAGGGCAACGCCGAGCTGACGGACGTCGACCTGCCGGCGCTGCGGCTGGTCAGCGACCACGTCTGGCTGGCCGGGAATGGCAAGCTGACCGCGTTCGACCTGCCGGCCCTGCTCCACACCGACGGCGCGGTCGCCTTCAAGGCGACCCAGCTGACGACCATCTCCGGCTTCGCGGCGCTGCGCTCGCTCGGCAACGCGCTCGCCCTGCTCGACAACCCGGTGCTCACCGAGGTCAACGGCTTCGCCGCGCTGACGTCGGTGAGCAGCGACCTGATCGTCACCAACAACGCGGCGCTGACCGGCGTGACCTTGCCGGCGGTGCGCACCCTCGGCCGCAGCCTGCTGGTCGACGAGACGCCGACGCTGGCGACGCTGAATCTGCCGGCGTTGACCACGGTCGGCGGCCGGCTGGCGCTCACCGACGTCGATCTCACCACGCTCGGCGGGCTCGCCGCGCTCGAGCTGGTCGGCGGCGATCTCGAGCTCACCGACGCCAGCCTGCTCACCGACGCCGCGCTGCCCGGCCTGACGCTGGTCGGCGGCGACCTGCGCCTCGAGGGCGCCGCGGCGCTGGCGCAGGTGTCGCTCGCCGCGCTCGAGCTGGTCGCCGGCAGCCTGGCGCTGGTCGACAACGACCTACTCGCCACGCTCGCGCTCCCGCTACTCAGCGCCATCGGCGACAACCTGATCATCCGTGACAACGCGGCGCTGCCCACCTGCGCCGCCGAGGCCTTGCGCGACGCGGTCGGCCGCGACAACATCGGCGGCGAGGTGGCGATCAGCAACAACGACGACGCCGGCGTTTGCCCGTAGGGAGGCACCAGACCATGCCGATCATCACCATCTCACGCGGTTCGCTCAGCGGCGGCGAGCGCCTGGCCCAGGAGCTCGGCGCCCGGCTCGGGCTCAAGGTCATCAGCCGCGAGGTGATCCTCGAGGCGGCGCGCACCTACGGCGTCTCCGAGGCCGAGCTGGTCAAGGGGCTGAAGAGCCCACCGAGCCTCTGGGAGCGGCTGCGCAACAGCCGCGACAGCTACGTGTTGGCCATTCAGGCCGCCCTCGCCGAGCTGGTCGAGGGCGGTGACGTCGTCTACCACGGCCTCGCCGGGCACCTCTTGCTCAAGGAGTTGCCCCAGGTGCTCAAGCTGCGCCTGATCGCCCCGCTCGACTACCGCATCCGCGCGGCGATGACGGCGTTGAGCTGCACCCGCGAGCACGCCGCCGAGCACATCGCCGCCCTCGACCACGACCGGCAGCAGTGGGTCGAGCGCATGTACGGCGTCGAGTGGACCGACCCGACGCTCTACGACCTGGTGATCAACCTCGAGCACATGGAGATCGACGCGGCGGTCGAGCTGGTCACCAAGCTGGTCGAGCAGCCGGCGTTCAAGATCACCTCCGAGAGCCAGCAGGCGGTCGCCGACTTCGCGTTGACCACCCGCGTGCGCGCCGCGCTGAAGCTCACCTCGGGCTTCCCGGACGACGTCGTCCAGGTCAACGCCCGCCGCGGCGTCGTTCATCTGTCGGGCGGCTCCTACTTCGAGAGCAACCGACAGGCGGTGGTCAAGTTCGTCAAGACGCTCAAGGGGGTCAAGTTCGTCACCCCGGGCGACGACACCTCGGCGGTCGACGACACCCCGGCGACGGCCAGCGAGCTGGCCCGCGACCTGATGGTGCCGCTGACCAGCTACCCGCACGTGCACAGCTGGGTGCCGCTGCGCGAGGCGATGATGGCGCTCGGCGCCTCGGCGGTGAAGCTGCAGGACGGCCACGTGATCGCACCGCGCTTCGTGCTGGTGCTCGACGAGCAGGAGCGGCTGGTCGGCGTGGTCAGCCGGCGCAACCTGCTGCGCGGTTTGACGCCCCAGTTCGCGGCGATCGACCGGGCGCGGCAGAGCATCGGCAGCCTGGCGCCGGTGGCCAGCTTCTCGATGCCGATCACGTTGCAGTGGAACTCGCTCTTCTCCGCCGCCGCGGTGCAGGCCTCCTGGGAGCCGGTGCGCACGGTGATGGAGCCGATCCGCGGCACCGTGACGCTCGGCGACACGCTCGGCGCCGTGGTCACGACGATGATCCACCACGGCATCGACCTGGTGCCGGTGCTCGACGGCGACAAGGCGGTCGGCGTCATCCTGATGACCGACGTCTTCTACACCGTCGGCCAGCATGTGCTCGAGAGCGGCAAGGCCCGCCCGACCAGCCCCTGAGACGCGGGGCCGGCCAATGCTCTGGCGCCAGACGCTCGTCCTCGGTCCGTTCGGCAGCAACTGCACGCTGCTCGGCGATCGCGCCCGACGCGAGGCGGTGGTCATCGACCCCGGCGACGACGCACCGGCCATCCTGCTGCGCCTCGCCCGCGAGCAGCTGCGCGTCGTCGCGCTGCTGCACACCCACGGCCACATCGACCACGTCGGCGCCACCGCCGAGCTGCGCCGGGTCACCGGCGCGCCGGTCTACCTGCACGACGCCGACCGGCCGCTGTTCGACGGCGCCGCCGAGCAGGCCGCGCTGTTCGGCCTGCCGCCGCCCCCCGCCTGCCCCGTCGACCGCCCCCTCGCCGACGGCGAGCGCGTCGCGGTCGGAGACCTCACGCTCGAGGTGCTGCACACCCCCGGCCACTCGCCCGGCTCGGTCAGCCTCTGGTGCGCCAACGAGCGGCTGTGCATCGTCGGCGACACGCTGTTCGCTGGCGGCGTTGGCCGCACCGACCTGTTCGGCGGCGACTTCGCCGCCCTCGAGCGCTCGATCCGCGAGCGGCTCTACACCCTCCCCGACGAGACGGTGATCGTCCCCGGCCACGGGCCGGACACGACGATCGGCGACGAACGGCAGCACAACCCGTTCGTGCGCGGCTGAGTCCTCGACAAACCCGAACGACTCGTGGCAGTCTTTGCGGCATAGCAATAACCTCCTGACAGGAGCGCGCGATGCCCGAGCTCACCCGCACCGGCCGGCGTGCGACGCCGCCCGCGATCGACCAGACCCCGGCGACCAAGACCCCGCACAAGCCAACCCGGCGGCGTAGGTCCCCCGCCGGCGCAGCGCAGGCCCAGAACACGACGCCGGCGACCTTCGAGCGCCGGCGCGGCAAGGCGAGCAAACCGACGAGCAAGGCTAAGCCCGGCGCCGGCGCGTTGGCGCTGCAGCTCGCCGAGCTGCGCCGCAACCCGAAGGCGGTCGCGGCGCTGGTCGCCAAGTACGAGAAGCCCGCCGACCTGGCCGCCGCCGGCGCCGTGCTCGAGCAGGCGCTCACCGCGTTGGCGGGGCACCCGCTGACCCCGCGGGTCATGGCCCGACTCGAGAAGCAGGTCATCGGGCTCCTGGTCGAGCTCGCCGCGGCGGGCAAGCTCGAGGCGGCGCTGCAGCCGGTGGCCTTCGCCGCGCTCGCCAAGCTGCAGCCGCACGCCAGCGACGCCGAGAAGGCGGTGATGGTCGGCCAGTTCGCCAAGATGATCGAGCACCAGCTCGGCGCCCACGGCCTGACCCCTGCGACCCAGGGCAACCGCTACCTCGGCTGGGAGGAGCTCGGCGCTCGGCACCTGGCGCAGGCCAACGCCGAGAGCGCGCGCATCGACACCCCGGCGTTCGCCGAGCAGCTGGCGCGCGTGCTCGGCGTGCCGTTCGTCCCCGCCGAGGTCGAGCTCCTGGTCGACGGGCCGCCGTCGTTCGCACTGCGCGATCGCTGGATCGATCAGGCCGAGCACAGCATCCACCTGATGACCTGGGCCTTCTACGACGACGCCACCGGCAACCAGACGCTGGAGAAGCTCAAGGCGGCGCTGGCCCGCGGCGTCGAGGTGCGGGTGCTGGTCGATGACGAGGTGGCCAACGAGCCGAGCCACGCGAGCATCGTCGCCAAGCTCGAGGCGGCCGGCATCCCGGTCGCCCGCGTCCCCGGCCACCACCGCAAGGTGATGGTCGTCGACGGCAAGGTGGCGATCATCGGCGGCATCAACATCGGCGACGTCTACTCGCACCGCGGCGCGGCGGCCACCGACGCGAAGCAGCGCTGGCGCGACACCGACATCGCGGTCTACGGCGCCGAGGCCGTGGCCCAGGCGCACGCGGTGATCCAGGCGCAGTGGGATGCGCTCGCCGCCCGCCTCGGGCTGCCGCCGATGACCCGGCCGGAGTTCGTCGGCGCCGCCGGCACCGACAACCGCGTCGCGGTGGTCGACGACGCACCGGGCGAGCGCGATCGCGATCCGATCTTCGTCGGCCTGCTCAAAGCGATCGTCAGCTGCCGAGAGCCGAGCGATGGGCCGATCGATATCGAGAACGCCTACTTCATCCTCAACCCGGCGCTGCGCCAGGCGCTGCTCGAGGCGCGCGCCCGCGGCGTGCAGGTGCGCATCCTCTCCAACTCGCCGGAGAGCGTCGACGTGCCGATCATCAGCGCGCCGATCGTCGAGTCGTTGGCCGAGATGGCCGCCGCCGGCTGCGAGGTCTACCTCAAGAGCGGCGCCACCCTGCACAGCAAGCTCGCCGCGGTGGGCAAGAGCTTCGCGACCGTGGGCAGCTACAACCTCCACCCGCAGTCGGTGAAGCTCAAGGGCGAGACCAACGCCTTCGTGCTCGGCGAGCGCTTCACCGGCGAGCTGCGCCAGCAGTTCGAGCGCGACCTCGCCGCGGCGCGGCGCCTCGACCCGGCCAGCATCCCGCCGGCCGAGCCGAACCCGCTCGGCTACCTGGTCAAGCGCTTCTTCTACGACTTCCTGTAGACCCGACGCGCGCGGCGCGTCAGGCGCCAGCCTCGGCCACCAGCGCCAGGCTGGCAGCGAGCGCTGCGCGCAGCGCGGCCGGCGCCAACGCCTGGACGGACGGGGCGAACGGCTCGAGCGAGACCGGGCCGCGGTAGCCGAGCTCGGCCAGGCGCGCCAGCTGCGCGACGCTGCCCAGCCGATCCCCGGCGCTCGGCAAGACGCGATGCCGATCGCGCAGCTGGGCGTCCGGCACCTCGTCGACCACGGCCGACAGGTGCACCAGGCCGGTCAGCGCCACGTCGTAGGTGTCGCCGAGCGTCACCAGCGTGTCCGGACCGAGGTGATGATGAAAGGTGTCGTGCACCACCCGATAGCACTGCCCGCCGGCGGCGCGGATCGCCGCCTGCGCGTCGACCAGCGAGCGCAGCGAGCTCTCGGCGAAGCCGAGCGGCTCGACCAGCCCGAGCACCCCGGCGTCCTCGAAGCGTGGCCTGAGGGCGCGCAGCGCCGCGACGGTCTCGTTCTGGCGCTCGACCGGCGAGCGCGGGTCGGCCGGGTCGTTGGTCGGACAGAGCACCAGCGCGCCGCAGCCGAGCGCGCGCGCCAGCGCGAGCAGCTGGTCGAGCGTCCGCTCCACCTCGGCGCGCGCCGCCGCGAGGTTGAACCGCTGCAGCGCGTTGATCGAAATCACCCGCACGCCGGCGTCGGCGGCCCGGGCGCGCAGCTCGGCCGGCGCCAGGCCGCCGAGGGGGTCCGCCGCACCGAGGTCGTTGCGCAGCTCGACCTGGCCGACGCCGAGCTCACCGGCCAGCGCGCAGAAGGCCGCCGGTGTGAGGGAGGGGCAGAGGATGTGGTTCAACGCCAGCCGTGAATGTTCGATCATCGGCGCAGCATAGGCGCGCCTGCCCGAGCGCGACAAGGCCCCGGCCCTGGCCCGCGGCGCGCCGCGCGCGCGTGGGCGTCGCCTCCGCCCCCGAGATGCGATAAAGAGCGGCGGTCATGCCGGCCCGTGAGCTCAACGCCGTCGTCAGCGAGCGCCGCGAGGTCAACCCGCGGTTGCTCATCCTGCGCGTCGCCCCGGACGGCTGGGCGCTCCCGGACTTCGTGCCCGGCCAGTACGCGACCATCGGCCTGCCGGCCGGCGCGCCGCGCTGGCCCGGCGCCGCCGAGGAGGAGAACCCGTCGCCGCCCGAGCGCGTGCTGCTGCGCGCCTACTCGATCGCCTCGTCGTCGCGGGCCAAGGAGTACATCGAGCTGTACGTCAACCTGGTCGACTCCGGCAGCTTCACGCCGCGCCTGTTCGCGCTCCAGCCCGGCGACCGGCTCTACCTCAAGCCCGGCTTCAAGGGGGTGTTCACCCTCGCCGAGGTCCCGGCCGACCAGGACGTCGTGCTCGTCGCCACCGGCACCGGGCTCGCTCCTTATATGAGCATGTTGCGCAGCCACGCCGCCGACGGCGGGCCGCGCCGCTACGCGGTGCTGCTCGGGGCCCGCTACCTGCGCGACCTCGGCTATGACGCGGAGCTGCGCGCCCTCGCCGCCGCGCACCCGGCGGTCAGCTACCACCCGATCGTCAGCCGGCCGGAGGCACCTTGGGCCGGGCCGGTCGGCCGGGTGCAGGACCTCTGGCGCGCCGGGGTGGTCACCGACGCCTGGGGTCGGCGGCCGACGCCCGCCGACACGCACGTCTTCCTGTGCGGCAACCCGGGGATGATCGACGCGATGCGCGCCCAGCTCACCGCCGAGGGCTTCGTCGAGCAGCAGAAGCTCGTCCCCGGCCAGATCCACGTCGAGGTCTACTGGTGAGTCGACCCTGCGGGTTGGGCCTCACTTCTTGACGTAGCGCATCCCCTCGACGGTCAGCATCGGCTCGCCGTCCTTGGCCAGCACCGCCGCGTCGACCACCTTGCCGACGTAGAGCAGGTGGTCGCCGTAGGCGTGCTTGCCGACCACCTCGCAGTCGAAGTAGGCCAGCGCGTCGGTCAAGATCGCCGCGCCGCTCTGGCCCTCGCGGGTCGCGAAGCCGCCGAGCTTGTCCTGACCGGAGAAGCTCTGCTTGGCAAAGTGCGCCGCCAGCTTCTCCTGGCCTTTGCCCAGCAGGTTGAGCACGAAGCTCTTCGTGCTGTCGAGGAACTCGACGCTGTAGTGCTTGGCGTCGACCGAGATCGCCAGGTGCAGCGGCGCGAAGGAGACCGGCATCGCCCACGAGACCGTCAGGCCGTTCTCCGCCCCACCGCGCCCGACGGTAACCACGCTGACGCCGAGAGGGAACTTCTTCAGCACGTCGTCGAACTTGCCTTTCGCCATGACCGCCTCGTCCTCCAGGCGCACAACTCGCCACAATCGGCCGGAAAGTCAAGCCTGCCGCTGAACGCCGAGCCGATCCTGAGCCGCGTGACGTCGCAGGCCGGCGTGCCGTCACCGCGGCAGGGTGTGGCGGCGCCGCCGCACGGTCAGCGTCCGCGCGGGTGGCAATGCTCCTGAACCGCCGGCACGACGCGGCTGCACGCCTCGCGCAGCGCGGCCGGCGCGTCGAGGCAGGCCGCCAACCGGTACTTGATGCTGCCGGCGATCTCGTCGGGGCCGGGCACCCCGTCGCACAACCCGGGGGACGCGGTCGCGGCGTCGAGGCAGCCCTGGAGGAAGAACTTGATGCCCAGCTCGCAGCGCAGCCCGTCGCACTCGCCGAGCCGCGCCAGCGCCTCGGGCAGGCAGGCGCGCTGCGGCCGCTCGGCCGCGAACTGCTCGCCGGCGGCGATCGCGGCGCTGGCCTGCTCCTGCAGCTCGGGCAGGTTGGCCTTGAGCCACCAGACGAACCCGACCAGCGCCAGCGCGCCGACCAGGACCAGCGCGGCGAGGACGGCGAGGACGATCTTCAGCTGGCGAGACATCGGCTCAGTTCCTCGCCGCGTTGGTGGCGAAGTTGTCGAACACCGCGTCCGGCGTCGAGCCCGCGGCGACGTTGTAGGAGTTGCCGTAGATGAGCAGCGCGCTGTCGACGATCGGGCCAAAGACCGGCTCGGTCGCCCGCGTCGTCCAGTTCACCCCGTCCGCCGAGGTCCGAAACACGAACCGGTCGCTGCCCGGCTCGTGCCCCAGGCTCAGGAAGCGGTGGTTGACGGCGCTGAACGGCTGCGTGAACACGGTCTGCCAGCCCAGGGCAAGGGTGTTCGTCTGGCCGAGAAGATTCCCCTGGTAGGCGAACAGCGACACGGTCTCCTCGCCCCCCGGGAAGGTCACCGCGATCCCGACCTCGATGTCGGCCGAGGCCAGCGGCGGCGTGACCAGCTCGGCGGTCATCACCGCACCAGTAAAGTCATAGGTATCGAGCGTGACCAGCCCGTTGGCGCCGTCGCGGTCGGCGAAGGAGATCACCAGCCGGCCGCCGGTCTCGTCGACCGCGACCTCGGTGCCGTTCGTGTAGCACCAGGCGCACTTCACGGTCCACACCGCCTCGCGCCAACGCGGGCCGATCTGTCCGTCGTCGAAGTCGTCGGCGAAGCCGAGGTCCGCGGTCAAGCGGGCCAGGTCGGCATCGGCGACCCGATCGGGGTAGTAACGGACCCGGCGCAGGTGACCGTCGAGCCGCGCGTCACCGTTCGCGCCGAAGAGCACCGGCCCGCTGCCGCCGACCGTGAAGGTCGTGCCACCGGCGGCCGCCGGCTGACCGTTGACGCTCACCGCCGAGTCGCCGCTGGCAAAGGCCGCGGCGACCCGGAAGCGGAGCCGGTCGGTCGCCGCG